>CAYJHB010000115.1:0-1023 GCA_964370105.1 uncultured Muribaculaceae bacterium | reverse complement strand
TTAACATTTTTATTTCCTCCTTTAATTTTTGCACAAAAAAACACTCATTGATTTTTAGTCAACGAGTGTTTCGTGCGTTTATTTAATTAGTTTTATTTTGTGTATGTGCTACTTTTAGGGCAGTTTCTATTTTGCTCATTTTACACATAGGGAATACTTCCAAGAGCTTCATTTGTATTGGCATCAATCACAATTCGCATTGCTTCAAATTGAACTAATATATCATCTTCATCAAGCAAATCTTCATCAACATCTTCAAATGTAGCAACATAGTCAATCAAATCACCTAAAGATACAGCTTTATAATCATTTTCATCGTACTCATAGCCTTTTTCTTGCATAGTATCATAACAAACTTGTAATATTTCATCAGACACTTCCACTACAGATGTTGTTTTCCAATCATCTTTATTGTTGGGCTGAACCATAACGCTACATCCTACAAGTGCTATAACTAAAGTAATCACACTGACACATAAAAACATCTTTTTCATTCAGAGTTCCTCCATTCATTATATAAATTTTTCGGCTGTAAAGCCATATATTTGTTTGTGTAAGATTACAAAATAATCCCCTATAACACACCATATTGTATATCGTCTAATTTACTCAATAAATTATCGAATGTTTCTATTATATCACATAGATATACCATAAGTCCATAAATAAAATGTTAAACCCACCAAAATTATCAGACAATTTTGGTGGGTTTGTTTATTCTTAAAACTGCACTTTAAATACTCGCAAGCCTTAACATGATTTGCTCGGCAACGCTCCACATTTTCTCATAACTTTTGCGTAGATCCTCGATGTCCTCGCCATATATATTACCTGTTTCATGTACACGCTTTGTGAGCTGATTTAGGCTGTTGCTCGTAACTCTAAGGATACGCACAAGCTCACGCACGTCGGTGGTATCAAGGTGAATGATAAATCCGTCAATCGCCATTTTTCTAAGATACGCTTCAGTGTTCTTTGTCCCAAGTTCGCTCATTTTTTGTAAAATAAGCTCTTTTTCCTGTT
>CAYJHB010000114.1:0-1174 GCA_964370105.1 uncultured Muribaculaceae bacterium | reverse complement strand
TAGGACCTGGACAAGTTTTAAAAGATATTATAGAAAGTGATAAACTACCAATTGTGCACTTAAAAGAATTATATCGTCAAGCTCAAGACTCTAATATTCTAACACTAGCATATGATCTCAATAAAGGAGAAGTAGATTTTAATTGTTTTAATCAAAAAGATGACTTAACTCTTATTGAAGCAGATTCTAAAAATTTGAAAAAAGAATTAAAAGAACTATGTGAAAATTATCTAGATTATGATTATCGGTATTTCCAAATATTAGTACCTATGTACAAAACACCAAACGGAATTGATTCTTTAAATAAACTATTACAAGAAGTATTTAATCCTAAAAAAACTAGTAAAAAAGAAGTAGTAGTAGGTGAAGCAATCTACCGTGAAAATGATAAAGTTATACAACTTACTAATATGCCTGATGAAAATGTCTTTAATGGAGATATTGGTATTATTAGTAAAATAGTAACTACTCCTAATAAAGAAATATATGTTGACTTTGATGGCAATGAAGTGAGGTATACTCAAGCTAGTTTTATAAAATTCAAACATGGCTTCGCAATATCTGTACATAAAGCACAAGGAAGTGAGTTTGATATTGTAATTATGCCTGTTTTAGATGAATATAAGCGTATGTTATACAAAAAATTAATTTATACTGGAGTTACACGTAGTAAGAAAAAATTATTCGTTTTAGGTCAAAAAAATAGTCTAACATCATCAGCTGTTAATAACTATAGTGATACAAGAAGAACAACCATAAAAGAATTACTAATTAGTAGTATAAAAGAAGATAATTAACTCATAATACTAATGATACAATGAATTTATATTGTGTCACATATTTTCGTTTGATGAGGTGATAATTATGAAAATGATGAAAAAAACACTAATGGTCGCAGCAATAGGAGCGCTAGGTGTAGGTTCTTGGATGGCTTATAAAAAATATAATCCAAATGCGAAAGAAGATTTAAAAAAAGTTGTTAGAACAATGTCTAATAACAAAGAAAACATAATCGAAAATATGATGTAAGAAAAAGAGTTGATACTCTTTTTTCTTTTGTCTATATGTATAAATTGCAAGATATTTGTCAAAATAAGTAAACAATCCTTGAAATATAAGCTAATATTAGTTATAATTGGTTAAGACAAAATGGAGTGATAATAAATGGCATTAA
>CAYJHB010000113.1:0-1294 GCA_964370105.1 uncultured Muribaculaceae bacterium | reverse complement strand
AAAATACTATGAAAAGACGAAAAGACGTTTAACTTTTGAATATATATTATTAGAAGATATAAACGATAGCGGTGAAAATGCTTTAGAATTAGCAAAGTTACTAAAGGGTATAAATGGGTATGTTAACTTAATACCTTATAATGAAACACAAAATATTGACTACAAAAGAAGTAAAAAGTTACAAATAATGAAATTTTATGATATACTTAAAAAGAATAACATAAATGTAACAATAAGAAGGGAATTTGGTACTAGTATTAGTGCTGCTTGCGGACAACTTAGAAGCAAGAAGGAGGAAGCATGAAGAGTTTCTATTTAACAGATTCTGGAAAAGTAAGAGACCATAATGAAGATGGTGTAGTGATTTTAAAAAATAAAGATGGCGATTATATCATGGCAGTAGCTGATGGTATGGGAGGACACTCTGCTGGTGAAGTAGCAAGTGCTATTGCTATTAATTATTTAGGGAAACACTTCATGGATACTTTCCAAAAGAAAAATAAAGTAGATGCTGTTAACTGGTTAAGAAATACAGTTAATGATATAAATAACTTAATCTTTAAACACGAAAAAGAGCATCCTGAGAGTAAAGGAATGGGAACAACACTAGTAGTTGCTATTCATACCAAAGAATATATTTTATTTGGTAATATAGGTGATTCAAGTGGTTATGTTATCAAAGATGAAAAACTACACAAAGTGACATCTGATCATACACTAGTTAACTTACTCCTAACAGCAGGAGAACTTAGTGAAGAAGAAGCTAAAAATCATCCTAAAAAAAATGTTTTAATGAAAGCACTAGGAGCTAATAATCCTATTGACATAGATGTTTTTGATTGTATTGACTTTGAAAAAATAACTTCGATTATGCTATGTAGTGATGGATTAACTAACATGATTGATGAAGAACAAATAGAAAAGGTATTATTAAATAATACTGATATTGAAGAACAAGTAATCAAACTAATTCATAAAGCAAATAATAGGGGAGGTACTGATAATATATCAGTAGCATATCTAATTAGAAGTGAAGAAGGTGAAGAATAAAAATGGTAATAAAGGGGCAAAAAATAAATGATCGCTATGAAATAATTCGTAGTATTGGTGAAGGTGGAATGGCTAATGTATATTTAGCTCATGACATGATTTTAGATAGAGATGTAGCTATCAAAATATTAAGAGGAGATCTTACTAATGATGAAAAATTCGTTAGAAGATTTCAACGGGAAGCACTATCAGCATCAAGAATCTCTCATCCTAATATAGTAGAGATGTATGATGTAGGAGAAGA
>CAYJHB010000112.1:0-1302 GCA_964370105.1 uncultured Muribaculaceae bacterium | reverse complement strand
GTTGATATTATTGAAATTGATGCTGCTTCAAATAATGGTGTTGATGAAATAAGGGAAATTAATAATAAGGTTAATTTAATGCCTAATTCTCTTAAATATAAAATATATATTATTGATGAAGTACATATGCTGACTGTTGGCGCTTTTAATGCATTGTTGAAGACTTTGGAAGAACCGCCTGAACATGTAATTTTTATCTTGGCTACAACGGAGCTTAATAAAGTACCAGTTACTGTTTTGTCTAGATGTCAATGCTTTTTGTTGAAAAAAATTGAAGTTGACACTATTGTAGATAGATTACGTAAAATATGTATTGTGGAAAATATTGATATAGATGAAAATGTTTTAACTAAAATAGCACAAAGTGCTGATGGAGCATTGCGTGATGCACTTAGCTCGTTAGATCAAATTACTTCTTTCGTAGCAAAAAACGAGAGAGTTAGTATTGATATTTATAATAAAGTTAATGGAGTGCTTTCGGATATTGAAATTGAATTGTTTGTTAATGCAATAAATGATAATGATACGTCTTCTATATTAAATATGTTATCTAATATGGAAAAAAATGGAAATGATTTGATTAAAATTGTAAACAACGTTGTTTTATATTTGCATAAGAGTATTCTAAGTCATTATAGTGGAAATAAGAAGTTAATTGATGTAGCAGCAAGTATTAAACTTGCTAATTTTCTTAATTTGTTTATTCCAGAACTTAAAACTAGTTTTAATCCTAAAATTTACTTGGAACTTAAATTATTATCATATATTTATGAGTCACCAGATAAATCTATAGCAAATGAATCAATTAAAACAAATGAAACCAAAAATAACTCTAAAACGAATTCAAAAAATGAAGTTGTGGATAGTTCCGTTATGGTTACAAAAGAAGATGTTGCAAGTGATAAAAATTATTTCCCGGGAAATAATTTGGTGACTAACTCTGGTGATGAAAGTAATGAAGATAACAAAAATTATTTCCCGGGAAATAATTTTGTTATATCTGATGAATTGAAAAAAATTAGAATTAATAATACTTTTTGTGATGCTAATAAAGAAGCTCTTGCTATTTTGAAAGACGACATTGATAATTTACATTCAGAGAAAATGGAAAATGGGAATATTATTTCATTATTACTTGATTCAACTATAAGGGTAGCTAGTGAGACTTATGCTATTTTATCTTATAGGTTTGAGTCACAAGTTTCAATTGCTGATCAAAGACTAAATGAAATTGAAAAATTATTAAATGATTTATTAAATTTGGATATGAGATTGGTGTTTATTACAGATGATGAATGGGAA
>CAYJHB010000111.1:0-1369 GCA_964370105.1 uncultured Muribaculaceae bacterium | reverse complement strand
ATTAACATAAGTGCAGCAATTTTACCACCCATATGTAAGTATCCACCAAATGAAGCATTATCTTCTTTAGTAACTACTTCAAAACGTCTAATACTAATTTTTTCTCCGATTTTAGCTGTGATTGCCACTTGCATATTTGCAACTGTTTGACCATTCACTTCTAGTGCTAATAAATCTTCTACTGTAGCTAAATCATTGTTTAAGATAATAGTTGCGATTTCATCAACAAAAGCTTTAAATTCTTCGTTTTTAGCAACGAAATCAGTTTCAGAGTTTACTTCTAAGATTACGGCTTTGTTCCCATTTGTTTTAATTTGACATAATCCTTCTGCTGCTACTCTTCCTTCTTTTTTCGCTGCTTTTGAAATTCCTTTTTCTCTTAACCAATCAATAGCGTTTTCGATATTTCCTTCTGTTTCTTGTAATGCTTTCTTACAATCAAGCATTCCTGCCCCTGTTCTTTCTCTTAATGTTTTAACATCATTTGCAGTAAACATATATCCTCCTTAGTTTAGAGCTGTAATTAACTCTTCTTTCTTCATTTTAGAATAACCTTTAATACCAGCAACTTTTGCTTTTTCTTTTAATTCAGTTAAAGTTAATTCATTTAAATCAGTTGTTGTAGTTTCTACTTTAACTTCTTCTTTTACTTCAACTTTAGCTTCTTTAACTTCTGGTTTAACTTCAGTTTTAGGAGTTTCTTTTCTTGTTTCTCTTCTTCCTGATTTATCTTCTTCTGTTACACATTCCATGATTTCATTACCATTTACTTCTGCAATAGCGTTAGTAATTGATCCGATTAATAATTTAACTGATCTAACAGCATCATCATTACCAGGAATAACATAATCAACCATATCAGGATCACAGTTAGTGTCAACTACACCAAATACAGGAATCCCTAAAATTCTAGCTTCTTTAATAGCGATTTCTTCATTTTTAGGATCAACCACTACCATAACATCAGGAATTTTTTTCATATTACGAATACCACGTAAATTTTTATTTAGTTTTTCGTATTCTTTTTTGATTCCAATAACTTCTTTTTTAGGTAATAAATCAAAAGTTCCGTCCGCTTCCATTTTTTCAATTTCGTCTAATCTTCTGATTCTTGTTCTAATTGTTTTGAAGTTAGTTAATGTTCCACCTAACCATCTTTGGTTGATGAAGAACATATTTGTTCTAGTCGCGCATTCTTCAACTGCTTCTTGTGCTTGTTTCTTAGTACCTACAAATAAAACTTGTCCACCGTTTTCGGCAAGTGTTTTCATTGCTGCATACGCTTCTTCGATTTTCTTTACTGTTTTTTGTAAATCGATAATATAAATATCATCTCTTGAAGTGAAGATGTATTCTTTCATTTTTGGAT
>CAYJHB010000110.1:0-1581 GCA_964370105.1 uncultured Muribaculaceae bacterium | reverse complement strand
GTCATTATCTTAGTAGTTGATGCTATTAATCTTGGTTCATGTGCATTCTTTTCATATATAACTTGTCTATTATCTGTATTCATTATAATTGCACTTTTAGAAGATTCCCCTAAGGCACTTACATTTATAGGAATAAGTAATAGTATTAAAACTATTATCACTTTCTTCATAACATCACCTATTTCTATACTATGCATATAATATCTTTTTACAACAAAAAAGACCGAGAATAATATTAATCTTCACGATCTATATATATTAGTTATAATATTTTTAGTTTCGTCTACAACTTTTTATTATTTATCTTCTTATGATTTTCTTAAGTTGTGGACAATCAGTAAATGCCCTACTTTCTATTTCTGTTTGTTTAGGCATCTCAACTGTTGTCAGAGAGGAGCATTCAGCAAAAGCAGAGTTTTTAATTATTTTTACTGAGTCTGGTATTACAATTTTTTCTAAAGAGGTACAGTTGTTGAATGCACATTCTCCTATACTTCGTAAATACTTTGGAAAAGTCACTTTTTTTAATGAATAACATTTAGAAAAAGCAGTTCCTTCTATTAACTCTACTGAATCTGGTATTACAATTTCTTCTAAAGAGGTACAGTACTCAAATGTCCATGGCGAAATCTTTCTTATAAAATTTGAAAGATTAATTTTCTTTAATGATGTACACATCGAAAAGGCTCCAAATTCTATTTCCCTAACAGAATCTGTCATTATTATTTCTTCGACAATTTTGTTTTTACGGAATGTCCGTTCTTTAATTACATCTATTTTTGAGGGAATAGAAACTTTTACTAAACTAGCACGTGAACTATATTCAAAGTACAACTCTTTATAGTAGCAATAATCCTCTAACAGTAACAGTAAACATTCTTCATCTCGTTCTAATTGTAAGTCAACCAATTTTTCTATATTTTTATTTGAAATATTATTTTTTGTTTCTTTCAATGCTTTAATTTCAGTTTTGATTTCTTCTCTTTTTTGATTTTGTTTATCTGCTATATTATTTTTGGTTGCTTCTGCTTCTTTTGATAACAAACTACTTTCAATTTTTTCTTCTACACTTCTAAGTTCTTTAGTAGTTCTAAGTATTTCTTCTTGAATTCTCTTTCTACTTTCTTCTAAATCCATCTAATCGACTCCTATATTGTTTATCTAGTGTTATTTTCTTCTTCTCTTTTTTGATTTTTATTTAACTATTCTTCTTTATGTTTTTGTTTTTTCATAAACTTTAAATGCTCTATCCGATACTGAATCTACAGAGTCTAAATTTATTATTAAACTTGGACAATTTTCAAATGCATATCCTTCAATTATTTTCACTGACTTTGGTAAATTTATTGTTTGGAGATTATTGCAGGTACTAAATGTTCTTTCTCTAATCCTTTCTACTGAATCAGGAATTGTTATTTTTTCTAATTTTTCACACAAAGCAAATGTTGATTCTTCTATTTCTGTTACTGTATTTGGAATTATAATTTCTTTCAAACTTTCACACAAGAAAAATGCTGAATCTCTTATTTTTATTATTTATCTTCTTATGATTTTCTTAAGTTGTGGACAATCAGTAAATGC
>CAYJHB010000109.1:0-1650 GCA_964370105.1 uncultured Muribaculaceae bacterium | reverse complement strand
GTCAGGACGTACTGACAAAGGAGTTCATGCCCTAGGACAAACTGCCCATTTTGATTTAAATATAAATATAACGCCCTATAAGCTAAAAAGAGCCATGAATACACTACTTCCAGGTGATATACATGTGATTACTGCAGAAGAGGTAAATAACGATTTTCATGCTAGGTTTGATGTAAAATCAAAGACATATAAATACTTAATAAATACAGGAGAATATAATCCGATAAAAAAGAGTTATCAATTTCAACATAATCATAAATTAAATATTATTGATATGAAAAAAGCTATTAAATATTTTAAAGGAACACATGATTATAGAGCCTTTGTCACAGAAAATATAGACAAAGATAACTGCATAAGAACTATTACTAATGCTAAGATAAATAAAGTGAACAAAGACGAATATGAAATCATATTTACAGGTAATGGTTTTATGAAATACCAAGTAAGAAATATGGTAGGAATTCTCCTAAAAGTAGGAACTAATAAAATAAAAACTAACCAAGTAAAAGAAATATTAGAAAGTAAAACAAGAGGGAAGTATGGATCATGTGCTCCCGCAGAAGGTTTATACTTAGTAGAGGTAAAATATTAAATGAATAAATTACTTGATATAATCGTGTTTATCTTTTTTATTGTATTGAGTATTACTAATTTAAATCCATGGTGGCTACTTATACCAGGAATAATTACTATAGAATGGATAGTAAAGACCATCAAGAATAACCAACAAAATCAAAAACACGAAGTTACACTTTTAGAATTGATTGGTTTACACCATATATTTAAAGGAAAAGATGAAGAATAAAAAAAGCAAAAAAACTTTTACTTTTAAATAAAAATATGATAAAATAAGTCATACTTATTTTAATAGAAAAAGGAGGAAATATATATGAACAATACATATAAATTTTCGATAGTAATTGCTGTATATAATGCAGAAAAATATATAGCAGAAACAATAGAATCAGTAATGAAACAAACACTAAGTTTTGAACAAAATATTGAAATTATTCTAGTTAATGATGGCTCAACAGATAATAGTGGAGCAATTTGTAAAGAGTTTGCTAATAGATATAAAAATAATATAAAATATCATTCAAAATCAAATGGTGGAGTATCAACAGCAAGAAATCTTGGAATAAAGTATGCAACAGGAAAATACTTAAATTTTCTAGATTCAGATGATTTGCTACATCCAAGAGCATTAGAAGTTGTATACGACTTTTTTGAAGAAAATAAATACTTAATAGACATGGTAACTTTACCAATTGAATCTTTTGAAAGAGAAAGTGGACTGTATGCAAGATATACAAAATTTAAAAATATCAATCATATTGTACCACGTTTTGGTATGATATCTCCACAAGAAGCCGTATATTATTATCGTAAAAGAATGGAAGAAAACTCAATTACAAGCCATAATAAATATGGGACAGTGTGGTTTACTGATGTTTTTGACTACTTGTATAAAGGTATAATAAGACACGTAAAACAGAAAAAAGATAAAATTCCAACATTTATCAAATATATATTATTGTATAACGTTGAACAAAGAATTACTATGCCTTATTTCATCGATAAGAAAAGACTACAAAACTTTTATCGAATCGCAGAAAGTATGCTATCATATGTTGATGATGAAATCAT
>CAYJHB010000108.1:0-1695 GCA_964370105.1 uncultured Muribaculaceae bacterium | reverse complement strand
AAATTTAATGCAATAAAATAACAACTTCGATTGTTGTATATATGAGAGGAGAAAAAATATGAATGATCAAGTCTTAGAAAACTACATTATAAAGATAGGTAATGAAGATTCATTAGCACTAGAAATGCTTTATAATGAAACTAGAAACTATGTTTATCGTTTCGCACTATCAATGATAAAAAATTGTAGTGACGCTGAGGATATCATGCAAGATACTTATGTAAATATAAATAAGTATGCAACAAATTACAATCCTAGGAATAAACCAATGGCATGGATCTTAACTATTACTAAAAACTTATGTTTAAATAAACTTAAAAGTAATAAGAAAAAACAAACAGTAGACATAGAAGAAATGGAACATACTCTAGGCAAAAAAAGTGATTCATTTGATAAGATATTATTAAAAAATATAATAGAATTATTAGATGATGAAGAAAGACAAATATTCATATTAAACTCGATTGAAGATTATAAATTTAGAGAAATAGCTAATCTACTAGATTTAAAATTATCAACAGTTCTCTCTAAATACCATAGAGCGATCAAAAAGATTCGTTCTATATATAAGGATGGTGTAAAATGAAAAATAATAAAATTAAAAATGATATCAATAAAATGACAGAAAAATTAATTAAATCAGATTTCAGTGCCATTCAAAATAAAATAAATAAAAACGAAGGAGTTATTTTAAGAATGGAAAATGAAAATAAAACAAAGAAAAAATGGTTAAGTATGCCAATTACAATGATAGGGTCAACAGTTGCAGTAGGAGCAGTAGTATTAGCTATGGTTATGACAAGTTCTAATCCAGTAGTAACTACAATAACATTAGATATAAACCCATCAATTGAATTAGGAGTAGATGCTAGTGGTAAAGTACAAGAAGTAAATACATTAAATAAAGATGCTAACGAAATAATTAAAGATGTAAATGTAACTGGAGAAACAATTGAGAATGCAACTAAAGATATAGTAAATGAATTAGTTAAAGATCAATATATTACAGAAGATAAAAATAGTGTTTTAGTAACAGGTAATGGGGAAAAAGCCAAAGAAACAGTAGAAAAAGTTAACAACACTGTTGATAAAACATTAGAAAAAAATAATATTGAATCAGCAATAATCACACAAGTTGTGGATAACACAAAAGAATTAGAAGCGCTAGCAAAAGAATATAATATTTCCCTAGGTAAGGCAGAACTTATTAACAAAATAATAATGAGTAATCCAACATATACATTTGAAGCTTTATCGGTATTAACAACAAATGATTTAAATTTATTAGTAAATTCAACAAAAAATAATGTTGAAAATGTAAATACAACAGGTATAGCATCAACAAACAAATATTTAACAGAACAAGAAGCGTTAACAATTGCAACTCAAAATGCAAGTGTATCTACATATCAAGATTTAGATATTGAGTTTGACATGGAAGATGGTGTAGTAGTTTATGAAATAGAATTTAAAACTACTAATGCAGAATATGAGTATGATATAAATGCTACAACAGGTGAAATTATAAAAATTGAAACAGACATTGAAGAAAACAATGATGATGATAATAATGACAACGATGACGATGACAACGATGATGACGATGACAACGATGATGATGACAACGATGATGATGATGATGATGACGATGATGATGACAACGATGATGATGATAATGATGATTAATATATAACA
>CAYJHB010000107.1:0-1697 GCA_964370105.1 uncultured Muribaculaceae bacterium | reverse complement strand
AATCTTGCTTTTTTTCTTTTGTATATGTATATTATAGATAGGAGGTTTTATGAAATATGTTGATTTAATAGATGAACTTAATGGAGTTCTTGATAGAAATGAGGTTTCTTTTACTGAGGAGAAACTTAGTCTTTATAAGTTAAAAGAGATAATTACTGAAGATTTGAAGCAATATACTTATGTGGAAGATGCTTTAGATATTGTGAATGATATTAATAAGGATAGATTTACTACGAGTTTATTTGGTTTGCAGAAAAGAATAGATACACCTAAAGTTAAATTTAATTGGTGTTCTCAGCGTAAATATTCTGATCATTCTGATATTGTTTTTTCACATTACAAACACAAAAGGAAAAGTTACTTTATAAAGATTTCTGGTGATATGTTTGGAGAGTATGATAAATTTGAAATTACTAGTGCTACTTTTTTTGGTAAAGTAGCAACAGGTAAAAAAGTAGAAAGGATACATGATTTTTTTGATAGATATATTTCTGTTAGAAAAGACGAGTTTTCTAACATTTTAACTAATATTACTAAGCTTCAAAAAATGTATGACTGTAATGTATTTAATGATATTTTAGAATGGGGGAAAGATTTCACTTTGAAAAGAAATGTATCTCCTAGTGTTGAATATGTTTTTTCACTTGAAAATACTAGTGGACCGAATACTTGTTTAAGATTTGATAGAAATCTTGAATTTGAAGACTTTACTAATAAGCAATCTGCATTAAAGGCAGATAAGATTATAATTGATCATGAAGATGATATTTATAAAAGAACACCTATTGTTATTGATACATTACCTGAGGTATATAAAAATAAAATATTTAAGAAATAGGATTAATTATATTATAAAGGTGAATAGTTTATGGAAAATATTAGTTATGATTTGTTTATAGATGAATTGATTGAAGTACTTGATAAGAAAGAAGTTTCTTTTACTAATGATAAACTTAGTCTTTATACTTTGAAGGAAATATTAGAAAAAGATATTTCAAATAGGGACTTATCTTTTAAAATTCAAAAAGTTATTAATTTATATAATAGTAATCATGATAAGAAAAACTTTTTAGGGATAAAGAAAAAATCTAATATAGCTGTTATAGATGTTGATTGGTTTGATGTAGTTAATAATAATTTAGTTTGGAGTTTTCTTTCTAATGAGAGAAACAATACTTTTAAGTTTATTGGTGATAATAAAGGTAACTTTTTAAATATAGAGTTTGTTAATAAGAATAAATTTGGAAGAAGTACTTTGAGTTATATTGAAAAATTCGTTGATAAGAATCAAACTTCTATTAATGAAGTTATGGGTGAGGTGGCAAAGTTTTATAATGACTATATGGTGGTGGAATATGGCCATAGTCACTTATTTCCGGAAGTAGTAGGAAAGGTATCAGAAAATATTTCTTATTCTTTATATTTGCCTAGTATTGTTAGTTTACCTAATGTTACATTAGTTGTGCCTAATAATATAACATTTGAACATTATCTTGATCCTATGCTTGGTGGTAATGTGATGTTAGTTGATTATAAAGATGATATTCTTAAAAGAACAGAAGTAATCACTAATAAATTACCCACTATATATAAAGATAAAGTATTTAAGAAGTAATATTACTTCTTTTTGTTTGCTATTTAGTCTTATTTTTGTTATAATTAGTACTGTTTAAGAGAGGTGTATTTTATGATACAAA
>CAYJHB010000106.1:0-1706 GCA_964370105.1 uncultured Muribaculaceae bacterium | reverse complement strand
CTTGCAGTCCTATTCTTACATACACTGTCGAAGCCATTACTACCCCGTGAAAACATTATAACATAAATAAACAAAATTACCAATAAAAACCTTATTTTATAAGGGTTTTTTATTGACTTATACTACATATTATGATATTCTATTCAACATTATCAATTGGGGGGAATAAAAATGAAAATTGAAAATGAAACACAAACAGAAATTGCTAAAGAATTACAAGCAATAATGGCTAAAAAAGCAGCTGAATCAAAAGCTGAATCAAAAAAAGAAAATACACCTGAAGAAGAACTAGCTGAAATAAAAGTATTGCTAAATCAATTACTTGAACTACAACCAAAGAAAAAAGTTAAAGTTAAAAAGCCTAAAGAGGAATTATTAACTGAAGCTGGAAGAAAAAAAATCAAAAAAGTTGGTAAAGTTACAGGAATAACTCTTCTAATAGCAGCACTATTAACTGGTACTACTATTGGAGCTTATACTATACTTAAAAACTTAGATAAATCAGTAGATAGTGGTAACTCAAATAATTCTACTTCACAAGAAGAAACATTTGAAGAAGAAACAACTGAAGAAGAAATATTAAATGATGAAATTACTGCAGAAATTGTAGAAACAAAATCTACAACTATCATGAATCAATTAACATCAAATAACATTGATTTAATTATTCCTGATTTAAATGGAAATCCAGTACCTGTTACTAAAGAAGATATTACTTCATTAATTTACTGGTGTAATTATAATTATTTAACAGAAGATCAAAAAGCATTAGCTTGTGATATGGATCGTGCAGCATTAATGATAGCTATCCTAGTAGATACTTATGATATGTCAGGATTAACATCACAACAAATAGCAGGAATCAGTGGTTTACCAACTGATCCTAATGCTGGAAACTATACATTAGATTATGGAGTATTCTTCTTAGATAACACATTAGAACAAGAAGAGTTATCAAGAATGTCTTCACTAATAAATGAAATGAAAAATAATCCTACACAAGAAGGTGCACAAAGTGCAGCTAATCAAATATTTGAAATCGGAGTTAAAGAATTCATCTTTGAAGATAGTGAAATGTTTAACGGATATGATAAATATTTACAAGCTAACTTCTTTAGAGGAATGATCATTGCAGCTAATCAAAATGCTCAAAATGCATCAACTTCTATCACGTATTTAGATGCATTATATGATAATTATGGATACATAGTTGAAAATATAAACGAAGTAGATGGTCCATTAAATGCAATTGGTAGAGATATTGAAGAAACAATGAACGATGACTCAACAAGGACTTTAGGATAAGGGGGATACTATGAACGATAAATATTATTTAAAATTAAATTGGAAAGATGTAATAGTTAAAATATTATTAATAGTATTATTCTTAATATTATTAATATGGTTAATCCCTACTCCTGAATTAAGTCAATTCAATAGTAGAATATTTAATGAAAACATCGAAATAATGCAAGACGCAGCTAGAAAACATTATACTGTTAATAAATTACCAATAAATATTGGAGAATCTACTAGCATGACGTTAAAAGAAATGGAAGAACAAAAATTAGTACTACCATTTACTGATGAATTTAATAATGCATGTGATAAAGAAAACAGTTTTGTACAAGTTACAAAAATTGCCGAAGATGAATATGTATTAAAAACTCAATTAAGTTGTGGAGAACAAACAGATTACGTTTTAG
>CAYJHB010000105.1:0-1757 GCA_964370105.1 uncultured Muribaculaceae bacterium | reverse complement strand
ATGTTGACTCTTCATCTTGACCTGGATAAATAACAACTGTCTTATCAAAACCTAATATTTTATCAATACTTTTTTACATCTCGTTAATATTACCAGTCGGTAAGTCACATCTTCCAATCTCTTCTTTAAATAAGAAGTCTCCAGTAAACATAACACCATCTTCTCTAAAATAAAAAGTAATTGAATCACTACTATGTCCCGGTGTATAAATAACTTCAAATTTAAAAGGACCCATTACATATTCTTTTTCTTCTAAATTACTTCTCTTATTAACAATAGCGTTTTTCTTAGTAAAGTCTCTTAACGCACCAACATGATCAAAATGTGAATGTGTAATTAATACTCCACCAAGTTTATTCTCACCAATTGCTTCTTTAATCTTAACCCCATCATCTCCTGGGTCAATTACCAAAGCAACTCCATCTTTAATTAATATATAACAATTAGTTTGTAGTCTCCCTACAACTACTCTCTTAACTTCCATTTTCAACTCTCCTCATACTATATAAGAATACCATAAAATTAAAACAGTTTCAAACAAACAAAGAAAAAAGATACAAAAAAGTATCTATTCTACAACATTAACAGTACGGTATACACTATTATAATTAAAACTTTTATCTGCGATCATATATTTAATTTGATAACTACCAACTTTACTAATATCTATATCATTAATTTCAATACACTCGTCATTACAATTATAATAACTAACTACAACATCTTTAACACTTAAATTATCTTTATTATCACCAATTCCACTAACACCTAAATCAGTAAAAGAATCACCTTTAATAACATTAACTACTTCTTCACCATTTAAACTAATAGTAGGCTTAGTAGTGTCTAAATATTTACCATTTTCTAACTCAATAGTATCAACCGAAACAACTCCTTGAAACACTTTACCAGTAAGCCCCACACTAGCTTTATCACTAACCCATAATTTAATACTATAATTAGCAGTAACAGAAGGATCTATAAATTGATTATTAACTATATAAAAACCTTCACCAACATCACTTAATGACATAGGTTGACTATAACCACCATTATCTTTTTGAAAAGAAACCATTATATAATCATTATCAATTAATAAACTACTATCCAAAGAAGGATCACCAGTAATAGTAATACGGTAAGCACTAAGTCCCTCAGTATTATTAGTAATTGAAAAATCAAAACTATCTACTAACATCCCATCTTCATTACTAATAGGCATAGTATCAGCAAGTTTATAAATAGAAGATTCTTCTTCATTATCATAAGCTACATCTAAAGATAAATCTTTACTTGCATTAACAAACTCATCATACATAACATAAGTAAATCCTACAAAACCAATAAGTAATAAAATACTAACTATTAACATCAAAACTTTTCTCATACATACCTCTATTCTATATAATGATAACAAAAATAGACAAAATATTCAAGTACAATATACATTGAATTTCACATCAAAATAACTATGATTATCAATTTACAATAAGTTAAATAAAAAAAACAGAATTGCCATAACAATTCTATTTAATCAACGCAACCCTAAATGTAGCGTTATCAACCGATTGACCACTATGCATATTAATATAAAAAACCCCATCTTCTGCATAATTTCCTCCACGAATCACCCAATGATAAGACCCAAAAGGAAAATAATTTAAATCTCCATAAAAACCCAAGATTTCTTCTGATGCGTCACCTAATATTCTTCTAGAAAAATCAAATGGTGAAACACCTGAAAATTCATAATGATT
>CAYJHB010000104.1:739-1883 GCA_964370105.1 uncultured Muribaculaceae bacterium | reverse complement strand
ATCAAAAAGTAGTTGTTACCGATGTTAATGATGGAATAGTTAAAGCAGCTGAAAATTATTTAGATACTAATATAGGATTAGATACAACTGAGATTATTTATGAAGATATTCAAGTAAGCTCAATTACGTTTGCGATTATAGATGGTAATACAAATTACTATATAGTTGGTACTAATGGTAAAAAGTATGTTGCTGATATTATGATAAATGAATTTTTCTTACCTTTTGTTAAGGTTGGTCAATATATTACTGTAGGATATAGACAAGGAAATGTTAACAGTAATGATGTATACGAACTATTAGAAGTAAAGTAAATCTTTACTTTTTTTGTGATTTTCGATAAAATATATGTAGAATAAGAAGGTGTAAGATGAGAATTGGAATCGATGTAGATGGAGTTTTAAATAATATTGGTGATTGGCATATTTCTTATGGTAAAAAGTTTTGTGTTGAAAATAATATAGTTAGACCTGTTTCGTTGAATGCTTATTTTGTCAAAGATATTTTCCATTTGACTAAGGAAGAGAGAAATACATTTTTAAATAGATATATGGTTGATTTAGTTCACAATATACCAATTAGATATTTTGCTAGTGAAGTTATTAAAGAACTTAAGAGAATGGGGCATACTATTGTTATATTAACTGCTAGAGATAATGATTTTTTAGTGGGGGAACATGCTGGTAAGATAGAAGAATACACTAGGAACTGGTTGAATAAACATGATGTTTTATATGATGAAATCATTACTAGTAGTCATTCTAAAACTAATGATTGTTTTGCTAATGGAATTGATATAATGATTGAAGATAAAGACATCAATATTATGGATATTAGTATGCATATGCCTGTTTTGTGTTTTGATGCTTTACATAATCAACATATTAACGGAGTAAGAGTACATAGGGTTTATTCTTGGTATGATGTGTTAGAATATTTTAAGAATTTAGAGCCTGAAAAAATGGTTGAAGATATAGAGGTTATTTAGAGATTTATTAACAATTGATAAATCTTTATTTTTTTGTTATAATATGTGCTTAAATGGAGGTTGTAATGTTAAAAGAAAAAAACTATGTTTTGTATTCTAAAAAAATAAAACAGGATAGTGAAATTATTATGTTTTCTGATATTCATTATATGAAGG
>CAYJHB010000104.1:0-720 GCA_964370105.1 uncultured Muribaculaceae bacterium | reverse complement strand
TGATTATGTTTGCATACCAGGAGATATTATTGAAGATTTGAATTCACCGAAAGATCTTGTGCTGGAAAGTTTTTTGAAAAATATTGCAGATCGTGCTCCTACTATTGTATCTTTAGGTAACCATGATATCATGGCTAAGTGTGATAAAAAGTGGGTTAAAAGCGATTGTAGCGATTATATTTCTTTTCTGAAATCAATAAATAATATTCATGTCTTAGATGATTCTATTCAACGTTTTTCTGATAGTGGAATTTCTTTTACAGGACTTACTATGCCTTTTGAATACTATGAAAATGAAAGAGAAAGTAGTGTTGCTTTTAATGAATTATTATTAAAGAAAGGAAGTCTGCTTAGTGCTTCAAATTATTACTTTGATTTAATGAATTGTTTTGATAGTTCTTTACTAGAGATTGTATTGTTACATTCACCTACTAATTTAGTGAAAAGTGGTGTGCTGAGTGATTTTGATATAGTTTTATCTGGACATATGCATGGAGGAGTGGTTCCTACTTGTATAGAAAGTTTTATTGGTAATTATGGTATTGTTAGTCCAGTGAAGAAATTTTTTCCTTCTCATGTTCGCGGATTGACAAAGTCAAATGATACTTCGATAATTGTTAGTTCTGGGATTCAAAGAATGAATTTGCCTCTTTCGGACAAAATTTTTACTCCAGAAGTCACAAAAATCATGATTAAAAAGAAATAAAATAATATATATTG
>CAYJHB010000103.1:0-1887 GCA_964370105.1 uncultured Muribaculaceae bacterium | reverse complement strand
TCTCCTTTCTATTTTATAAATTAATTATAACAAAGTTTTTTTTTAACTTCAATGTAAATATCATTAATTTACACTATTAAAACATCATCATCATTGCTAATAATATAACAAACATAACTCCTACACCTGTTACTACCAACATGATAAGGGTTTGATTTTCCATGAAATTAAGTCTTTCTTTATACTTTGTTTCTCTGGCTTTGTTTTGTAATGATGAAATTGTTTTAGAAAACATTAATAATCTTTCTTGTTTCTTTTCTTGAGTTCCTGCACCTAAACGATAAAGTAATCTCATCATACGCATTGAATCACGCACTGGGTACATATTTGAAAATTCCATATATGGATCAATACTTGAATCCCCAGCATTTATTTTTTCTATCATCTCTTTTAAACCAGGTTTAAAAATATCAGGAGCATCATTCATAGATTTAGCTATTGCTACTGGTACAGTATAATGTTGTACTAATATTTCTAAACTCTTCAAATAGTATGGCAACATCAAATCTATTTCATGTAAATGTTTTTTGTAATGTCCTTTTAAGGTGAAATATTGTGATTTAAAAACTAAGTATCCTACTACTAAAGCAAATACGATATTTAATAAATTAAGTTGACTCAAAAAGAAAACAATCATAAACACTACTGCTAAAAAACCAGTACTCAATCTCTTTTGAAATAATATTTCTGGTTCAACTGAGTCTCCATACTTAGCATATAATAAAAAATCATAGTCATCTTCTTTTAGAACGTTCATAGTTTTTATATTATCAGTTATAAACTTTCTTTTATCTATCGTTCCATTATAAATAAGAACAAACATTATAACGACACCTACTATTAGTATTTCCATTATTCAGCACCTACATTCTCATTATAATATTTTTCTCCTTTAAGTAGGAAATAAGTATTAGCAATTAATATAAAATGAAGTAATGCGTTTACATACCACATTTCTAACAATCCCAAATAAGTTTCATTACCTAATAAATATTGTGTAATCATAACTAGTAAATATAACATAATTCCATATCTTAAGAAGCCTTTATGGAAACTAGCTCTATCAATACGATCTCGATATACACTTTCAACAAGCATATCGATATCCAGCTGCATATTATCCAAACTTTCTCCTGCATCTCTTGCTCCTTCTTTTGTTATTTGAAGGAATAATTGGTGCATATTTTTTACAATATAATATGGATATTTATTTGTCATATAATTTAACGATTCGTCGATACTACCATTTTGATAAGCTAGTTCAATCATTTGATTCACATCATCTAAAATAGGATTTTCTAACACTCCTGTTTTAACAACGTTTTCTAGTGATCTAACAAAAGATTGAGTTGTTGCAAATTCCATTATGGTATTCGTTGTATAAACTTGAACTTGTTCGAAGATAAATTCACTATATATTCTTTTACATCTTAAATATGACAAGTATGGAATAAAGCCAATAACAACGATAACATATAACAGTGAAACAAATATATTATAGAAATATAAATAGGTTACTGCGGCAGTAAATCCTGAAAACAAGATTGCTTGAGCTACATACTGTTTCATTGTATATTCTTGACCTAATTCTTTAGCTTTTTTTCGAACTTCTTGAAATGAATATGGTGAGAATTTATGATATACATTACGTACATTTTCAGTGAAAAACTTCGATACATTATTTCCTTGATATCCTCTATATAATAAGATTCCAATTGCGATTGCTAGAAGAATAAATAATTCCATCTAATCACCTCTTTCTATATAATTCCACTTGGGATTGGTACTGTTGTTGTTTCTACAACTGGTGTTGGTACTGGTACTTCAACTGGTGTTTCTACAACTGGTGTTGGTACTGGTACTTCAACTGGTGTTTCTACAACTGGT
>CAYJHB010000102.1:0-2082 GCA_964370105.1 uncultured Muribaculaceae bacterium | reverse complement strand
GTTGATTCTACTGTTGTAGAAATAGAATCGTCATAATAATCTACCTTGTCTTTAGTACCAATATATTCTAGACGATGAGGTAATCCTTTATACGTTAATAAAGCTTTGACAAAGTTATCATCACTTATCTTGTAATTTTTGATTACATTATAAACGAAAGCAACATTAATTAAATTATGATTTCCCTGTAGACCTTTGAAAGAAATTTCTTTAAAATCTTTAAAAGGTAAGTTATTTGAAATAACTTTAATATTTGATTCTATATTGGTAGGTTTATATTCATCTAAGCAATATAAAGTATCTGTGGATTTTTGATAGCGATAAATATTTTCTTTGATATGACGATAATTTTCTAAAGTCTTATATCTTTCCAAATGATCTTCATATATATTTAAAAACAAAGCTTGATGTGGTGATACTTTTAAATATTCTAATTGATGAACTGATAATTCAAGCACTATTGTTGTATCTTCTTCTATTTCATCAACAATATCAAAAACTGGTTTACCTATGTTTCCAGCAAAAAGAGCCTTGATATTATTTTCTTTTAAGATATGATAAAGAAGTGATGATGTCGTACTTTTACCTTTTGTACCAGTAATTCCAATAACTTTTTCGCGATATTCAGTGATAAAAAGTTCAATTTGTGAAGTTATAAAACATTTATATTCACTTATGTCTTTAGATAGTGGTACTCCTGGACTTTTAATAACAACATCAAAATCATTTAAATACTCTTGGTAATCATCACCATAAATAACTTTTTCAACAACTTCTGTGATTTCTTTTTGATCAGCTATTACTAATTCTTGATATGTTCCTATTTCTTTTAGTAATTTATATGTTGATTTTCCTTCTCTACCATAACCTAATATTAGAACTTTTTTATTTTCAATTAAGTTTTTTATTCTATTTATCATAATTCACCTCGTAATATTTCTAAGAAGTCACTTGGTAAATTATTTTCCACATTGAAGTGTTGATTAAATGTTTTTATTTTACTTTTGTCCACAGAAAACTGTTGATAAAAGTATTTAGCTAATATAGGAAGATTTTGATAATCTTTCTTTTCTAAATATATTTGCACCGCAGTATGTACTTCTTCAATACTTCCAACACATTCAAATGGTTTTTCTTCTAATTGACCAGTTAATTTTTTAAAATCTTCTAATAGTGATTCATCTTCCAGCAGGTTTTTACCAAATATCTCAATTACTTTATTCTCTTCTATAAATGGTAGTAGCATAATATAGACAAATAAACACTTTGAGCAACTACTACACCAGATATCCGTTTTACTACCTATATTACAACTCTTAAAAATAGCGTGATACTTTTCATATTTAGCGAAAAGTTTTGCAATTTGTATTTCTGCTAGTGGTCTTAAAAAACTAAAATATTTTATATCTGTTTTTAAATATTCTTTTTCATAATTTACAAAATCAAGTTCAAATTCATAACTTTTTGAATATTGATGATTGACATCTGTATTCAGTACTGTTGACTCATTAGCACTGTCTTCATTTGACAAAGCAATATTTGATAATTTGTTAAGATATGCTGCAATTAGCGATGAGAATGCAACAATAGCAGAAAATGGTGTATGTCCGTTTAAGAAACCTTCTTTATTTAATTCTAAAAGATTTGAATCAATTGTACGTTTTGCTGTTATTAGTTTACTATCTAACCCAGCTATTTGTACAGTGTCAAGAGTTGTCTTACGTGGATTAATAATATACGGGTAACAATCTTTTTTGTTTTTTAGTGTTTCCAAAGTAACGATAGAGTCTTTTCCTCCACCTACTGGTACTAATACTTTAGTGTTACCGTAATTATTATCTTCTTGTAAGTTAGTTCCACTGACGGTTGTATGAAAATTCATATAAGATTCATCTATATTTATACCATTAGTATAGAAGAATTCTCCTAGTCCTAAACGGTATAGTTTTTTCCACCACTCTTGTTGATTAGTCGTTAATCCTTTTTCTTTAACAATAACATTTTTTGAACAAGTACTTTTCCAATAGCTTACTAGTTCTACCATTCCAAGCGAAAAAATCAGTTCGTCAAGTTTTTCATTGT
>CAYJHB010000101.1:0-2296 GCA_964370105.1 uncultured Muribaculaceae bacterium | reverse complement strand
TTATTATGGATGATGATAAGAGAAATCAAGCTGATTTTGTTCTTTGGTTTACAAAGTCTAAGTTTGATAATCAAGACTTAAAATGGGAATCTCCATTTGGAGTGGGATATCCAGGTTGGCATATTGAGTGTTCTGCTATTGCTATTAAGTACTTTGGAGAATATTTAGATGTTCATTGCGGTGGTATAGATAATATCTTTCCACACCATACAAATGAAATTGCACAAAGTGAAGCTTACATTGGTCATAAGTGGTGTAATTATTGGATGCATAATGGACATTTGGTTTTAACTGATGGAAAGATGAGTAAATCTAAGGGAGAAGTTTTAACTTTGTCAGTTTTAAAAGAAAAAGGATATAGTCCGCTTAGTTATCGTTATTTTTGTTTAAATTCTCATTATCGTAATCCTTTGCTTTTCTCTTATGAATCTTTGGATAGTGCAGATAATGCATATAAGAAGTTAAAGGGTAAAATAAGTGGTTTAGATACTCTTGGTGAACTTAATAAAGAAATTATTTCTTTATATGATAGTAAGTTTAAATTAGCAATTGATAATGATTTAAATACTTCAATGATGATTACTACTTTATATGATTTGCTTAAGGAAGATGTTAATGGAGCTACTAAGAGACATTTAATTGATAAATTTGATAGTGTATTGTCTTTAGATTTACTAGTAGAAGAAGAAATTGAAATTCCTGTTGAAATATTAGAATTAATAGAAGATAGAAAAGTAGCTAAAAGTGATAAGAATTTTGCTAAAGCTGATGAAATTAGAGTTAAGATAGAATCTTTAGGGTATCAAATCAAAGATACTAGAGAAGGAACAATTGTAAGCAAGGAGGTTTAATGTATTACGGTTTAGATGTTATTGGGTTAGTGCTTATAGGAATCAGTATTATTATTAGTCTAAGTGCTAGTCTATTTGTAAATAAAACTTATAGTAAATATAAAAAAATTAGAGTGGAAAAAGATATTACAGGGTGTGAAGTGGCTAGGGCTATATTGGATGCTAATGGTCTTAATGATGTATATGTAGTAGAATCTACGGGAATGTTATCTGATCATTATGATCCAAGAAGAAAAGTAGTTAAATTATCAAAAGATAATTTCCATGGAAGTAGTGTTGCGGCCTGTGCTGTAGCAGCGCATGAAGTTGGACATGCTATTCAAGATAAAAAGGGGTATTCTTTTATGAGATTTCGTTCTTTTTTAGTTCCTTTTGCTAATTTTGGTTCTAATTTAGGATATGTTGCTATATTTATTGGATTTATTTTTGGAGCGATGAATTTTGTTTGGGGAGGGATTGGTCTGTTGTTATTGTTACTATTATTTCAATTAGTAACATTACCAGTAGAATTTGATGCTTCTAAACGAGCGGTAGTAGAGCTAAAGAAGATTAAAGTGTTAACTAAAGAGGAGTTAATTGGTGGTAATAATATGTTAAAAGCAGCAGCTTATACGTATGTTGCGGCTGTCTTAACTACAATTTTAGAATTATTAAGATTAGTGCTTATGGCAATGGGGAGAAGCGAGTAACTCGTTTTTTTCTTTGTTTTGTAGTATAATAGTGTCAAGGAGTGGTTAGATGTTTGATGTGAGAGAAAATCCTAAAGAGACAAATGTGTTGGTGCTTGCTTATTTAGGAGATGCAATTTATGAAAATTATATTAGAAAATATGTGATTAGAAATTTCCCTTCTAATCCTAAAATATTACAACAAGAGGCAGTTAAGTATGTGAGTGCTAAAGCTCAAGCAGCAGCAGTTATTAGAATGATGCATGCTAAGATATTGACTGATGATGAAGTTAATATTATTAGACGAGCTAGAAATCATAAGATGAGAAATTATACAAGAAAGAATTGTACAATGGAAGAGTACCGTTTAGCAACTGGTTTAGAAGCTATGATTGGTTATTTAGATTTGGTAAGACAAGAAGAAAGAATAGTTAAATTAATTGACTATATAGTAGGTGGTTTAAATGTTAGTGTATGGTCGTAATGTAGCACTAGAATTGTTAGAAAGTGATAAAGAAGTTAGAAGAGTTATTTTGCAAGATAACTTTGATGATAAAAAGATACTTTCTTTAATAGAAAAAAAAGAAATTAATGTTGAATATAAGATGAAAAGAGAAATTGATCGACTTGCAGAAAAATCTCATCAGGGTATAATCTTGGATATAGCGGATTACAAGTATCGTAATTTGGATGATTTACCGTTAGGAAAAGAAGATTGTTTCTTAATTATTACAGATCATTTAGAAGATCCACATAATTTAGGAGCAATTATTAGAA
>CAYJHB010000100.1:0-2372 GCA_964370105.1 uncultured Muribaculaceae bacterium | reverse complement strand
ATTCTGGTGCAGTAACAAAACCTGAAGAAGAAGGATAAAAATTACCTGCAGAGTTCGATAAATTAGCCATAACATATTCCCCAGAACCACCAGACATATCAAATACACCACTTATATTTCCAGTCACACTTTGCATATATACATTATCACTCTTACTCCCATAAGAATTTAAACACATTGCATTAGCAGCACTACTAACTGTATCGGAACCACAACCTGTTGTATATTTTGAATTATTATTCATATAAACTTCTTCATTTATCCCAAATTTAGAGAACGACAAATAAGCAATAGCTCCCCATTCCATATTTTTAATCATATGACTATCAACTGTGTTTATATCATCATTATTTAAATACATTGTATCTATTTTTAAAGTTAAATCAAAAAAGCTAGATACAGTTAAACTTCTTGTAGCAACCAAATTAGGTAAAATAGTAGGAGTACTTGAATCTCCTGTTAATTCAAATTTACCAACCCAAAAACCTTCAATTAACTCACCATCTACTTCAAAAGCCGGATGAACATAAGTATCACCTATTTCAATTGTAGAATAATCACTAGGCATATCTTCACCCAATAAAGTAAAATTAATAGCAATCCCACCTTGTTCTTTTATTAAAGCAGTATCAGCTTTATCTTCTATATCATTAGTATCACCAACATCAGTATCAAATATAGTATACTCATACCTTGGTATCCAAACATACATAGCAGCTATCTCATCATAACTACCTGTTTCATTTAATTCAAATTTATCACCAATTTCTGCAGTACCTGATTTTAAAACAATAGCATTAGCCCATATTTTTTGTTCATAATCATACCATACAGACTCTTCATCAACAACTACTACAGTTCCATCTGCATCTATTATTACTGGATATAAACCTTCCATTAAATTGGGATGGGTACCATTTAAAAACAAATATTGTTCTGTCACTTTTTGTATAGTTACGCAATCATCCTGTGATATTTCAGATACCACTATATTACTAGATTCATAATCTTTTTTATAACATTTATCATTCATAAATAAAGACATTGCAATTTGCCCATCTGATGTAATAATTAAAGAACCATCTTCTGGTTTTTCACCCGATACTTCAATCAAACTATATATATCTTTACTACCATTAAATTTATCTAAGTTTTCTTCTTTTAAAATACTTATTGTATAAAAATTATCTGCTGCATCTAAAATCATCATTGCTTGTGATAGAGACGCACTTTCTTTTGAATCTTCAATCACATCTAAAACCCTTGGTGTTGCAATTAAAGCTACAATAACTAAAATTATAATAACTGCTAATAATTCTATTAAAGTAAATCCTTTCATTATATCTTGCTCCTTCTCTACCATACATATTATATCATTTTATAATTGATAATATCAATAAGATATTTCTTAAAGAAAAAACTACATCTAAAAGATGTAGTTATATATATTATTTATTATTTATTTTTTGTAAAACTTTTTTGCTATTTAAACTTATAATAGTTCCTAAAGATAAAAGTGTTAAAGCTATATATATTAAAATATTATCGCCTGTATTAGGATTAAGCGTCTCACCAGTAGTTGGAACATTAACTTCTGGGTTTGGTGTTTCAGTATTACTTTCTATTATCGTTAAATTTGATACAAGAAATTTACCGTTAGAAAATCCAACTTCAATATTATGAGTTCCAACTTCTAATGTATTTAATAATTCTTCTTCTATAGCTAAAACTACACTACCTTCAACAAATCTAAATCCAGATGTAATTTTAACATCACCTATTTTAACATAATCATATAAAAATGATGTAAAATCTAAATCAAATGAGAATAATGCTTCATTTATATTAGCTTTATCAATTACTTGATTATCACCTTCAGTAGGTTTAAAATAAATAATCTCAGATATTACTTCTATTGAAGAACCTTTAGTTACATTAGTTATAGATACAGTATAAGTACTTACAGGGTTAGTTAATACTTCTAGCCCATCTACTAAAACTGATTTAATTCTATAACCATCTATAGCATCAAATATTAAATCCTTACTATCTTTTTCTTCTATAATTAAACTAGTACCATAACCATGTTTAATACCACTATCTGTAGTAATATCAACTGTATATGTAGGAAGAATAGTCCCTACAACACTTACTTCTTCTCCATTAACTACTTCATAGTTTGCAGTATCAGTTGGATTATAAGAAGCAGGATAAGTATTAGTTCCTTCTTCTACTAATGTATTAGGATTATCAAAAGTCCATCCTTCAGGTAAACTTACGGTTGATAATGGTTTACCAACATATCCATCATATTCAGTACCACTTAAAGTTTCTACTTTTTTATTAATAGTAAATCTGTATATTAAAAGAGT
>CAYJHB010000099.1:0-2486 GCA_964370105.1 uncultured Muribaculaceae bacterium | reverse complement strand
TCTTTAATATTTTCATACTTTTTCTCCTATACATATCATTTTATCAAAAATTTCTTTATTTTAAAAGCATTTAAATAAAAAACAGGGTTTCCCCTGCTATTCTGACTCTATTATTCCATAATCGCCATCTTGTCTTTTATAGACTACAGTTGACTTGCCAGTTTGATCGTCTTTGTACAAATAAAATTGGTGTGATGATAATTCCATTTGTAAGATTGCTTCTTCTTCATCCATAGGTTTTATATTTATGGACTTACGTTTAACAATCTTAGAATTATTTTCTTCCTCCTCTATTTGCTCTTCAAAAACTATTTGCATATCGTGACTATGTGGTTTTCTTCCTAAGCGGGTTTTGTTTTTTCTAATTTGTCTTTCTAATTTATCTAAGACCGTATCAACCGCTGAATAGAAATCCTTTTCCTCTACTTCTGCTCTTAAGATTAATGATTTGAGTGGTATTGTCACCTCCACTTTTTGGGTGTGACTTTTGACCTTAACAGTAACAGTCGCGCGTACATTGTCTGTTTGACTAATATACTTGCTTAGTTTGCCGATTTTATCTTCGACATACTCATGCATTGGTGGAGTAACTTTTACTTTATCTCCTCTAATGACTATTTCCATACACATCATCCTCCAATTAAAGTATATCACTTTCCATAAAAAAAAACTACTATTTTACTGTAGTTTCTTCTTTTACTAAACTTACATCATTCGCCTGTAATCCTTTTGATGTTTCAACTAATGTAAATTGGACTAATTGACCCTCAGATAGTGTTTTATATCCATCAATATCTATAGTACTGTAATGTACAAAAATATCTTCCATATCATTATATTCAATAAATCCATACCCCTTTTCATTATTAAACCATTTTACTTTACCTATCATACTCAAACTCCTTTCTTATCATCTTTTTTTGGGAACAAAACCGATGATAAACTCATATTATCACTAATGATAATCAGTTTACTACCTATTTTTCTTCAAATGCTTGTTTCTTTCCCTAAATAAATTATTTCACATTAGTATGTCGAATTTTGTCGATTAAATTACTAGTATTTAACTTTTTGAACTATTTATATTCTTGGTGAGTTTTATATTTTATATGATTAAGCAGGTGAGAGAAATGAAGCAAATGTTTTTAAAGGGATCAATGAGTTTTATCACTAAGTATAATGATTACTCAGATAAAGATCTCGAACGAATGAGATATGGTTTAGAAGGATTATATCTAACAATTACTAAATTGGTAATTATACTAGGTATATCATTTATATTAGGCATTACGAAAGAATTAATTATTCTATTAGTTGCTTTTAACATTATCAGATATCCTGCGTTTGGATTTCATGCTGATAGTAGTTTGCAATGTTTAATATTTTCAACAATTATATTTATTAGTTTTCCATTACTTGCCACTATTATTACATTATCTTTACCTATACATATTACATTAGTCTCTTTATGTATGATAGCATATTTAGTATATGCGCCTGCAGATACAATTAAGAGACCTCAAACAGTAAAAAGTATAAGAATAAAGAGAAAGATTGGGTCTTTAGTATGCGGAGCAGTTCTAACAATACTATCATTTGTAATCACAGATACTGTACTACAAAACTTAGTAGTGTTTGGAATGATAATAGAGGTATTAATGATACTTCCTATTACTTACAAATTATTTGGTCAACCATATAATAATTATAAAAAATATCAGTAATGATATTAAATGCCTATAGGTATTTTAATATAAATATAATTAAAAGGAGAGAAAAAAAATGAAAAAATTATCTTATTTAGTAGGAGCTTTAGCTTTAGTTTTAACAGGTGTTGCAAGCATCGGATGTGGATTTTTTATTTTAGATGAACCCACTGCACCAAAAGATTTAGTATAGTAATTAAAACCTTGCTTTTGCAAGGTTTTTTAATATATTATTTCTTGAATAAAATAGTTATCTAATTGCTTGGTATTTTTAATAAAACTATTATTACTTGATAATAGTTTTTTAGCAAAGAAAAGACCACTTCCTCTTCCTGTGCCTTTAGTGCTTTCACCTTTGTTTTCAATTTTATTCAGATTAACTTTTGTATCACAACTATTGCTTATAATAAAATGAAACTTTTCTTGTTGATAATAAATTTCAACTGATACCTGTCTCTTTTTACTTTGATTGGCTGCTTCAATAGCGTTATCACAAAATATTCCTATTAAAAAACATAACGTTTTATAATCTTGTTTTGAAAATTTTTTAAACTTATGTTTAACGGTTTCACTTACATTAACATACATTTTAACCTTTTGTTCTTTTGCCATGGAGATTTTATAGTAAAGAATTCCTTTTAATCCGCCTTTTGGTATAACACTCATCAATTCAATAACATCTTTACCTATTGTTACATTTGATTTTAACAATTTACTTATTTCTTTTTTAACTTGTGGTTCATTTGTCACCTCTAATAGCTTACTTAATGTATTCTTATA
>CAYJHB010000098.1:0-2500 GCA_964370105.1 uncultured Muribaculaceae bacterium | reverse complement strand
GGTAATGGAAGTGCTATATATAATGATGATACATTTAATCAAACAATAACAAAAGAATCCAGATTTATTACATTAGGATGGCCTGGAACTGGTGCTATTGAAAGAGTATCTAATATTACTTGGGATAATTTGGATGTAATCTCTAAAAATTTAAATGCTATTCCTCGTGTTGAAATGCAAGTTGGAGTACTATTTTTAGATGATTCTAGCATTATTAATTCGGTGTTTCGTGGAACAGGTCCTGAGTTAACAAGAGGTGATGATGGTGATTTTGCTTCCTTAGAAGGGCAGTTAACTTCTGATTTCCATTTTTCTAATATGGACCTATGGACTTCTACAAATCGTATTACAATTGAAAATAATGAGTTTTATTTATCGCATGACGGAACAGGAGCGGCAGGATTATCACTTCAAATCAGAGATTTATGGCAAGGTGGAGTTTCTGATATTATAGTTAGAAATAATTATTTTGAAAAAGTATGTCATGATGAAATATTAGCTATTTCTCCTAAGTCAGCAAATATTACTGATGTTTTAGTTGAAGATAATACTTTTATTATGTATGATGGTGCAAGATCAAAATCACCACTGGGGATAAGTTTGGGTTATCCTAATAACAGTGGTAGTGGATACTTGGAAAATTTAACTTTTATTAATAATGATATTGATATGGAATATACGTTTACTGGTTGGCAAATTGATTATATTTCCGGTAACTTTACTTTTACTGGTAATAACATAGATGCTCATCTGTCACATGATCCTGCGATTACTTATTCAAGTGGATTTAAATTTGCTAGTAATGTTGATCTGAATACAGTTTTTGATATGTCAAATAATACTTTAAATTTTAGTGTGGAAACAGGACAAAAACTTTATAATCTTGTTCGTTCTGAGTGGGATAAGAAAAATATTACAATCAATAATAACACTATTAATGTAGATGGAGTAGCTGAGCAATGGTTTGAAAATGGAATGACTATTACTAATAATACCATTACTAGTAATGCTCAAGTAAATGAAATAACAAGAAATGTTAGAACGTTTAGCGGAAATACTGTAACATTGCCTTATGCTGTTTCTGTAAATGCACTCTTTAATGATAATATTAATGGAACTTATAATTATACTAGTAATAATATAAATATGACTAATGTACCAGACAGAAGTGTTGTAAATACTGCGATTGCATTATTAGAAATAGGTGGTTCATCAACAGTTATTGATACTACGACTACACCAGTTTTTGACTGTAATAATAATGTACTTACTGTTAATGATCCTTCAATTAGAAGTAGTGACTATAAAGTTCAATATTATGGTCCTGGTAGCCCGAGTCCGTTTGTTATTAATTATAAAAATAATACAACACCTGCTAGTTTTTGGATAACAAGTTCAGCAGTTAGTTCATTTGTTGTAACTGAGTAAATTAAAATGACAATATGAGTAAATTATATTGTTTTTTTTTTTTTTTTTTTTTAAATAATACCAATATTGGTAAAAATATGTAGTTATATTATTTATATTTATTTCCATATTAATAATGTAGTATTTATTTAAAAGGAGAATGTTATGAATTTTAAAAAAAAGCTACTATTGTTTTTATTCCTTCTTTTATTATTTCCAATAAATGTTTTTGCATACTCGGACAGAGTGATTATTGGTGGAGAGAATATTGGTATTCAAGTTAACTCAGATGGTGTGTTAATTGTTGGTTTCTATGAAGTCGGGTCTAGCTATATTGGACGGGATGCAGGTTTTGTAATAGGTGATAGAATAACCAAGATTAACAATATAGAAGTTAATTCCATTGAAGAAATAATTGAAGTTACCGATACTAGTGAGGATAGTCTTTCTATTGAGTTTTTTAGAGATGATGACACTCATCAACTAATGCTTAAAATGGTTAAAGACTCTAATGATGTTTATAAAACAGGGCTTTATTTAAAAGACAGTATTACCGGAATTGGAACGTTAACTTATATTGATCCGGAAACTATGATTTTTGGGGCTCTAGGTCATGAGATATTAGAAGGTTCTACGTCTTTGCGATTTGAAATTAAGGACGGAGAAATATTTGAATCTAGTATAGTGGGGATTGATAAAAGTATCAATGGTGATCCTGGATCTAAAGAAGCAAAATTTAATAAGACAGAGATATTTGGTTCTATTTCTAAAAATGAAGAAAGCGGAATTTTTGGGGTTTATACAGATATTTTGCCTGGTAAGAAGTTAGTGGAGGTTGCTGATAGTAGTGAAATTGAATTAGGTGAAGCTGTTATATATACTGTTGTAGAAGGTGATTTAGTAGAAGAATTTACTATTAATATTATTTCTATAGATACTAAAGACAGTATAAAAAATATATTGTTTGAAATAACTGATAAAGATTTACTTGATGCAACAGGTGGTGTAGTACAAGGTATGAGTGGTAGCCCTATCTTACAAAATAACAAAATAATTGGAGCAGTTACGCATGTTATTGTAAATGATAGTGATA
>CAYJHB010000097.1:0-2514 GCA_964370105.1 uncultured Muribaculaceae bacterium | reverse complement strand
TCTTTTTCAACTAATCTTTCACTAGGTAATCCATTATCATCAAATCCAAATGGATAAAAAACATTATATCCTTTGATTCTTTTATATCTAGCAGTCATTTCTGCTTGTGCATAAGAGAAAATATGACCAATATGAATTTTACCATTAACTGTTGGTGGCGGTGTATCAATAGAGTAAACTTCTCTACCATCCTCACTAAATTCATAAACATTATTTTCTTTCCAATAATTTAACCACTTTGCTTCTTTTTCTATCGCAATGTACTTCTTATCTAACATATTATCACCCTTTCTTAATAAAAAAACGATAACCCATCCCCAAAGGACGAATTATCGTGGTACCACCTTAATTTATACTCTATAGAAGATATCGGTTCTACCCGTTTTAAACTAACTTTGCAACCTTCATATATTAATAATATTAGTTTCCACCAACCACTAATTCTCTATCATTACTAAATATATTACTCCTCAAAGGTCCTCATTTAACAAACATATTATAACAAATGATTTTATAAAAATCAACGAAATTTAGATATTAACTTAAACAATTTATAATGCCATGTAATAGGTAATTCAAACTCACCAATTAATTCTTCAACATACCCATTAAAACCTTTTTTAAACAAGTAGATTCCATAACCTTCTGGCTTATCGGCAATATTAGCAGGAATACCATAAAAATTATATTTCTTATGTCCATTTCTTATTCCATACTTTATCATTTCCCATTGAATTAAATATTGAGAATTAAAACTTAAATATTCCTCTTTATTACCACCAAATAAGTAAGTGACTTCAGGATCAAACATTGTGAACATAGCACCCGACATCGTTATTACAGATTTACCAGTTGTTTCTTTAATATTTTTAGCTTCATTAATACGATTAGTTAAAATGTTAATATCATTGTTTAATTCCTTTTGTAAACCCTCACTACTCTTATTATCTTTTATTTTATCTGATTTATCTTGTTTAGAAGTTAACTCATCAGTACTCCTACTAATATATTCATCTAAATCAAGTTCTGAAACAATAAATCTAACTTCTTTTTTATCATAAAATTCATTATACATAGTTTCAAAATATTCAAGATTTCTAGTAGCAAACTTCTTTCTTTCACTAGTAGCTAACATAATATTTCTAAAATCATTTAACTCATCATAAGAAAGTTCTCTTATTCTAACACCAATTTTTTCAACCTTTTTAATTGTATTTCTAGTATTAGCTTTCATCTCTTTCAAAATTTGCTCTTCTGTTTTGTTTTCAATATCTAAAGAAAACATCCAACTAGCTTGCTCTTCTTTTAATAACGGAACTTTAATAAAACCTAAATTTTTCATATCATCTATGATGTAACTATTGTCATATCCTTCTTCTACTACATTACCATCTATATCTCTTTGTCTAATATTAATATAAGGATCAACTCTAAAAACATATCCATTATTATCTTTAACATACTTCTTTATTTCTTCTACAAAAAACTTTAATAACTCCTTGTTTTCAAAATCTAATAATAATCCTCTAGGAGAATAAAATTCCTTTTTACCAAGTTTCTTAGTTCTATAAAAAACCATACTGGCAGCTAATAAACTATTTTTATCCTTAACACCTAAATAAACTACATTCCAATTATTTAACTTTCTTATTTTTGCAATACTAGAAGCACTTAAGAAAGTTTTAAGTGGATGTTTCACCCAAAAATCATTATACTCTTTTTCTGTTAATTCACTAAATTGCATTATATCTCCTTCTTCCACTATTATATTGTTATCTCAACTAATTAACGTTTTATCTTCACATACAATTGATAAGCAAAATATAAAAATTTATTGACTACAAAATCAAATTGTCCAATAAATTCAGTATATTCTCCACCTAGTCTTTTCTTAAACAAATGAATTCCATAAAGACTATTTTCTTTAATAGGATTTCCAGTAGTTCCAAAAAAATCAATCATATTTTTACCATCTTCTACAGAATCTTTAATTATTTGATAATATACTAAATAATTAGCATTCAAAAATTTCAATTCCCGATTATTCCCACCATGTATAGTCCATGCATAATCATTATACTTTGCTGTCATAATAGACGACAAAATCAATTCTTCTGCTTTTATTTTATTTATTTCTTCTAACTCAGAATTCAATTTATCGATCTTTTTATCTAAGTCCGCAAGAACTGTTTCTTTAACTATTTTTTCTTTTTTTTCCACATGTTCTGTTATTAACTTTTGATATACTGTTTTAAGCTTAGCTATATTAGCTTTAACAATATAAACATCACTCATATCATTATTATTCAATACATCAAAATAATGTTGATAGTATTCCAAAGAAGATTGAACAATTCCTCTTTCTTCACCTGTATTTTCCATTGTTAAATAAAAATTTTTCACATCATCACTAGAGCCCTTATAAATTTCTAACTCAAAAGGATTATTTTTATTTAATATTTTCCTAGTAGTAGCATGAAAACCACAATATACTTTTTCCATATCACTATCAAG
>CAYJHB010000096.1:838-2554 GCA_964370105.1 uncultured Muribaculaceae bacterium | reverse complement strand
CTATAATTTGTCAGAAAACCTGTCAAAAACCTGCCAAAAACCTGTCAAAAATGTAAAAAAAAGACCGATGATTATATGGTCTTTTGTTGCTATAAATTTCACACTTTTATTTTTTAGAGTTAAATCAGAAATATAATAATATAATTTTTTACCTGCTACGTACTGAGATTTGTACTTGATCAGTGATCCCAAAAAGGTCAAGAAGTTGTTTAGAATAAAATCTAGCCCTATCAGAACTAATGGTACCTTCAGAAAAATATATGCTTTCTGAAATCGCTTTAGCGTCAATAAGCAAATTACTTTTATCAGTAATTATAGGATCCTTAAGTGGGTAATTTTTCTTAGAAGTAGACTTGTGTATTTTATTTTCATTAACAATTTGTGAAAAGAGTGTATTATCAATGCCATGAGCTATGTAACATATTATACATAGTAAATCCTTCCATGTTTTTACCTCATAATGTTTATCTTCAAAAATGATGAATTCGGGAGCAGCACCAGACATAGGGGTTGTTAAATCTGATATTGGATAAATACCATCAGTAAAGTCACTCGAACTACTCTTTGTTTGATATTTTCTTACCCTTGATAGTGGTGGCGTGATAGCAATGCATGCTCTTTCGGAAAGCAACCTATTTCGATTCTCAATATCTATTTCTTTCCATGATGTGTTTTTGCTTAATTCGGTAGTAATTTTAAATTGAACGTTAGCAAGCTCTGTAACTTTTTCATTCCATGACTTATTAGATATTTTAGAGTTATACCCTTGTGATATAGGTGTTAAGTTACCTATACTATTTAAATATTTATCAGAAATTTTTTCAGAGCTTTCACTTCCACCAAGATAACTAATCCACCAAGCACTTAATGTCTGCGGCATAAGGTGTTCAATTGTCACTTTGTCTAGGCTTGTTGGTATATTTTTTGTTTCTGTTTCTTCTATTCGTAACAAAACTGTCTTAGCATAGTTTGTGTTTACAGAATTCATTAGTGCCATAACAAATTCGTCGTTATCCGGATATCTTCCAGCAGGTGTATTGCTGTTTGAAAGTTCGAAATGGATGCATTCATATGTAATATCGATAGCTCCTGAGTTTAAATTTTCTAAAAGTTGATGTATTACAGAACGAAGTGCACCCCCACCACCAGAAGGAGATACAATTCTATAACGAATCATAAAATCACAAATCAAACGTAAAATTCTTTCAAGCTCATTAGCATCGTTATCGTACAATTTATCAAACAGATAAAGATATAAAGGGTAAATATCATCAGTTTTTACATAATTTAAATATGAGATGACATTGTTTATCTTAGTATTGGGACATTTTCCATCTTTTAGCCAACCAAAATATTTAGAGTAACGATACATATCTCTTAAAATATCAATGTGAAGTGCACCATTTTCAGTGAAGTGCTCTTTAAACATTTTATAAATTTTAGTTTCAGGAACATCTTCAAATATATTCATTATTAAGTAATCTCGTGCAAATTTTGAAATATTATTAGAATTTACTTGCTGCTCTATCTTTACCCAATAATCTTCATATAACCTTTCCTGTTCGGTAGAATTTTGTGCTAATAGTAAGTAGTTTCTTATTAAATCAGCAGGAGTTAATCGTTTTCCAGTAGAATTGATTTTTTCGAAAACGGTTTGCACTGCATTAAGATCATCTTCAATTTGCAAATTGACATCTACTATTTCTAATTTTGGTA
>CAYJHB010000096.1:0-828 GCA_964370105.1 uncultured Muribaculaceae bacterium | reverse complement strand
AGTTCTATAAAGGTCTTCAGGAGTAACGTTACATTCTGAAATTAGTTTTTTAAAAAAATTATAATTTTTAATAACATTATTTTCGGTATTTTCAATAGGACTGTTATCAATAATTGACATAAAACTGTTAGTGTCATAGCTTGTTTGCTTTAACCTTACCCTAAATCTATTGTCACCTGTGTCGTTTAACAAATATCGATTATTTATGCTTCTAATATTATCATCATTATTAGGAAAAGAGTCTCTTAATGCACAGAGTAATAATAATATAGATGTGACTCTTTGCTGTCCATCGACTAAAATGAATTCACTATATGATGCTCCATCATTTTTCCCTTTGTAGTAGACAACATTTCCTAAATAATGTGTTTTTTGTTTTTTAAATGCTAAAATAATATCATTGAATAACTCTTCACATTGCTCGTGTGTCCACTCATAGTTACGCTGGAATGGTGGAATAATAAAAACTTTATCTAGACCACCGATGAAATTTAATACTGTAGTTTCTGTTGCTTTCATTATGTGTTGCTCCTTTTCTTTGTTCTGTAAAATTAAATTTTTTAAATTATATGTAATTCAACTTTTAAATATTTAGTATGTAATAGATAATCACTTACAAGACCATATTCATATTCTTGTGTTTGATTAAAAATAATATCATAACCCTTAATACTACTATCACCAATTGTTTGTACACGTTGAAGTGCAAATGCAATTACGTTTGCAATGTATTGGTGTTCATTTTGAAATACTTCTACGTAAGCATCTTTAGTGTATTCAAGGTTTTGACTTTGTGTAAACAACTTCCAATGTTCTAATTTAATATCA
>CAYJHB010000095.1:0-2563 GCA_964370105.1 uncultured Muribaculaceae bacterium | reverse complement strand
TAGGATAACTGTTCCATCAAGTAAAGTAAGTTGCATTTTATCATCATCTTTAAAATCTCTCCAAGTTTCAAGCTCAACTAAAGTTAAACTATCCTCACTCATAATTATAGCTTTATTAAAAGTATAACTAAAATCAAACAAATTTTTATTCCAAAAGCCTTCTTCTAAAACCAAATCCACCCCTTGCATTTCATTATAATTAGACACAGTATCATCTTCATCACATAATGACACCACTAAAGAGTTCAAGTTTTCTTTAGATGTTGACTCAGTTAACAAAGTAGAATCAGTACTAGTTAACACTAATAATCCATCATTAGTAATAAACTGTACTTGTGTTCCTGTATAATCATTATAATCAGTAATACCTGCTACTGAAATACTATCATAACGGTTTTCTATCACTACATTAAAATTCTTACTTGTATCAAAAAAATTGTTGATTACCACACCCTGTTAAAGTAATAACTCCAACAGTTAAAACAGGTAATACAGCCTTTTTAACATCTAAGTTTTTAATACCATTTAATTTTTTCATATATCCCCCTGTTATTTAATTAATCTTTTGATACACGTGACCTGTAGTAACCTCACTGGAAACTAAATCAACTTTTCCAAAAAATTCATCATTTTCCTCAATGTAATATTTATTTAAAAATAAAGAATCATCAGAAATTTCATATAAAGATTCTATTTTTTTATATCCACCAGTTACCCTTAAAATCAACTCTGTCTTTTTCAAAAACTCATCATCCATAACTTCATACTTCTGATATACAATTCTAGGTACACTAATATCATCATCAATATTTTCAACCAATCCACTATCATAAGCTACTAAAAAATCTTCAGAATTACCAATCATACTACTATCATTATTATCAAGTGCTAATAATAACTCTTCAAAATTAACATCATTTGGTACAGGATAAATATTCAAAGGAACACTATATTTATCCTCTTCTATTTCCTTAACACCAGGAAAAACAATATTCTTTAAAGTCATATCCTCATCTACTAAATCCTTAACATTTGAACCACTAAAAACACTAGGTAAAAAGAAATTCCTTTCTGGATTTTTAGTTTGATTAACTACTATTCCTGTAGTAAAAGACAATATTCCTATTAAAGCAATTGATACCTTTAATTTTGTAACCATTTGTAACGATTCACTCGAATCTTTATTTTCTCTTTGTTGTTCTTCTTCCATAACCTTTAACACTTTCTTTTCTATTATAAATTATCCTATTTAATAAAATACTCATCACATTTATTTAATAAATCAACTATTTCTAAATGTTGTGGACATACATTCTCACATGCACGACATCCTATACAAGTCCCTGCATTATTATCAAGTGAAGCATACCACGCTTTAACTTCATCCTCATTAAGATAAGGATTTTCAAGTTGATGATTATACTTTTCAAACACACTAGAAATAGGTATATTAACTGGACACCCTTCTTTACAGTAATCACATTTAGTACAGTTAATAATATGATAACTTCTAAATAACTCTTCTGCTTTCTTATAACAAGCAAATTCTTTATCACTTAAAGTATTAGATTCTAAACTACTAAATAATTTAACATTACGTTCAATGTCACTAATAGATCTCATTCCACTTAAAATAACTTTATTATTATCAAAATCAGCAATATATTTAAATGATACATCAGCATCACTCACACCACTAAATTCTTCGTTCAAAATTTCTCTAACTTTACCTGGTACATGAGTAAGTCTACCGCCTCTTAAAGGTTCCATAATAATAACTTCTACACCTTTACTCTTAGCATACTCATACATCTTTAAAGCATCTTGATCATATGCATCAACATAATTGAATTGTAATTGACAAAACTCCCAATCATAATCATCAATTATTTTAACAAAAGTATCATAATCATCATGAAAAGAAAACCCAATATGCTTAACTTTAGTTCCCACTACATCTGCAATAAACGACTTATAATCTTCTTTAACCATACTTTCAAATTTATCTTTTGATAAAGCATGAAACAAGTAATAATCAACATACTCAGTACCTAAGTTACTAAGTTGTTCATCAAGTAACTCATAATATTTATCTTTACTAGGATGATTAAATAAAGGTAGTTTAGTTGCAATAAACAATTTATCACGTCCATACTTCTTAATTATTTCACCTACAAAAGCTTCATTATTACCATTACTATATACATAAGCAGTATCATAATAATTAATACCACTCTTTATACAACAATCAATTAACTTCATTGATTCTTCTAAATTAACACTATCTCCATCCATAGGAACCCTCATACAACCCATTCCTAATAAAGATACTTCATTACCACAAAAATTTCTATATTTCATATTAATCTCCTTATAAAAAATATTATAACAAAAAAAAGTAGTTTTACCTACTTTTTATTAACAAATTTATCAAACTTTTCAATACTAGAATCACTAAATTTAGTTTTCTTTAATTTTTCTAACAATTGCTTTTGTTCTTTATCTAGTTTCTTAGGTGTAATAACTTTCATAACTACATACATATCACCTTTACGTTTAGTAG
>CAYJHB010000094.1:0-2605 GCA_964370105.1 uncultured Muribaculaceae bacterium | reverse complement strand
TATTAGATTAGCTGATGCTTGTGTATACTGTTGTAATGCAACTTCCATCGACCCTGTAAAAAGTGTCACTCCATAGCCAAAACTTATACCAACGAACGCAGTTACTATCCCTGTTATAGGATTTCTTTTCAATTGATGATAAATAGCTGCAACCAGAGGTATTAGAAATACATACCCAACTTCATTAATTACTGTAGAAAAGATAGATATTAATAGGACAAAAAAAGTAAAGTGAACTTTGCTTATTTTAGAAAAATGTCTTTTAACTAATGTATTAATAAATCCTGTTCCTTCTGCTACTCCTAATCCTATCATCGTTATTAATAACATACTTAATGGTAAGAAACTAATGAAATTCCTTGTAGCATTACTTATGATTGATTTTAAACCATCAAAACTCATCATATTTTCAACGCTTACTAAAACTGGCTCTAATTCATTTGTGTTTGTATCTACAATATTATATGTTGTTTGAAACTCAAATATAGTAAGTATACCACTTAGTAAAATTATAGCAATTATTCCTATGATCATGACAGTGATAGGATGCCAATTAAACTTTTTTAACTTTAATTTTCTTCGTTCTTTCTTCATATATCCTCATTATTTTACTATTTTTTTTAGTTTTTTGTTAAATTCTATTCTTGGTATCATTATTGTTCTTTTGCAATTAATACATTCTATTTTTATATCAGCACCAAGTCTAGTTATAGCCCATTCATTTGTTCCACAAGGATGTGGTTTTTTCATTATAACTACTGATCCAAGTTGATATTCTAATTTATTCTCCATTAGAATCACCTATAATGCTGTAACTTTCTATATCTTCTTTTTCCAAACTTATTTTGATATGTTTGATTAGGTCTTTTTCCACTTGATTTTCTTTGTTTGTAGAAACATTGGCTTCAAATATGTAAGCATAACTTTCTTTTTCACTTTTTGTATCATTAAAGACTCTAATTTCACTTTTTAAATTATTAATCTTATTATTCATTTCTTTTGTTTTTGTTTCTAATAAATTTTCGATTTCTTCTGTTTTTTTAGAACTTTTTATAGTTACTTTTACTACAGCCATACTATCAGATATGCTATAATTTATTAATTCTGTGATATTTCTATTAGAGATAATTTTAACATCTCCTTTAGGACTTTTTAATCTGGTGGTTTTTAAACCTAGAAAAATTACTTCTCCTTTATATTTAGAAATTTCTATTATATCTCCTACACCATATTGATTTTCTGTTATTATTGAAATTCCTGCTAAAATATCTTTTAATGTGTCTTGCAATGAGAATCCAATTACTATACCTACTATCCCAACTCCGGCTAATAAAGATGTTATATCTACTCCATACACTGATAGGATAGCTGATATTGTTATAAATCCAATTAAGTATTTTAGTAAATTATTTAATAACGATTTAATAGTTTTCACTTTTTTTTCAGAACGTGTTCCTTTGGCTTTAATGAAAAATGATCCATTGATAAAATATTTAAGAATTAAATATAATCCAGTTCCACCCAATAAGTACAAAATTGGTAGTATTAGTTGATTTTTTAAAATAAAATCGATTATTTTTTCCATTTTAACTCCTATTGTTCATGTTTTATTATTTCTAATATTCTATTTAAGTCATTAGTGTTTTCAAAAGAAATGATAAGTTGTTTGTTTTTAAACTTCACTTTAGTCCCTAGGAAATCGCTTAAATTTTCTTCAACATATTTGTATTCATTTGATGTCGTTTTTGTTCTTACTATTTGATTTTTCTTAGCAATATTTTCACCTTGTGCTAGATTTTCTAGTTGGCGTACATTTAATCCTTCTGTAATAATTTTTTCAGCAAGATTTTCTATTGTTTCTGTGGATTCCATCTTACTTAGCACACGGGCATGACTCATAGAAAGTTCTTTTGTAACTAAAAGATCTTTTACTGATTTTGGTAATGTTAGTAATCCTAACATATTAGTTATATATGTTCTACTTTTACCTAATCTTGTTGCTAGTTCTTCTTGTGTCAGTTCCAATTTATCTATTAAATTTTTATAAGCTTCTGCCTCTTCTACGGCTGATAAATCTTCTCTTTGTAAATTTTCTAAAACAGCTATTTCCATCATTTCTTCGTCTGTAAAATCTTTAACAATAGCGGGTATTGTTGTTTTTCCAGCTAGTCTTGATGCTTTTGCTCTTCGTTCTCCTGCAATTATTTCATAGCCTTTAATACTCTTTTTTGCAATTATTGGTTGAAAAACTCCATGTTCTTTTATTGAGTTTGCTAATTCCTCTAGGGCTTCTTGATCAAATATTTTTCTTGGTTGATATGGATTACTTCTTAATTCGTCTATATTTAGTTCTACTATTGCTTCTTTTGGTGTTTCTGTGATGATTTTTTCTTCGATTTTTTCATATTCTAGAGGTTCATTATTGAATAATTCTTCTAGCCCTCTACCTAATGCTCTTCTTTTATTGTCCATTTCTTTCAATCACTTCCTCTGCTAATTTTAAATATGCTTCTGCACCTTTACTTTTGGGGTCATATACTATTATTGGTTCTCCATGTGATGGAGCTTCTGTTAATCTTATTAATCTTGGTATAATTGTATTATA
>CAYJHB010000093.1:0-2708 GCA_964370105.1 uncultured Muribaculaceae bacterium | reverse complement strand
ACAAAATAATTGGAGCAGTTACGCATGTTATTGTAAATGATAGTGATAGAGGTTACGGTATACTTATTACCAATATGTTAGAAGAGGGAGAAAAATAGGAATTTTTAATTCCTGTTTTTTGTAAAGAAGGAACTAATGGTGTTGACAAATAATGTTATTGCCGGTAAAATTAATATAGTAAGAATATAGAGTAAGGGTATCTAGTTATATCCGAGGGAGTGTAATTATGTATAATGAAGAACAAAACGAAGAAAAAAAGAGAAGTAAATCGGCACTCGTGCTATTATTTTTAGTAGGTATAGCACTTGTTTCTTTTGGTGTGTGGTTTGCCATGGATTATCAAAGTAGTAGTTTAGGCGATTTTAATGATGGTAACGAAGATTATAATCCTTTTGAACCTGATGATGATAAAGATAATGATGATGACAATGACAATAATAATGACAACGATGATGATGACGATGTCGACACTGATGATAATGATGACATGAATAGTGACGATGATGCTGATACTGATACTGACGCGGATACTGACACTGATAATTCAGGAAATACTGGAGATAGCGGTAATTCAGGAAATACTGGAGATAGTGGTAACTCAGGAAATACTGGAGATAGTGGTAACTCAGGAAATACTGGAGATAGCGGTAACTCAGGAAATACTGGAGATAGTGGTAATACAGGGACTAATCCACCAGAGGAAGTTAAAACAGAGTATTCATCAATTAATGAAATGTTAAGTAATGATAAATTGGTGGCAGGTACGCAAGTTCGTACTACTAGTTATCACGAAAGTAATAACTTTGGTGGAGCTTATTATGATATTGTTTCTAGTACAATACTTCCAGTAGACAATGTTTTATGCTTTCAACTTAATAATGGATTATATGCAATTTTTTCGAATAAAAACAATGGTGTTAACATAGGTAATTTCGGGACTTATGGCGATGGTGTTACGGATGATAGTGCTATGTTAAATAAAGCTCTTTCTTCGGGATTAGCGACATTAGATTTGGGGAATAAAAATTATTTGTTAACTGATAGTCTTAACATAAATGGAATTTCATCGCTTAATTTAACTAGTGCTGATGCTACTATTACTTTTGCAAGCGGAGCTGCCAATTCAAAAGTTAATATTTCTAGTTCGTCTGATGTAACATTAAATAATATTACTTTTGCTAATGCCTCTACTAATGATTTTCAAATTGTTATTACTGATAGTTCTAATATTACTGTTGATAATAACAAGGTTAATACTACATCAATAAATTCATTAATAACTACAGTTAATTCTATGGCTGTTGTAGTGAAAAATAATGATTTTAATTATACTTTTAAAGATGATGCAATTGTTAATACTAATGTTATTGATGGAGACATTTCTTCGTTTAATAATAATATACTAACTGTTAATTCTAATAATGCTAGTGCTAAGCTTAATGTTTTCAACTCAGGTGCTAGTACAATGATTGACAATAATCAAATTACTCTTAATGCAGTAGTTGATAATGTGGTTGTTAATGCTAATGTGGTTACTAATAATACAATTACCACTACTAATACTACAAACAATATCTTTAATAGTGTTGATACTAAGATTTCTGATAATACTTTGAATATAAATGCTTTAGCTAATAAAATATTTATGTGGGAAAATGATGTTATCAATAATGAAATAATAATGTCGGGTAATGATATTAATTATAGTGCTGACGAGGTTAATGCTAATAAATATTCTAGTTTAGTTTATATTAATGAAACGGCTGTTAATGCAGGGGAAATACAATTTATTAATAATGTTGTTACGGGAACAGGTATTAATGAGAAAAGTTATTTATTATTTTATAATCCAACTGATGAAATTAGTAATACAATAACGTTTAATAATAATTCAATTAATAAATATAAGAAAGTTTATTTAATCGGAGCTGAAACAGATACTTTTGCAATGAGTTAAATTTATAATAAGGTTAGGTAAATATGACAAAACAAGATATAATAGATAATAAGAAGACAATAATATTTATATCACTAATTACAACACTAGTGATAAGTGGAATGCTTTTGGGTATGTCATTTGCATATTCACCTGATGTTAGTGAAATAGCGTGTTTAGATGTATCAATAGGTGATGATTATACTAAGAGATTAGAAATAATTAATACAGGTATGCTTAATGATACTGAGGGAATGGCTCAGTATCCTTTAAAGTACTCAGTTGAGAATAAATGTGGAGAAGTTAAGGAATATGATATACAAATAGTACTTAATGATAAGACTAATGTTAGTGATACAAATATAAAGTTTGCACATAATAATGAGATATATCTATTGTCAGACTTTGATAAGATAGATGTAGGTACAGGGGAGAATGTATATAAGTTTAAGACTACTAGTAATGAAATAGATCAATTAGTAGAAAATGAATTTAGAGTATGGATAGATGATGGATCAGGTGTAATGACAACAACTAATACATTATCAGCAAATATACAAATAGCACCTTCAACAAAAGTAGTAATACCTCCACTTGAAGGAGATTATGATACAGTAGCTGATATGAAAGCAGATACAACTTTAGTATCAGGAGATGTTAAAGAGACAAGAGGATATTATGCAGTTGGAGATGAAGGAAAAGCTACTTATAATATAGTAGATGCTGGTTCATTAGTAGCAAATGAAATGGACATAATAACTTTAGATAATGG
>CAYJHB010000092.1:0-2759 GCA_964370105.1 uncultured Muribaculaceae bacterium | reverse complement strand
AGTTGATATTTGTTAGCGTATTGTTCTACTGCATAACCAATATCCCCTACTTTATTTCCAGCCTTAACAGCTTTCAACCCTTCGTATAATGCATTTTCAGTATGCATAAGTAGATACTTCTTATCATCACTAGCTTTTCCTACTAGATAACTCCAAGCAGAATCACCGTGATAACCTTTGTAACATGCTCCAATATCTATTGATACTAAATCACCATCTTGTAATTTATAATCATTTGGTATTCCGTGCACTATTTGATCATTTATTGATGTACAAATAGATGCTGGAAATCCACTGTATCCTTTAAAGGAAGGAGTAGCACCATTTTTTATGATAAAATCATAAGCTAGATCATCTAGTTCCTTGGTTGTTACTCCTACTTTGATAAAGGACTTCAAATATTGGTGTGTTTTGTATACTATATTACCTGCAATTTTCATTAGGGCAATTTCTTGATCAGTTTTAATAGTTATCATGAAATCACTCCTTTACAAGTACTTCTTCTATTCTCTTCATTACAACTTCTTTATCACCATTACCATCAATTACTGCTAAGCATCCTTTAGATTCATAGTAGTCAATTAGTGGTTTTGTTTTTTCTAAATAAGTCTTGTAACGATACTCAAAAGCTTCGACATTATCGTCACTTCTTTGTATTAATTTCCCTCTACATTTATCACAGATTAAATCTTTTTTTGGCATCGAAGCTGGTATATTAAGATTATAGATTGCTCCACAATCATTACATACTCTTCTACCTGTAACTCTTTTTATTAATAAGTCTTTCTCAACATTTATTAATAGAACAGTTCCTACATTAAAATCTTTATCTTCTAAAAATTTATCATAACGAACAGCTTGATCTACTTTACGAGGAAAGCCATCAAGGATATATCCGTTTTTACAATCTTCTTCTAATATTCTTTGATCTAATATTTCATATACGATTTCATCTTGGATAAATTCTCCATGAGATAATGTTTCAGCAACATATTCTCCCACTTCGTCTTCTCTTTTTGCAACTTCCCTTAGTAGTTGACCAGTAGAGATGTGAGGAATCTTATACTTAGATTTAATCTCTTTAGCATAAGTTCCCTTTCCCGCACTAGGGGGTGCGATTAAAATTATATTCATCATCTTCTAGAGTACCCTTTTTTATAACTTTTTGACATTACACTGCTTTCCATTTGTTTGTATGTTTCTAGTGCAACACCAACTACGATTAGTAATCCTGTACCACCAATTGTTACTGTTGATGGCATATTACTTAATATTGTAAAGATAATTGGTAATCCTGCTAAAACAACTAGGAATAATGAACCAAATACTGTTAATCTAGTTAATACTTGTTTAACATATTTTTCAGTATCATTACCAGGTCTAATCCCTGGAATATATCCATTGTTATTTTGTAAGTTTTTAGCCAATTGATCCGGTTTCATTTGCACAAATGTATAAAAATATGCAAATAAGAATATAAGTACTATATAAATACTAAATCCAATAGGTGTTGTTAGTGTTAAATACTGATTAACAAACACAGCGAATTCACTTTCTTGTCCTATGAAACTTGCTATCATACCTGGAACCGAAACTAAACTTGAAGCAAAAATTACTGGTATAACTCCTGCTGAATTAATTTTGATTGGCATGAATGTTTGTTTTGACAGTGAACTAGTTGATTTATTAGCATATTGTATTGGTATTCTTCTTTCAGATTCCTGAACAAAGATTACTCCAACAATAATTGCTAAGTAAACAATTACAAATAGGGCAAACCCTAATATTCCTAACACTAGTCCTTGTGCATCTCCGAAATCGATTAATGAATTAAACGCTTCAATGAACATTGTAGGTAAAGTTGTTACAATCCCAGCCATGATAATCATACTAATACCATTACCAATACCTTTTTTTGTAATTTGATCACCTAACCATAGAACAAAAGCTGTTCCAGCAGTTAGTATCGTTGCAACAAATAAATATTGCATGATTGACCCTTCTGTACCTAAGGCTGCAAACGAGAAAGCATAACCTTCTATAAATGCCATACCTATTCCGACATAACGTGTTATTTTATTAAGTTTTTGTCTACCTGCTTGTCCTTGTTTAGATAATTCAGATAAATAAGGAACTACATCCATTTGTAATAACTGCATGATAATTGATGCAGTTATATATGGCATAACCCCTAAAGCAAATATTGAAAAGTTCTTTAAGGCACCTCCACCCATTACATTAATAAGATCTAAAAATCCTAAATCATCTGTAAGGTTTTCAGTACCTGGAACTCTAATATATGTTCCGATTACAAACAAGGCCAATACACCTAGAGTAAAGTAAAGACGATGTCTCAATTCTTTTTGATTAGGTGTAAAGATTTGCTTTAATGTAGCAAACATCTTAAATCACCTCAGCTTTACTTCCTGACTTGTTAATTATTTCTAATGCACTAGTTGAAAACTTATGTGCTTGAATAGTTAATTTCTTAGTTAAAATTCCTTTACCTAATACTTTTATACCATCTTTTTGGTTTTTAACTAAACCAACTTCTTTTAATAATGTAGGATTGATAACAGTTCCATCTTCGAAACGGTTTAAATCTTCTACATTGATTACAGCATACTCAATTTTAAATGGAGCATTGCTGAATCCTCTTTTTGGTAAACGACGGTATAGAGGTAATTGACCACCTTCAAAAGTTGCTCTTACTCCTCCACCACTACGTGCGTTTTGTCCTTTATAACCACGACCACTTG
>CAYJHB010000091.1:0-2869 GCA_964370105.1 uncultured Muribaculaceae bacterium | reverse complement strand
TTAATTATTACAGATCATTTAGAAGATCCACATAATTTAGGAGCAATTATTAGAACTAGTGAAGCTGCCGGAGTAGATGGAATTATTATTCCTAAAAATCGTAGTGTTTCTGTTACTCCTACTGTTATGAAGACTTCAGCTGGAGCGCTTGAGAATATTCCACTTGCAATGGTTACTAATTTACATCAAACGATTAGAAAACTTAAGGATAGGGGCTTTTATATAATTGGTACTGATATGGATGGTACTGATTATACTGAAATTGATTATTCTTCAAAAATTGCTTTGGTTGTTGGTAATGAAGGAACTGGTATTGCAAGACTTGTTCGTGAATCATGTGATATTATGGCTACAATCCCTATGCGTGGTAAAGTTAATAGTTTGAATGCATCAGTTGCTACTGCTATTATGATTTATCAAGTTATTAATAGTAGAAAGTAGGGATAATATGAATTATAAAGATGTAAATGATTATGAGGTAATATATTTAATAAAAGAGAATGATGAAGATAGTAAGACTCTTTTATATAAGAAATATGAACCTTTGATTACATCTTTTTCTTTGCAATATTTACCGGTTGCTAAGAAATGTGGATTAGAGTTAGTTGATTTAATACAGGAAGGTTATATAGGTTTTAGTAATGCTTTAAATTCTTATGATGAAAACAAAAATATTTTATTTTATACGTTGGTTAGAGTATGTGTTAAAAGACAAATTTTAAATCTTTTGAGAAAAAGTATGACGATGAAACATAGTATTCTTAATTATAGTTTTTCTCTTAATAGATTAGTTGAAACTAGTGATAATGAATTAGAATTAGGAAATATATTTGTTTCACCAGAAATATTACCTATTGAGCATGTGATTAATAGTGATTTCGAACAAGAGATTATTAAAAGAGCTTATTCAATGTCATTAATGAGCCGATGTGTTTTTTTATTGAAATATAATAATTTTAAAATAAGTGAAATTGCTGTATTACTAGATTTAACAGTGAAGAAAGTGAGAGATCAGTTAGAAAAAGCTCGATTATTGTTTGGTAATATGGTTGTAAATAAATAGATATTGTGTTTAATGTGTTTTTGTTGTAAACTTATTATAGGGTGATAATATGGAAGATAAGAATGTTATAACTTTATATAATAAATTAAGTGAAGAAAATTCTAGAGATATCCATATTAGGGTTTCTCAGAGATTGAAAGAAATTCATGATGATGGAAAATATATACCAGTAATGGATTCAAAAAAAATTTTTTTTGGTACTTTTTTTGATAAAGAAGTTATTGATGCTGAAAAGGTTCCTTTTGAAAGTGAAGAACAAAAAAAATATGCTGTTGAACAAAATAAAGAGTTTCTTGCAACTATAATATTATTTGGTTCATTAGGTCTTTTAGATAATATATCTATTAAAACTGTTGATATGGTCAAAAGTGATTTGGAAAATTTTCTTGATATTGCTACTGTAGCTGAAGAGGATAAAGATTATTATAGATCTATTTTGTTAGAAGATGGTAAGCCATATTATCATGAGTATATTAATGAAAAGAAACAGAGTGCTATTAATGAAGGTAATTCAAGTGATTTTGGTATTTCAAAAACAAAAAGTACTGCTTATAGTGGTTTAGGTGGAGTAGAATATGATAACAATAAAGTATCGCATGGGAATGCTACTTGGTATATCTTAGCTGCTTTAACTGTGATGTTTAGTGTGACAGCGGTTATTTTATTTATAATGAGCGGTAAATAGTTGACTAAATGCTTGTTTTGTGTTATTTTATTACTAACACGAAGCAAGTGTTTTTATTTTGATTTAAATTTTAAGAAAGTATGGTGAGATTTATGCCGAAAACAAAAAAGGTTGAAGAAACTAAAGAAGTGAAAAAACCAACAAAAACTGTTGATAAAAAGAAAATTGATAAGAAAACATCAACAAAAACTGTTGATAAAAAGAAACCAAAGGTTAGTAAGAAAGTAGAACTAAAAAAAGAAAAGAAGAGTTTTAGAGATAAAATAATGACTTTCTTTGTAGGTTTGAAAAAGGAATTTACAAGAATTCATTTTCCTAATAAAAAAGATATGCTTAAATATTCAGGGGCAACTATTGTGTTCTTAGTGTTTTTTGCAGGTTTTTTCTTATTAATTAATTTACTTTGGATTTTTGTTGAAGGATTAATGTAGGGGTGTATAATGGATAAGCAATGGTATGTAGTAAATACTTATTCTGGTCATGAGAATAAAGTAAAAGAGAAATTGGAAATGAGAGCTGAGTCTATGGATATGCAAGATTATATTCATAGAGTAGTAGTTCCTGAACAAACTGAAGTTGAATTAAAAGATGGTGTTACTAAGGAAAAAGTTAAGAAAATGTTTCCTGGTTATATCTTGGTTGAAATGGTTATGGCAGATGATGCATGGTTTGTAGTTCGTAATACTCCGGGAGTTACGGGGTTTATTGGATCTTCAGGGAAAGGTGCTAAACCAACGCCTTTACAACCTTATGAAGTAGATAAGATATTAAATAGTATGGGAATTAGTCGTATTGAAATTGATAAAGAACTTGCTCAAGGAACTAAAGTTAAACTTATCGCAGGTCCGTTTGTTGGAATGTTTGGTAAGGTTGATGAAGTTGATATGACAGCACAAAAAGTTAGTTTGTTAGTAGATTTATTTGGTCAAGAAACTTCTGTTGAAGCTGAACTTTCTCAAATTGAAAAAGTAATTTAAAAGTACAAATATGTACTTTTTTTGTTATGTAATAAGAAAATAGTTGCGTGACGAGGCATAATATGTTATTATTTAAGGGCTATATGTATTTATATAGATCAAGTGGGAGGCAAAGTTTATTTCAAATTGCGGATAAATAAGCTA
>CAYJHB010000090.1:0-2917 GCA_964370105.1 uncultured Muribaculaceae bacterium | reverse complement strand
ATAAATAGTTTTTAACATTTTCTGCTTGTTTTCTCCAAACGCTTATGTTAATAAAATCTGCTTCTCTTTCTCCCGATTGTGAAGTAAATGGTCTATTAACTGCAATTGAAAAGCTAGCTACCGCTGTATTATTGTTTGTATATCTTAATTCTGGGTCTCTTACTAATCTACCTATTAAAAAAACTTTATTCATTTTCTACCTCTCTTTTAGTTGTCGATACGAATAATTAATGTACGAATAACTTCTTCGCTTATACGAGTTAAACGATCGAATTCTTCTGTTGCTTTAACATCATTTGATTCGATAACATAAAGGAAATAATATCCTTTTGTGTGTTTTTCGATTTCGTATGCTAATTCTCTTTGTCCCATTGCCTTTTCTTCGATGATATTAGCACCGTTTGATGTTAATACATTTTTCATGTTTTCAGCAACTGAACTGATTACCGTTTCTTCTAAGTCTGGTCTTACGATAAACATAACTTCATACTTTTTCATTGTTACACCTCCTTATGGTCTTTGGCTGTACATCTTGGTACAGCAAGGAGTACTTAAAATACTCGCATTTATTATATCAAAAAAGATAGACCTTGTAAAGATTTATCTTTTTTTATTATACATTAAATCTAAAATGACAAATATCTCCATCTTGCATTAAGTAATCTTTTCCTTCTAGTCTTGCTTTTCCCGCTTCTTTTACTTTTAACTCACTACCTAATTCTATCAAGTCTTGATACCCTACTACTTCTGCTCTTATAAAACCTTTTTCAAAGTCTGTATGAATTATCCCTGCACAGCTTTTAGCAGTCATCCCTTTTTTAAATGTCCATGCCCTTACTTCTTCCTTACCTACTGTAAAATAAGTTGCTAATCCTAAAAGATCATAAGTTACTTTTACTAATTCATCCAATCCTGAAATGTTTAAACCTAATTCTTCTAATAATTCTTGTTTATCTTGGTCTTCCATCTCACTTAGTTCCTGCTCTAGCTTAGCACAAATGACAACTGTTTTAGCGCCTTCTTTTGCTGCAAACTCTTTTACTGTTTTAACATATTCATTTTCTTCTTGTCCAAGTTCTGATTCAGATATGTTCGCTAAATAGATCATTGGTTTTCCTGTTAAAAATTGGAATGATTTAATCATTTTAGACTGCTCTTCAGTAAAATCTACTAATCTTAGTGGAATGCTCTTTTCTAAATTTTCTTTTGCTTTTTCTAATACTTCTAATTCCATTAAAGCTTCTTTATCTTTATTAGTTTTTGCCTTTTTTTCTATTTTGCTAATTCTATTATTAACCATATCTAAATCTGATATAGTTAACTCTAAGTTGATTGTTTCGATATCTCTCAGTGGATCTATATCCCCATCTACATGAGTAATATTTTTATCTTCAAAACATCGTACTACTTCACAAATAGCATCCACTTGTCTAATGTGTGATAAGAACTGGTTTCCTAGGCCTTCCCCTAATGATGCTCCTTTTACTAATCCTGCAATATCTGTAAATTCATATGCTGTTGGTATGAATTTATTTGGTTCATACATTTCTTTCAAAGTTGTCATTCTTTCGTCTGGTACTATTACAATACCTACATTTGGTTCAATTGTGGCAAATGGATAATTTGCTGCTAAAATATTTTTCTTTGTTATCGCATTAAACAATGTCGATTTTCCTACATTTGGTAGTCCTACTATTCCTGCTGTTAAAGCCATATACTTCCCTCCGTCTTTATATTATACAAAAAAAGTAGATATAAATCTACTCTAAATTGTCGGATATACTCCTGGTCCTATTGGTAATCCTATTATATACCATCCTACTATCAACAAAACCCATGATAAACTAATCATTATGAAGTATGGCATTACATAGCTTATCGCCTGTTTAAATCCTATTGGTTCTTCTTTGTTTAGATTATATATATTTAAATAACCTATGTATATAACAAAAAATGCTAAGAGTGGTGTTATTCCATTAGTCATAGAATCTGATGCTCTAAGTAACATTTGAGAAAATCCTGGTGAAATATTAGATTGCATTAACATCGGTACTACAACTGGTGAAAATATGATCCATTTAGCTGCAGGTGTTGTTAAGAATATATTTGAAATAGCCATTACCAATATTACTACAACTATCAACGGTATTCCTGTTAAATTCAAATCTGTTAAAAAGTTAGCTAATATTCCAGTAATAATTGTTCCAATATTACTTTCTCTGAAGACAGCAATTAATTGTGAAGCCACAAAAACATATAATAATAATCTTCCTATGTGTTTGAAAACAACTGAGTTAGTGGCTGCATCAATTATTGTTCTATCATTTTTAATTGCTTTTGATCCAATACCATATGCTATTCCCATTAATAAGAATATTATTGATAGCATATATGTAAAACCATCTTGAAAATATGCATTTGATCCAAATAATTGGTTTATATATGCTGTTTCATTCATATCTAATAACAATCCTGAAAATGGTAAATTAGGGACTATCATATAAATAAATGTTATTATACCTATTAGACCAGTTATCATTGCATATTGTAGACCTGTTTTTGCTCTTTTGGTTTCTTCTAATTTTTTTTGTTCTTCTTCATCTTCCGTAATTATTTCTAATTGTTGTGTAACACTTAGATCTGTCTTAGCTTTATATTTTCCTATTTTTGGTGTGATGAATTTTTCTACGATGTATGTCCCTATTATCGAAAATATAATTGTTAGTGCCACTATAATATATAAGTTAGATGTTAAACTAACGTGATAATTAGGATCTATTAGATTAGCTGATGCTTGAGTATACTGTAGTAATGCAACTTCCATCGACCCTGTAAAAAGTGTCACTCCATAGCCAAAACTTACCATACCCAGTTGGAGCGGTTGCGCTGCTCGGAAATGGGAATAGATGCCGAGTTG
>CAYJHB010000089.1:0-2950 GCA_964370105.1 uncultured Muribaculaceae bacterium | reverse complement strand
ATATAAATCACTCTAAGTCAAATAAAATATACGAAAAACTATCATTATGTGGTAAGATATAAATAGAAAGAAGGGATAAAATGTATACACCATTAGTTTTAAAAAGTAATTATTCACTATTATCTAGTTTAATATCCATTGATTCCCTAATAGCTTTTGCGATTAAAAATGAAATCAAAACACTATGTTTAACAGATAATAATATGTATGCCACAAGAGAGTTTTACAAGAAATGTTTAACTAATAATATTAAACCAATTATTGGCTTAGAAGTAAAACTAGATGATTATATAGTCTATGTCTATGCCAAAAACTATGAAGGTTATAAAAGTCTCATTAAAATTACTACTATCCAAAGTGAAAGAGTAGTAACTATCAATGACCTTAATAAAGAAGAGATAATTATCGTTATTCCTCATCAATGTAAAGAAAAAGCAAAAGATATTAAACCAGAGTATTACTTAGGTTATAAAAATGATGAAGAAAGAAATGATTTATTAAAAGAAACAAACAAAGTAGTATATATTAAAGAAGTATTAAATCTTTATGAAAAAGAGAGTAAGTATTTAGAATATCTATATATGATAAAAGATTCTAAAACAATTCTTAATAAAGATGAGTTCAATGATAAAGATAAGTTCTATTCTACAAATATTCCAAATCATTTTATAAGAGATAACTTAGAAATAATAAATAAATGCAACTTAAAATTTCCGAAAGAAAATAATCTTTATTTACCCATCTTTGATACTAACTGTGACTTAACTCCAGAACAATACCTAACACAGTTATCACTAAAAGGTCTTATTAAAAGAACAGGAAGTAAAGATTCAGTTTATTTAAATAGATTAAATTATGAGTTAGAAACAATTAAAAGACTAGGATTTGCTAATTACTTTTTAGTAGTGTATGATTTTATTCTTTATGCTAAAAAAAAGAAAATACTAGTAGGTCCTGGTCGTGGTAGTGCAGCAGGTTCCCTAGTATCATACTGTTTAGGAATAACTGATATAGATCCAATACCATATAACTTGTTATTTGAACGTTTTTTAAACAAGGAAAGAGTAACGATGCCAGATATTGATATTGACTTTCCAGATGTTCATCGTGATGATGTTATTAACTATGTTAAAGAAAAATACGGAACTAAAAGAGTTGCAAGCATTATTACTTTTGGAACTCTAGGTAGCAAACAAGCACTAAGAGATGTAGGGAGAGTACTAAATGTACCCCTTTATAAAATAGATAGTCTATGTAAGTTAATACCTACAGTAACAAAAGATAAATTAAAAGATTTCTACACAAAGAATACAGAATTTAAAAGTAGAGTAGATAGTGATATTAATCTAAAAAAAACATATGACATTGCATCTTACTTGGAAGGAATGCCAAGACACACGTCAACTCATGCTGCTGGTATTATCATGTGTCAAAAAGATTTAGATGAAATAATACCGCTAGTAAAGTACGATGACGGTTATGTGTCAGGATATTCAATGGATTACTTAGAAGAACTAGGCTTATTAAAGATGGATTTTCTAGGACTTAAAAATTTATCAACTATTATGAATATTATAGATGATGTTAAAAAGAATAAAGGTATTGAAATAGATTTTAATAAAATACCACTAGATGATAAAGAAACACTAAAGTTATTCGCAACAGCTAATACAAGTGGAATTTTTCAGTTTGAATCAATTGGTATGAGAAATTTTTTAAGAAATCTAAAAGCAGATCGCTTTGAAGATGTCTTCGCAGCAATAGCTCTATTCAGACCAGGACCAGCAGTAAATATTGATTCTTATATTAGAAGAAGACATAATGAAGAAAAAGTAGAATATTTAGACAAGTCTCTAGAACCAATACTAAGTAATACTTATGGAATTATTATATATCAAGAACAAATTATGCAAATAGCTTCAGTTTATGCTAATTACTCATTAGGAGATGCTGATATACTAAGAAGAGCTATGAGTAAAAAGAAAAAGGATATTTTATTAAATGAAAAAGAAAAGTTTATTAAAGGATCTCTAGAAAACAATCATAGTAAAGAAGAAGCTGAAAAGTTATTTGATTTGATATTAAACTTCGCCGGTTATGGATTCAATCGTTCTCACTCAGTAGCCTATGCAATAATAGCTTATAAAATGGCTTATTTAAAACACTATTATAAAGAAGAATTTTTTGCCAGTTTACTAAGTAGTGTTATTGGTAGTGAGATAAAAACAAAAGAATATATCCAAGAAGCAAGAAGTAATGATATTGAAATAATAAAACCAACAATAAAAGAAAGTTCTACTAAATATTTAGTAAAGGATAATAAAATAATATATCCACTATCAAATATAAAAGGAATAGGTACAGTTATTGTAAAAGACATAATTAAATCAAAAGAACAAGAACAATTTATTGATATATATGATTGTCTAAGTAAATTATATATTAATAAAGTAACTAAAAAAACAATAGAAAATTTAATACTAGCAGGAACTCTGAAAGACTTTGGTTACAATAAAAGAACACTAATAGAAAACCTAGATAATTTAATGAATTATGCAGAGTTAACTAAGGACTTAGATCCATCATTAGTTATGAAACCAGAAATAGAAATAAAAGAAGAATATGAAAATGCTATTTTATTAGAACAAGAAAAAGAACTGTTTGGTTTCTATATTAGTAATCATCCTACAACTATGTATAAAGCAAAAACAACTAATATAATGACTCTAAATAAAACACCAGATAACTTTAATAAAAAAGTATATACAATTATTTTAGTAGAAAGTAAAAGAGCTATAACAACTAAAAACAACAATGAGATGGCATTCATCAGTGGTAGTGATGAGACAGGAGTGGCTGACTTTACGTTATTTCCTACTATCTATGAACAAAACAAAGAGATTGAAAAAGGACAAATATATTTAATTGAAGGAATAGTTGAAAAAAGGTA
>CAYJHB010000088.1:0-2986 GCA_964370105.1 uncultured Muribaculaceae bacterium | reverse complement strand
GTACTAGTGATTTTACTTCTTTAGGATCTAGTTGGCAAGGAAGTGTTGGTATGGTCATATGGAATCCTTAAAATAAAAACTATATGTTTTTATTTTTTTGTTTTTATAGTATAATTGATTTATTAGAATAAGAAGGTGAATATATATGTTAGGAACAATTAATAAAATTAAGGACGAATATGTGACAGTGTCATTACAGATAGATATAAAAAATCAAGCTAATTTAATGAATATCCATGTAGTGTTTGAAGAGGGACAAAAAAAAATAGTAGGGGAAATAATAGAAGTAAATCCCCAAGAAATGACAGTAATCATTGTAGGAGAAATAAAAGAAAACAAATTTTATCCAGGTTCGTTAAAAAAACCAGGTTACAAATCGATTGTGAAAGTTATTTCAATGCCAGATTTAATGCTTATTTTTGGAGAACAGCAAATAAAAGATAATCATCACTTTAGATTAGGGTTATCAAGTGTTTATCAAAATTATCCTATTAATATTGATTCAAATAAGCTATTAACAGGGCATTTTTCCATTTTTGGAAGCACTGGGAGTGGTAAGAGTTGTGCAGTAGCAAGGATTATTCAAAACATGTTTTCCAATCCGCAATTTGTACCAACAAAAGCTAATGTCTTAATTTTTGATGCTTACGGGGAATACACAAGAGCATTCTCTAATATAAATCAAGTATCTCCAGCGTTAAACTATAAAGTATTAACTAGTAGTAATGATAATGCTAATGGAGAATTATTAAAAATTCCAGTATGGCTATTAGATGTAGATGATTTAGCAATTCTTTTGGGGGTTAACAATCAATCTCAAATACCTATTTTAGAGAAAACTTTAAAATTAGTACCGATTATTATGAAAGAGAACACAAATAATATTACTCATAAGAATGATATTATCGCGAGAGCTATTCTTGATATATTACTTAGTGGAAAAGAACCAGTGAAAATCCATGATCAAGTAATAGCTGTGTTAACTAAATTTAATACATCTGAATTAAATCTTGAGTCACAAATAGTTCAACCTGGATATACAAGAACCTTAAAACAATGTCTTTTCATAGATAAAACAGGTAAAATTCAAGAAATGGAATTAGTAGTAGAGTTTATTAAGACTTTTATTAAAGATGACTTAGAACTAAAAAATCCAGATGGTTCTATTAAATATACTTTAGATGATTTAGATCTTGCGATGGAATTTGCTCTTATTAGTGAAGGTGTACTTAAAAGCGACAAAGTCTTTGATTATGCTAATGTTTTAAGTGTTAGACTTCACACGCTAGCAAACTCATCAGATAAAGAGTTTTTTAATTATCCTAATATGATATCCATGGATGATTATTTAAAGGGTTTATTTACGACTAATCTAGGACAAAAAGCACAAATAGTAAATATCAATCTAAGCAATATTGATGACCGTTTAGCTAAATCAATTACAAAAATTATATCTAAGTTATGTTTTATATCATCAACTAGACAACAACAAAGAGGAATACTGGCATATCATATCTTAATTGAAGAAGCTCATCGTTATGTTCAAAATGATACTGATATTGAAATATTAGGCTATAATATCTTTGAAAGAATAACTAAAGAAGGTAGAAAATATGGAGTAATATTAGGTTTGATAACACAAAGACCATCAGAGTTATCAAGTACTGTTGTGTCTCAGTGTTCTAATTTCCTAATATTAAAAACAATCCACCCAACTGATTTAATTTACCTAGAAAAGATGATACCAAACGCTTCATCGCAAGTGATAGCGCAGTTTAAAACATTACAACCAGGTAGTTGTATTGCTTTTGGAAACGCCTTTTCTGTACCGACAGGATTACAATTTGAACTACCTAATCCACAACCTAATTCTGAAAATATTAAAATAGATCAAATTTGGTTTTAAAGGCGAGTATTTCGTCTTTTTTTGTTTACAGGACCATCTAAAAAAATATTGGACTTTTTATAAAATTATGATACAATATTTATAGTAGAGTACAAAATTGGAGGATATTATGGCATTAGATAAAATTAAAAACTTTTTTGGTGGAGCAGAAGAAGATGATGATGAAGTGGTATTAAATAACCAATCAGGAGAAAATCAATATTATTCTAGTGTTGAACAAATGAGTTCTAACGCTAATAAAATGATGTTACTTGAACCACGTGCTTATTCAGAATCACAACAAATAGCAGATCATTTAAAACAAAGAAATACTGTAGTAGTTAATCTTAAAAGAGTAACACCTGATCAAGCTAAAAGAATAGTTGATTTCTTATCAGGAACTTTATATGCAATAGGTGGAGACTTACAAAAGTTAGGTGGAGGAATATTTTTATGTACTCCAAATAACATTGATGTTGAAGGCAAAATAACTGATGATAATATTCCGGAAAAAAGCTCTAAAAAAACTAAAGACAAAGAAGAAGAAGAATTTAATTGGTAAGATAAATACTTATCTTGAGGTGAGTTATGGAAAGATTTAATTATGAACAGCAAGGATATAGTAGGAGCGAAGTCAATAAATTTGTTCAAGATGTTATCAATCAAACAGAAGGTATTATTAGAAAATACCAAGAACAAAAAAAAGAGATTAGTACCTTAAAAAATGAAATAGATACTTATAAGACAATGGAAGATGCCCTTAAAAGATCTATTATCCAAGCTGAAAATACATCTGACAATATTAAAAGACTTGCCAAAGAAGAAGCTGCACTAGTTGTATCTGATGCTAAGAGTAACGCCTCAAGAATTGTTAATGAAGCATTGTTGCGTGCAGATAAAATAGAAGCTAATGCCGATATGCTAGAACGAAATATGCGCATCTTTAAAAGAAAATTAAAGGCTGTTATAGAACAACAACTAGCAGTCGTAGAAGAAATAGAAATACTAGAACTTGAATAAGTTCTTTTTTATTACATATAATAAATTTGACAAGATAAAAATATTGTGATAACATTTATACATAAATTGATGAGAAAGAGA
>CAYJHB010000087.1:0-3108 GCA_964370105.1 uncultured Muribaculaceae bacterium | reverse complement strand
AACACCAGTAGAACCAACACCAGTTGTTGAAACACCAGTAGAACCAACACCAGTTGTTGAAAATAAAGAAGCAGAAGTGTTAAATTTTTAATTTAACATTTTTTTTACAAATAAAAAGTGTTTAAAATACACAAATAATTGATATATCCAATTATCTTTGTTAACATTAAAATAGAGGTGAAGGAAAATGGCAAATTTAGTATTCAAATATGGAGCAATGAAAAGTGGAAAGACTATCGACATAGTTATAACAGCACATAACTATAGTGAACAAAATAAAAAAGTAGTTTTGATTAAACCCCAAATTGATAAAAAAGGAGAATCTTATATCGAATCTAGAACAGGCTTAAAAAGAAAAGTGGATATGCTTCTTGGGAAAAATGAGTCACTACTGACAGAAGAAAATTATCAAAAATATTATGATAGTGACATTATACTAGTAGATGAAGTTCAAATGTTAAACGAGCATCATTCTGAAGAATTATTCCTAATAGCACATCAACTTGATATACCAGTTTATACTTATGGATTAAAAAGTGATGCTAAAGGAGAATTATTTCCGGGAGGTGTAGGTAAAATAATAGCCTTAGCCGATCAAATGGAAGAAATAAAAACAACAAATCTATGTGCATGTGGAAAAAACCAAGCAACTATGAATGCGAGAAAAATAAATGGTCTGTATTCATTAGAAGGAGAAACAATACTAATTGATGGAATTGCTGAAGATGTAGAATATATTCCGTTGTGTGGAGATTGTTTTTTGGAAAAAGTTATGAGAGATTCAAAAGTTATCGGAAAATTAAAAACACTAAAAAAATAATATATTAAATTTCTTATACATATATTATAGTGTAGAAAGGAATGAATAATATATATGGAAACACTTAAAGTTTCATCTAAGTCAAATCCCAACTCAGTAGCAGGAGCGTTAGCAAACGTGTTTAGAGAAAAAGGAGAAGTTGAAATACAATCAGTAGGAGCAGGAGCACTAAATCAAGCAATTAAAGCAATTGCAATTGCCAGAGGATTTGTAGCGCCATCTGGAAAAAACTTAGTTTGTATTCCAGCATTTGCAGATATATCAATAGATGGAGAAGAAAGAACAGCAATCAAACTAATAATAGAAAGTAAATAACTAAAAAAAATAAAACTGTATAATTTACACAGTTTTTTTTATTTCGACAAAGATAGACAAAAAAAAACAAAATTTCATTGACATAAATTCTAGGTATGTTACAATAATATTGTATATTATAGAGAGTACAGGGTATATCATACTATGGTAGTGCAATCTTCACAGAAAGGTACATGATATGAAGGATAAAAGAATCGAAAACAGTGTTGATAAAATCAAACGAAAAAAATTCATCACTAAGATAATGAAACTGGCATTACTGATTATCATTGCACTAGTTTTAGTATCTTATGCCGTTATGAGTATCGTCTATAATAGCGGCAATTTCAGTATAACACTAGATAGAAATACTTTTAGAGAAAAGGGTTTAGTAATTTATTCGGATCCTGAGTACAAAGTGTATCAATCAGAATTGCTAGCAGATTCACCAGAAAGCTTTGATAATATTTCATATCAATGGTTACCGGCTGATCTTCACGAATATGAAGGTGGAGACGGTACTCATAATGGTAGAAATTACATGGCTTACACTTTTTATATTGAAAATATAGGAAGTGAAGTAGTGGATTACTGGACAGAAGTGATTGTCTATGATGTTATTAGAAATGTCGATGAGGCAGCAAGGCTAAGAGTATACAAAGATGGAGAATTCATTACTTATGCAAAAATTGGTAATGATGGTGAACCAGAACGAGAAACGGTTCCTTTCGAAAATGACGAAACAGTAGTAAGAGAACATGTTGAAAATTTCGCACCTGGTGATATCAGTAAGTATACTGTAGTAATGTGGCTCGAAGGAAGCGATCCTGAATGTACAGATAGTATTTTGGGTGGAGAGATTAAATTTCAAATGAACTTTATCTCAGAGTTAACAGAAAATCAATAAGAAGGAGAGAAAAAAAGTATGCGTAAAAAAAATTCTAAACGCACAAAGAAAATTCAAAAATTGTTTGTTGCGTTAGCATTAAGTGCAATTATTTTAGGATCATCAACTTATGCGTGGTTCATAGGTATGACTAAAGTGCACGTTACTGCGTTTGAAGTTAATATTCAAACGACTGAAAGTTTAGCATTATCACTAGATGGTGCAACTTGGTCTGATGAATTAACACTTGATTCTACGTCAGTAATCGATGATGCTTATGTAGGAAACACAAACAGTTGGGGTGGAGTTGATGGGTTAATTCCAGTTTCAACAGTAGGTGAAATCGATGAAACTAGTGGAAGACTAGTAATGTTCGAAAAAGGTAGTTTAACTGCTACAGCTGGTGGTTACCGTTTAATGGCTAGTCAAATGCCAAATGATGGTGCAGCAGAAGCAGAAGGATATGTGGCTTTCGATTTATTCGTAAGAAACTTATCAGGAGCTGAATATTATACAGATTTAAATTTCTTAAATGAAGAAGCAATTTATTTAAATCTTGAATCTTCAGCAACAGTAGGAGCAACTGGAGGAGTAGCTAATACAGGTATTGAAAACTCAGTGCGTGTAGCATTTGCTCAATTAGGTCGTGTACGTGCTGATGCAGCAGTAGCTGATGTTACAGGGATTACTTGTGCCACAACTGGTGCAGTAACAGGAATTTGTGCTGATAGAGAAGCTCAAATTTGGGAACCAAATGATTCAGTTCACCATGCAAACGCAATAAGCTGGTTCAATACTTCTTGTCGTCAAAGAACAGCAGAACCAGTAGCAGAAGATTCTTCATATGATACAGCAACAAATTGTGCTGCTATTACTAATGGTACATTCTATCCAACATATTCAATTGCAAGTGTAGTTGACTATACTGATAATGTTGATGTTTATGATGGGTATAATAACTATACAGCATCTGCTAATACAATGGATGAATATTTAGCGGCAGTAGCAGCTGGTACTGAAGAAAGTATCAATATCGTACCTGTAGATACATTTACAGATACAGAAAAAAATCAAGCTAACTATGCTACAGCAACTAATCCTGAAGATG
>CAYJHB010000086.1:0-3221 GCA_964370105.1 uncultured Muribaculaceae bacterium | reverse complement strand
TGAAAATTTAGAAGAAGCCTGCAATGGTAATATAGAAGCCATGGACAAAATGGGAATGGCTCAATATATTGCTGGTATGGGATTTAGTAATGTAGGATTAGGAATAGTACATTCTATGGCTCATCCATTAGGAGCTATTTATGATACACCACACGGAGTAGCAAATGCTCTATTACTACCACACATTATGAAATATAATGGTAAGGGATTAGAAACAAAATTCAGAAAAATTGCAGAAGTATTTAACTTAGATACAACAGAAGATGACAAAAAGATAGTAGATACAGTAGTAAATGCTATTACTGAGTTATCAAAGAGATTAGACATTCCACAAACCCTTAAAGAAATAGGAATGAATCTAGATGATCTAGAACAATTAAGCAATGATGCATACAATGACCCTTGTACGGGAGGAAATCCACAAGAAGTAACTGTGGAAATAATAAAAGAATTGTATAAAAATGCATATTAAGGAGTAAGAATGAAAACAAAAGTAGGATATAGTCAAAATAGTGATGCTTATCAATCAGGAGTAGAAACAGCTAAAACATCAAATTTAAATGATATGAAAGCTGGAATCTTATTTACATCAGTAGTATATGACCAAAATGAATTAGTAAAAGGAATTCAAAGTATCGCACCTAATACACCATTCTTAGGATGTACATCAAGTGCCGCTATTTGTACACATGATGGATACTTAAATAGTGAAACAGGATACTCAGGAATGATGAGTTTCGGAGGAAATGCCGAAGTAGTAGTCGCAGGTTCTGAAAAAACAACTGAAACACCTAGAGAAATAGGACAAAAAATTGCTAAAGAAGTAATGGAATCTGTAAAAGGAAAAGATAAAGAACCAGATTATTTCTTTATGAGTGCTAATCCAGGAGAAGAAGAAGAGTATTTAAAAGGTATTCAAGATATCCTAGGAGATATTCCAGTATTCGGAGGAAGTGCTGCTGATAATACAGTAGAAGGTAAATGGAGTGTTATTTGTAATGATAAAGTATTTACAAGTGGATGTGCTATTGCCGTATTCTATACTGAAACCAAAATGAAAAATATTTATGCTGGAGCCTATCAAGAAACTGATAAAGTAGGAATTATTACTAAAGTAGAAGGAAAAAGAACTTTAGTAGAAATAGACCACGAACCAGCAGTTAAAAAATATGCAGAATGGACAAATAAACCAATAGACAGTTTAAAAGGTGGAGCAATATTAGTTGAAACTATTTGTCAACCGCTAGGAGTAAAAGATCCAATTGGAAATATTACAGCAGTGAGACATCCAATGTTTGCTAATGAAGACAATTCAATGAATATAGGAGCAGATCTTGCTACCAATACAGCAGTTATATTACTTACTAATACACCAGAAGGAATATTAGAAGCAAATGAAAAAACTGTTAATAAATTGAATGAAATGATGAACGATGAAGTAACAAGTTATTTCTTAATCCACTGTGGAGGAAGAAGACTAGGATTGTCCCTTGCTAAGATAGAAGACCAAATCTATCCAGAAGTAAAAAAAGCAACAGGAAATAAAGAATTCCTAATGGCATTTACATTTGGAGAGTATGGAAGTAGTGAACATAGTTCAAATACAGTAGGTGGATTATCACTATCTTATACAGGATTCGGTGAGTAAAATGGCTAAAAATCTAATAGGAAAAGAATGGTTAGATGCAAGTGATAACAATACAATAAATGTATATAATCCTGCCACAGAAGAACTAATAGATACAGTGCCAGAAAGTACTGAAGAAGATTGTAATAAAGCAGTATTATCAGCAAGAGAAGGATTCAAAGTATGGAGTAAAAGACCACTACACGAACGAGCTGATATACTATATAAATTTAATGATTTAGTATTACAAAAGAAAGATGAATTAGCTAAATTATTAAGTTTAGAAACTGGGAAACCATTAAAAGAAGCAATAGGGGAAATTGCGAACGTGAACATAGGACTAAGAGCCTTTATAGAGAAAGCTAAACATGAATACGGAAACCTAATACCGTCAGGCCAAGAAAAAGGACAAGAAAAAACAATCCAATATACTACTCAATGTCCGCATGGAGTAGTAGTGGCCATCATACCATTTAACTTTCCAAGTGATTTATTCACACAAAAAGTACCAAGTGCACTAGTTATGGGAAATGCTGTAATTTTAAAGCCATCATCTCATAACCCATTGACACTTAATAAATATGCCGAGCTATTATTAGAAGCAGGAGTGGACTATGGAGCAATCAACGTTATAAACGGAACAGGCGCCCTAGCAGCTCAATCACTAGCTAAAAACAAAGGAGTAGATTTAGTAAGTTTAACTGGATCAACCTTTGCAGGTATGGAAACAATGAAAACATGTAGTCAAAATTTAACACATTTAATGTTAGAACTAGGAGGAAACGATGCATTCATACTACATAAAGATGGAGATATCGACCTAGCAGTAAATGAAACTATATGGGGAAGATTTTATAATACAGGACAAGTATGTTGTGCTAGTAAAAGATTTCTAATTCATAAAGATGTAAAAGAAGAGTATACAAAGAAACTAGTAGAAAGAGTAAGTCAAATAAAATTAGGTAATCCAATTGATATGAACACGGATTTAGGATGTCTAATAAATGAAAATGCTGCTATCAATGTTGAGAAACAAGTAAATGAGCAAGTATCTCTAGGAGCCAAAATAGTATACGGAGGAAGAAGAAGTAAAGCCTTCTACGAACCAACTATTATTGATAATGTAACAAAAGATATGCCAGTAGCTAAAGACTTAGAAATCTTTGGACCAGTAGTATCTATTATTGAATATGAAACAATAGAAGAAGCTATTGAAATAGCAAACTCATCTTCATTTGGATTATGTGGAAGTATTATTTCAAAAGATATGAAAACATGTATGAAAGTAGCAAATGAATTAGAGTGTGGAGGAGCCATAATAAATGGAGCGTCATTCTTTAGATCATTTGAAATGCCATTCGGAGGATGGAAACATTCAGGAATAGGTAATGAAGGAGTAATGTCTACACTAAAAGAAATGAGTAGAACAAAGACAATAATAATAAAAAATATATTAGATTAGAAGCTATGAAAATAGTTTCTTTTTATATGTTATAATAGAATTAATAACTGTTAATAAGAATAATATTAAAAAAAATAAAATTTAATGCAATAAAATAACAACTTCGATTGTTGTATATATGAGAGGAGAAAA
>CAYJHB010000085.1:0-3237 GCA_964370105.1 uncultured Muribaculaceae bacterium | reverse complement strand
GTTACACGTGAAACGTTTGTAATATAGTTTATTTATTGATAATTATTGTTTTTTAGTTGGATAACAAACTGCTGAAAGTGTTGTAAATTATTTCCTGGGAAATAATTTGTGTTAAAAGCAGAACGATAGTTATGTTACACGTGAAACGTTGTGAGTTTATTTTTATGTTTTTTTTTATAAAGACTTGAAAAAACAATGGAACTGATGTATTATATTTGTGGTGCAATAAATAGTATGGAACTAGGTCAGGATTGGAAAATAGCAGCCTTAACATTAACTTTTTATGTGCACCTTTATTTTGGAGTAAAATATGAATGATAAATATATGAACAATGCTTATAAAGAAGCAACTAAAGCTTATGATAAGGGAGAAATTCCGGTAGGGGCGGTTATTGTTAAGGACGGTAAGATTATTGCGAAAGGTTATAATAGAAAAGAAAACAAAAAGTCTGTTTTAGAACATGCTGAAATCATTGCTATTAATAAAGCGTCAAAAAAACTAGGTAATTGGAGATTAAATGGTTGTGATATATATATTACATTAGAACCTTGCCCTATGTGTGCTAGTGCAATTAAGCAAGCTAGAATAAGCAATATATATTATGCGATGGAATCTACGAGCGTTGAAAATAGTGAAATAGTGAAAATGATTGTTAATTCTGTTGATGGAAATGTTATTGTTAATATGAATAAAGTGGAATGTGTTCAGTATAATTCACTGTTAAAAGATTTTTTTTTAAAAAAAAGAAATAAATAGTAAGTAGTCTCTTAAAAAATGCTATAATTAAATAGAAAGTGAGTGTTTTTATGTATCAAGCGTTGTATAGAAAATATAGAGCAAAAAATTTTGCGGATGTTTATGGTCAGGATGATATAGTTACAATACTAAAAAATAGCTTGATTACAAAAAAGAATAGTCATGCTTACATTTTTTCTGGACCACGTGGAACTGGTAAAACTACTTTGTCTCGAATAATTGCAAAAGCGCTCAATTGTAGTGATCTTAAAAATGGTGAACCGTGTAATGAATGTGATAACTGTAGACAAATAAATAGTAATGAAACTGTAGATATTATCGAAATTGACGCAGCGTCTAATAATGGTGTAGATGAGATAAGAGAAATAAATAATAAAGTTACTTTGATGCCAAGTTATTTACGATATAAAGTGTATATTATTGATGAAGTTCACATGTTAACAGTTGGTGCATACAATGCGTTCTTGAAAACACTGGAAGAGCCGCCTAAACATGTAATTTTTATTTTAGCAACTACGGAACTTAATAAAGTTCCAATTACTGTTTTGTCGCGTTGTCAATGTTTTTTGTTGAAAAAAATTGGAGTTGACACCATTATAGAAAGAATGCGTAAAATTTGTGTTGTGGAAAATGTCAATATTGATGATGTTGTGTTAGAAAAGATTGCGCAAAACGCTGATGGAGCATTAAGAGATGCTCTTAGCTCTTTGGATCAGGTTTTGTCTTTTGTTGACGAAGGTGAAAATATAGATATTAATGTTTATAATAAAGTTAATGGTGTATTATCTGATGAAGAAATAGCAGATTTTGTTGAATTAATTATAGGTGGGGATGTTTCAAAATTTTTATCTGTGTTAAGTAAAATGGAAAAAAATGGGAATGATATAATAAAGGTAGTTAGCAAAGCTGTTTTGTATTTACATAATAGTGTGTTGAACTATTATACTAAAAATGATAGTAGTAATTATAATATGTTGTTTCATATTGATTTAGCTAATGAAATGAATCTTATGATACCTGATCTAAAAAATAGCTTTAATCCTAAGATTTATTTTGAATTAAAAATATTATCTTATATATATAGTAGAAAAAGCGAAAATTCTAAAAAATATTTCCCGGGAAATAATTTTGGCAATGAAAATACTGAAACTAATAGTAATGATAAAAATAATGTTGAAATTGTAGATGATAAATTGGAAAAAAGTGGTAAAAACAATGAAAATTATTTCCCGGGAAATAATTTGGTTGTGGAAAAAACCAAAAAAGATGTAACAAATGGTGAAACAGCAGGTGAAAATTCGGGAAAAAATGTTGATAGTAATGAAAATTATTTCCCGGGAAATAATTTGTCTGTAGATAAATCAAAAGAAAAACAAGTTTCACATAATACTTCTGCTAATATTTCCAATGTAAGCGCTCAGTTGAAAAAAATAAGAATTAATAATACTTTTTGTGATGCTAATAAAGATGCTCTTAATGTTTTGAAAGAAGATATTGATAACTTACATTCTAATAAAATAGAAAATGGAAATGTAATTTCATTGTTACTTGATTCTACATTGAGAGTTGCTAGTGAATCGCACGCAATTATGTCTTATAAATTTGAATCCCAAGTTTCTTTGGCAGATCAAAAATTATATGAAATAGAACAAGTTATTATGGATATATTAGGTATGGAAATTAAATTAGTTTTTATAACTGATGATGAGTGGGATTTGACTAAAAATGAATATATTGTTAATATGAAAAATAAGGTTGTTTATAAATATATAGATGAACCAGCTGAAGTTATTGATAAGGATGGGTCTGTTGATAATAACCCTTCATCTAACTTGAGTGAAGCCGAAATTTTGTTTGGTGATATAGTTGAATATGAGAATTAAGAAAAGAGGAATGTTATATGAATATGCAAGCGTTAATGAAACAAGCTCAATCTATGCAAAAGGAAATGATGAAATCTAAAGAAGAAATCGATAATACTACATTTTTAGAAGAAAATGAAATGGTTAAATTAACGATTAATGGTAAGAAAGAAATCTTATCTGTTGAGATTATAAATAAAAATGATTTCGAGATGGATGATTTAGATATGTTAGAAGATTTATTAGTTGTAGCTTTAAATAAAGCTAATCAACAAGTAGATGCTTTAACTGAAAAAAAGATGGGCAAATTTAGTTCTATGCCTGGAATGTTTTAGGGGTTTTATATGTATCCTAAAGCAATAGAAGAATTAATAGAAAGTTTGAAATTTTTACCTGGAGTAGGTGGTAAAACAGCAGAGAGATACTGTTTTTCTGTTATGGAAATGGATGATGACAGAGTTGATATTCTTTTAGAGAGTATTAAGTCTGTCAAAAAGAATATAAAAAAGTGTTCTGTATGTAATTCTTTGACGGATAATGATATTTGTAATGTTTGTAGTGATACTACTAGAGACTCTTCTATACTTTGTGTAGTGGAAGATTATAAATCTGTTGTAT
>CAYJHB010000084.1:0-3319 GCA_964370105.1 uncultured Muribaculaceae bacterium | reverse complement strand
ACTCAAACAAAGCACATATCATACCATTAGATTCAACACCACGAACAGACACTTTTTTAATAGTGAAATCCCCTGGTAAAGTAGCACCAGTTTTAGCTACTATGACTTTAATTCCCTTTTTAACGTTAGCGGCACCACATACTATTTGTAATACTTCATCTCCCACATTAACCTCAGTTACATTTAAATGATCTGAATCAGGGTGTGCTTCACACTTAATTACTTCACCTATTACTAAGTTAGGAATATATTTATTCTCTCTACCTTCTATATTAATACCACTCTTTGTAATTTTATCTGCTAAAAGATTAGGTTCAATATTCTTAATATCAACATAATCATTTAACCATTTTAAACTTATTTTCATTTCTATTCCTTCCCATTTTTTACAATTCTTAATTGTTTTTTCTTATTTTATTTAATATTTTATTAAAATCCCTCTTTGAGTTAGCTTTTCCTACTTTATCCAAAATATCATCAGATACTTGATTTCTTACTTTTTCTTGGTTAGTCTTCATATCAATATCTGCTTGTAAAGCTCTAACTTTCTTTACCAACAGATCTGTATCATCTCCAGTTGAAATAAACGAAGCAACAATATCACTATTTAAATAATCATCACCGATCTCATTAGTGATATATACAATAGCCCCTCTAACATAAACATTCATTTTTGATAATAATAATTCCACTTCATCAAATTCCCAAGAAAAAGCTGAATTTTCAAGCAATAAGCACGCAATATTAAAATCCGAAAATTCTAAAGAACTATATTTTTTATCATGTTCCTTTCCTAGCACGTAATAACTTTGTTCCTCATCAAAGTATCCAATAACTTCCGTTTTCTTAATTAAATCAATTCCCTTAGTCATTAATTCATCATCTTTAATCTCCATTATTCTTTTAGAAAAGGCACTGTCAATATCAGAATTTTTCATTGTTCCATTTAGCCAAAACATCGTATCTAATTCATCTACACTAAGATTATCAATAATTTTATATAGTTTATTAAAACTTTCACTGTTTTGAGTTATTCCTCTTCTTTCAAGTAAGTTTTTAACAATAACTTTTTTTTCATTATTAATTGAAGAATATTTATTTATATAATTAATTATATCATCGTCACTATCCACTCTATTTAATAAACCAACCATGAAATTGTTCCGTAATTCATCGTACCAGTGTGGTTTTGCATAGTCATCATCTTCAGCATTTTCAAATAAATTAAAATAAGCTGTTAACAGTTTTTTATTTTCCCATACTCTCTCATTTCTCATCAAATCTATTTTCATCGAAATAGTATCTTCATCATACTTTTCAATATTCAACAACTTTTTAACTTTCTCATCACTAAGAAAATAAGCACAGTTCATTTTAGCAGCAAGCATCATTACTTTATTGCCATATTTATTATAATTATCAAGAGTATATCTCAAAATTAATTCTATATTTTTAGAATACTGTTTCTTATAATCAATCGTTGGATAATAAGTTATTATATTAGTAATACAATTTAAATCATCGTTATTTGCTTCCATCTCTAATACTTCTTTAGCAATTTCCGGACTAATAATATTATTCTCTATATTTTCCAATAACTTTATTAACTGATTTTTGTCTAAATAATTTTTTACTTTCACAAATTCCTCCTAATAGTCTTAATTATCTATTCTTTCAAACTGTTTATTTACTCTTAAGTCATTTAAGTAGAAAGTCCTAATATCATTAATTCCATACTTAAGCATTGCAAGTCTTTCTACTCCAAAACCAAAAGCAAAACCTTGATATTTTTCCGGATCAAAACCACCCATTCTCAAGACATTAGGATGAACAACTCCAGCACCACCAACTGTAATCCATCCAGTATGTTTACAAACAGGACATCCTGACATACCACAGTTAAAACATGATATATCATATTCTACAGACGGTTCAGTAAAAGGATAAAAACTCGGTCTAAATCTTGTCTGTCTCTCATTACCAAATAAGTGTTTAGCCATCAAATCCATTGTACCTTTCAAATCAGCTAAAGATATTTCTTTATCAACTAATAATCCTTCTAGTTGCATAAATTGATGTGAATGTGTCGCATCATCATCATCTCTTCTATAAGTCTTACCAGGACAAATAATTCTAATATGATCTTTTCCAACGCTTTTTAACATCGTTCTAACTTGTACTGGTGAAGTTTGACTTCTAAGTAATATCTCATCATCTTGAATATAAAAAGTATCTTGAGCATCTCTTGCTGGATGACCTTTAGGTAAATTAAGCATCTCGAAGTTATATAAATCCCTCTCAACTTCAGGACCTTCTTCTACATCATATCCCATTGACATAAATACTTCTTCTATATCTTCAACTAATTTTTCTAATATATGAGGAGCACCTACACTTTGTTTAAACCCAGGAAGAGTAACATCAATCTTCTCACTTTCTAACTTTTCATTCAATTCTTCTTCTAAAAAGTGATTATTTAACTTATCATGTTTCTCATTAAAGTAATTTTTAATTTCATTAAGTAACATTCCAAATTCTTTTTTTTCTTCATTAGGAACATCCTTAATATTTTGACTAAACATCGTAATAACACCACTCTTAGCCATATACTTAATCTTTAATTCATTTAAATCTTTCTTATTATTTACACTCTCTATATCCTTATCAATGTCATTTTTAATTTCTAATACTTTATCTTTCATATTTTCTCCTTTCAAAATAAAAAGATTCTATCCTCTAAAGGACGAATCTATCGCGGTACCACCTTATTTTATAGCATTTAAACTATACACTCAAATCTCTTAACGCGAGTAACGGCTTACGCTCTCCAAGGTTGAATTCATATCAATTACTAGTATCTTCTCTCACCAAACAAAGATTTCTCTACCCAAGTAATTTCTTAATATTACTATTTCCTTATCATTGATTTATTAAACAGTCATTAATTCATCTGTTTTTTCATCTAATTTTTTATCTATTAATTTGTTATACTCATTAACTACATCTTGTAATTCTTTTTCTAATCTAGTTTTTTCATCTTCTGATATTTCTAATCTATCTATATCTTTCTTACTATCTCCACGAACATTTCTAATCGCAACTTTACCTTCTTCTGCTAAAGCTTTAACTTGTTTAATTAACTCTCTTCTTCTATCTTCAGTTAATACAGGTATTGTAATAATAATAGATTCACCATTATTACTAGGATTATACCCTAAGTTACTAGCAAGTATTGCTTTTTCCATATCTCCTAAAGTAGTTTTATCAAAAGGTTTAATAAACAATTGTCTAGCTTCTGGAACTGATATAGTAGCCATTT
>CAYJHB010000083.1:0-3342 GCA_964370105.1 uncultured Muribaculaceae bacterium | reverse complement strand
GTAAGAAAGAACGTAAAAAACCAGGACTTAAAAAAGCTCGTAGAGCACCACAGTTCAGTAAACGTTAATATTGTTTTTATAACCTTAAAGATAAAGTCTTTAAGGTTTTCTTTTGGAAAGATATGCAATAATGAAAAAAAGGAGATATAAAATGGATTTAGAAGAAGTGAAAAAAATAATAGAAACAAAGTTAATTGAAAAAGGATATAAAATAGAATCCTATACAAGAAAGACTTACAATTGTAGTAAAAATGATGAAAAGTACATATTTAAAATCAAATCAAATAGAAATAACAATAAAAAGTGGATAGCTTCAGTTGGTGAAGAAGAAGCATATGAAAATAAAATATATATTTTAGTAAGAAAAGATGCAGATTATCAGTTCCACATAGTACCAAGTACTATTTTTGCAGAACTAATTAGTTTAAATCATCAAGGATATTTAAACGCCCATCCGGAAGGAAGTGGAGCAACTGCAACAGTACGTGAATTTTACGATAAAAAGACCAAGTTTATACCAAATAAAGAAGAAGATGAATACTTAGATAGATGGGACTTAATAAAATAAGTTCTTTTCTTTTGCATATAATTAAAAAGGAGGAATTATGAAACAAATAAATATCTATGGAATTATTTTAAGTGAACAAGGTATAGTAAAAGCAAAAGATAACTTATTTAATTGTAAAATGACAGAAGAGTATAATAATTTAGAAGAATGTTTAATGAAAAAAGTAAAAGAAGAGTTAAGTATTGATGTAAACATACTAGGATATTTAGGTAAAATTGAAGAAGGTGATATCTGTAGTCATTTTTATTCTTGTAAAACACTATCTAAAGATAATATAAAATATGTAATTGAATATGAAAACTTATTTGATATAGATATTACATATAAAGAATACATATATAAGGCTATAAAAGGAAAGTACTGCTAAGTAACTAAATAAAAGTTACTTTTTTTCATATAATTATATAGGTGAAGAAATGAAAAAACAATATAAAATAATAATAACAACTCTTTTTATTCTCTTACTTCTTACTATTAGTCACGTGGAAGCAATTGCTAAAAAACTCCCTTTAGAAGGAAAAATAATTTATATAGATGCTGGACACGGTGGTAGAGACCCAGGAACAATGCATGGTAATTTACTGGAGAAAGACTTAAATCTTGAAATATCACAAGTATTAGAATCTGTATTAATCAGTCAAGGAGCAATTGTTTATCAAATAAGAGAAGAAGATATAGATTTAAATACAAAATGGGATACAGAATTAAAAAGATCGGATTTGTATCGTCGTATTTTAAAGATAGAAGAAGCAAATAGCGATTTATATTTATCAATTCATATAAATTGGTATAAAGATCCCTCTTTTAGTGGAGGAGAAGTATTATATTCAACTATTAACGATAATAATGAAATACTAGCCGATTCTATAATGTATTACTTCAAAGAAGATTTATATAGTGAAAGAAGAGTAAAAGAAACGGACCTTTATCTTTATAATCACACAGAAATTCCAGGTGTATTAATAGAATGTGGTTTCATTTCTAATTATGAAGAAAGACAATTATTACAAACACCTGAATATCAGTTAATTATATCTGAGGTTATTACCAAAGGAGTAATTAAATACTTTGAAACACTAAAAGAAAATCCTTGCCTAGACAAAGATTTCATTTCTTATTTTTGTAACTTAGAGTGATTATATACTTCTCTAACTAATTTCCATATTTTTGTATTAGGGAAGTAATATTTTAAAACATCAATGTGATCAGCACCATCTTTAATCATTTCATTAGCTCCAAATTGGCTAAGACCAAGTCCGGTACCTAAACCTCGAGTAACTAATTTAACATTATTTTTATTAATTAAAATAGAAATATCATTAGATGATAAATTAAGTAAATATCTTAAATCAGTACCAGTAAATATTTTATCACCAATTTTAATAGTTTTAATTTGGTTACCTTTAGTAACTTCTAAAATAGTGATTTTTTTTAAATCCTCAGTGCTTACATTTAAAGCAAGACTAATATCACTAATTTCTTTGCTAGTAGTTTTAATATAGTTAGTAGCTTCCATATCCCAAACACTAGGTAAACTAATAAGATAAGGAATGTTTCCCAAACCTAAACTATTAGCATCTTCAGTTTTCCCATTACTAATAGGATGAAACTTCGGGGAAATGATTTTCTTATTATATGTTAAATATTGACCATTAGTATTCTTAATAGCAAGTATAATTTTATTTAAATTAGAATGGTAATTATCTCCCCACACAAATTTAAAATAATTAAGGTCTTTATAGATTTGAGTAGAGTTGACAGCCTTAATTTTTTTATGTATAAACATTTCCTTAATAGCGTATGTACGAGCTATAATAGCTTGAGCTTTTAATGCTTCACTTTCATAATGAATAGGCATTTCATAAGCAATCGTACCTATTAAATAATCTTCAAGTGTGAGAGATATTACACTAGTATCCTCTAATTCTAAATTAATGATCATCTCACCATCATAATAGTCTATTCTTTTTCTATCATTATCATCTAAAACATCAATTTTATCAATTTCAAGAGGAACGATTTTATTAAATTCACTATCAATTTCATGTCTACTATCATAAGTCATGTTACCTGCAATAATACCATCAATAACTAAATATACTTTATTACCAGTGAACTTAATTCCGCTATTCTTCACATAATTATCAACTCTTTCTGGCATACTAAGGTTACTATTAATATCTATACTAGCAAACTCATAATTACTAGTAGAATATAAGTATAAAACCTCCTCGTTATTGATTTTAACAATCTTATATTTAAAAAACATCTCATCACCTAATATTATTATGGCACTAGATAATAAAAAAATACTAAGATTCAAAATATTTGAAACTTAGTCCTTTTTTGCAATCCAAACCACTTACATAAGAAATATCAGGAAATAACTTTTTTAAATCAGTTTTTTTATTACTATATAAATAATTATTAATATCTTTAATTATACTAACAGTCTTTTTAATAGAAGTCCTATATAAATCAAGAAAAGAAGCAGTTTGCTTATTTCTTTTGTTAAGAGGGTTATACCATACTTTATTATCATTATTTAACCATCTTTCACCATTTTTAATTCTATAGTGATAACTAAATAATTTAAATTTAAAAAACTTCTCTCTAGTAATAAAATCAAGTGCAGAATAACTAACAATTTTAAAACCCGAAAAGTCTCTACGATACATCTTAAAGAAAAAGGCCATTTCCTTAATAGACTTCTCATAAAATTTACTCATATTATTAATATCAAAAGTTTCTTTAAAAACATAGTTTATAACTTC
>CAYJHB010000082.1:0-3506 GCA_964370105.1 uncultured Muribaculaceae bacterium | reverse complement strand
ATGTTATCTACTCTAGAAATAGATGTTATAAAAACAATGCAAGGAGAATTTGAAGTAGATGAATTAATCAGTACCTTCAAAGACTTTTTCTTTGGAAGAATGGTTCTAGATATAACAGCTATTAAAAACTATCATGATATTAGTGTACTACAAAAATTATCTATAAATTTAGATGTTGAAAAAATAATACTAGTTTTATCAAATCAAGATCCAGAATCTTCAGCCACATCCTTTTTGTCAAAACTAGTATCTATGGGAATGTATAATTTTACAACTAACATAGAGGGAATAAAATATTTACTGGATCATCCAAATTCTTACAGAGATGTAGCACATATTCAACAATTTACTGAACTTTCTAATACTGTAAGTCAAAAAGTATCAGGAGGAACCAAAATAATTGGTGTTAAAAATGTCACTGACCATGCAGGAAGTACTAGTTTTATTTACATGTTAAAAAAAGACTTAGAACAATCTCATGGATTAGCAGTAGGAGCAATTGAATTAAATCGTAATGATTTTCAATACTTTAATAATGAAAAAAATATGGTATCAGCAACACCTGATACTATAGCAACTGAAGTATTGAAGCTTAACGGTTCTGATATTGTTTTAATTGATCTAAACGAAGATGATGATTCAGCAGGTATTTGTAATGATATCTTATACTTAATAGAACCATCTTCTATTAAACTAAGTAAATTAGTTAAAAAGGATCGAAGAAGTTTCGAAAAACTAGCAGGTAAAAAAATAATTTTAAATAAAAGCTTATTAAGCAATGGAGATATAACTAACTTTGAATATGAATCAAACTCTAAAGTATTTTATAGTGTACCACCAGTAAATGATCGAGAAAAAACAACAGTTTTCCAAACTTTACTAGCTAAACTAGGAATGATTGGTAAAAAAGTAGATAGTAATGATTCTAGTGAAGAAAAAGGTAAAATATTCGGATTATTTAAGTTTTAATTGACATAAAACTATAAAAACGTTTGACAATGAAAAAAAATAAATATATTATATATATATAAAGGAGTGAATCAAATGATATTAGATGTAAGTGAAATTTGTACAGGATTAGATCCAGTAATTAGATTAATTAAATTAGGAGTTATTCCAATTATCCAATTTGGTATTCCAATCATATTAATCATTCTAGGATCAATTGACTTAGGTAAATCAGTAGTTAGTAGTGACGATAAGAAAATTAAAGAAGCTCAAGGAATGTTAGTAAAACGCGCTATTGCCGCAATCGCAGTATTCTTTGTAACAACTTTAGTTATGTTAGTATTCAATATCTTTGCTAGTACAGCTGGAGAGTCAACATCAGGTGATGAAAGTACAAACGCTGGAGACAGTTGGATTGATTGCTGGAACGATGTAGCGTAATAATTATAAATACACTGAAGTGTATTTTTTTTTGTAAATAAGTATTAAAAAGAGCCAAAACAACTGACAAATAACTAATAAAAAACAATTGATATGTAAAGTTAGTTATGATATACTTTAATAGTATATTTAACTAAAGGAGTTTTAGTATGAAAAAAAACTTTTTATTAACAATTTTAACAATATTAACTTTTATATTTTTGATTGAAGATGTAGAGGCCTCAGATGATTATGTTGTGTTTGAAAATATTTATAACGAGGCAAACAAAGATGGTCTAACAGAAAGTGAATTAGAAGAAACTATTTCAATTTTCTCTAACTCATTTTCCTCAAGTAATAGTGAAAATTGGTTGTTGAAAAAGTGTGAATATGAAAAAATAGGAGACATTGAAGATACTGCGGTTTTAATTTTTAGAAAAGGTGCAGTACATTCCAAAAGTTCATTATTATATTTGGAAAATTTTATAGAAAATAGTAAACTTTACTCAGTGCCGAATAAATCTCAATACAATGGCAAAACACTATATACAGATGTATTTATACCTGAAGATGCACCGGTGAATTCTTGTCCACAATATATTACATTTATTGGGGATACAATAGGAAATAATGGCATCGATTCAATGGACATGTCAAGCAATATATATAATAGTTCCTCGGAATTTCCAGAAGATGCAGTAATGTTTGAACTCAAAGGGAACGGAACTAGTTATATTCAAAATAATCAACAGTATTGTGAAATAGAATTAACCAAAGTTGGAGAATCAACAGAAAGTACAGTTAACATTAATATCAGTTTAGATACAAATGGGTATTACAAATACCAAAGACCTAATAATAGTGAAACTTTTTTATCTAAAATAAATCCTGAAAACTTTTTAGATACTAGTGCTTTTAGTTTTGATAGTTTTGCTGATTTGGTTGATTTTAATACTAATGGGTGTCCTAAAACAGACTATATTATCTATGAGTATGGAGCAGGTTTTGTAGAAGATAGCTGGTTTTGGGATATAGGAGAAAAAACTAAAATGTTATCGTTTGTTTCTGATTTATCAACAAGAGAGTTGGTAGATAATCAAAATGGAACATATTCAGATAAATCAGGATCTTGGTGGGATAGAGATATATGGATAGGTAAAGTAGAAAATGGTACATATAATTTATGCCCTCAAATCATTGAAGAAAACATAGATGAACATAATCGTATTATAAATGAGATAAATGAGGCATTTTATAATGCCTTTCCAGCTGAAGATCCTCAAAATTTAAGTGGAAGTTCATTGGACGGGTCAATAGAAAATTTAAGTGAACTTAACTTTGAAACGGCAATGAATAAAATAAACGATATAAATAAAATATTAGGAACAGATGATACACCGGGTTTAATTGATGAATATGAAAAAGTAATGGATATAATCAATGAAAATTGTTCGTCTGACCAAGTGACTGCAGTAAATGCCCTTGAAGAAGGAAAACTAATTATAGAAGAAATAAAGAAAAAAACAGCACAAATATCAGAAGAGTTAGAAGAAATAAAAAAATCAGGTGAATTAACTGATGAACAAAAAGAAATATTAGATGAAGTGGAAAATGATTTTGAGACAAGTACAGATCGTTTCTTTGCGCTAGCTGATTACAAATTTTCACTTCCAGGTTCAATTGTAGATGTTACATGTCAAACATTATTCACTAATACTTTATTAGGGCAAGTAATAACTGAAATATTACAAATGATGCAAATATTAGCACCAATAGCACTAATATTAATGGGAATAATTGACTTTTCAAAAGCAGCTTTAAGTAATGAAGCAGAAGAATTATCCAAAGCAACAGCAAGATTTGTAAAAAGAGCTATTGCGGCAGTGGGAGTATTCTTTGTTCCGTTAATCGTAACATTGCTACTTAATTTTGTAGCGGTTGATTTAGATATAGATGATCCGCTATGTAGTCTAAATGATAGTACAACAACACAAGGATAATAGTATAATAATAAACAGAAAGTGAGGTATAGATATGGCTAATTGGTTTAATGATATGGTAAGAGATTTATTTATGTCTCTTGACTCTATGATTTATGGGTTTATCGAAACACTATTACAATTAGTATTTGATATATC
>CAYJHB010000081.1:0-3882 GCA_964370105.1 uncultured Muribaculaceae bacterium | reverse complement strand
TTAGTATTGGAGGAGATAAAATGTTTAAAGACGCTCTTTTTAAAAAAATAGAATCTAAAACTAATGTTAATAAAGATACTATTTTATCACTAGCTAGTAAAATACAAGGTGCCAATATGAAAAATAAAGATGTCTTAAAAGATGTTATAAAAGAAATTGGTAGTTTAACTGGTAAAGAAGTAAGTGAAGAAAAAACTAATAAAATAATTGATACTATTGTAAATGATAATGTACCTAAAGATATTGATAAAATGCTTTAAATCTAATTTATATTAGATTTTTTTTGTATTATTTTATACCACTAAGCATAGAGTTAAATGACTATAAGGAAAAGGTGATTTAATGGAAAAAAATGAAATTATACAAAATATAGCTAAAAGAACTGGTGGCGATATATATTTAGGAGTTGTTGGAGCTGTTAGAACTGGTAAAAGTACTTTTATTAAAAAAGTAGTAGAAACATTAATTGTTCCTAACATAGAAGATGAATATGAAAGAAAAAGAGCACTTGATGAAATACCACAAAGTGCTGCCGGAAAAACAATCATGACAACAGAACCAAAGTTCGTTCCAAATAATGCTGCTAAAATTAAAATTGATGATTTTGACTGTAATATTAGAATGATTGATTGTGTTGGATATTTAATTGACAATGCCAAAGGAGCAGATGATGAAAATGGACCACGCATGGTTAAAACCCCCTGGTACGATGATGAAATACCATTCGTAGAAGCAGCAGAATTAGGAACTGAGAAAGTAATAAAAGATCATTCAACAATAGGAATAGTAATCACAACTGACGGATCAATTGGAGAATTCAATCGTAATGATTATATCGAAGCAGAAACAAGAGTTATTAATGAATTAAAAGATATCAACAAGCCATTCATAATTGTATTAAACACAACACATCCAATGCTTCCAGAAACAGAACGCTTAGCAACCTCTTTAAAAGAAGAACACGGTGTAGCAGTCTTACCTATCAATATTGAAGGAATGAATGAAAAAGATATGTACAATATCTTAAAAGAAGCTCTATATGAATTCCCTATCTTAGAAGTAAAAGTAAACATGCCCGAGTGGATAGCTATTTTAAATCATGAACATCCAGTCAAAAAAAGTTACATTAACTCTATTAAGGAAAGTGTAATTGAAGTTGACAAATTAAAAGATGTTGAGTATATTACTAAACACTTTATTGACAATGAACTAATTGAAAAAGCATATCTATCTGACGTCGACCCATCAACTGGAATTATTACAATTAATTTAACACCACCAGTCCATCTATACAATGATGTCTTAACTGAAATAATCAATATAGATGTTAAAAACAAAGCCGAATTATTATCTTTATTTCAAGAATATAATGAAGCAAAAAAAGAATATGATCAAATAAAATATGCCCTAAAAATGGTTAAACAAACTGGTTATGGTGTTGCTACCCCTTCTCTACAAGATATGAAATTAGAAACACCAGAAATAATTAAACAAGGTTCAAGATATGGTGTAAAACTAAAAGCAGTAGCTCCTTCAATTCACATGATAAGAGTAGATGTAAATAGTACATTTGAGCCAATTATAGGAAGCGAAATACAAAGTAAAGAACTAATTAATTATTTAATGAAAGATTATGAAACTACCCCAGATAACATCTGGAAAAGCGAAATATTTGGTCGAAGTTTAGATGTAATTGTTCAAGAAGGAATACAGTCTAAAATATCATTAATGCCAGATAACATTAGATATAAATTACAACAAACATTAAGTAAAGTAGTTAATAGAGGTGCCAATAATATGCTAGCAATTGTTCTATAGAACAGTTGCTTTTATTTTACTTCCAAATCTCTTAATAGAATCAATTATATCCCCATAAACAATTCTACCATAATCAAAGAAACAAAGAATATCATCTTTATTAAAATGATCGATATCTACATAATACTTATCATTATAAAAATAACCTTCTACACTCTTTGAAATCATATCATAATCATCAAACTCTATAAAAAACTTTTCATTCAAATACGCAATAACTCTAATATCAACAGTAGTTACATCTACTAAAAAATCTTCCAATTTTTCAAGTTTCAAATAACTTCCCACTAACTCATGATTATATATAATAACTTTATAGTATCCTTTAAATGTCAACATATAACTATCACTAAGTCTTGTAAGTAATTCTTTTATTATCTCAGTTAGCTTTTGTTTATCTGAAAAATCTTCCACCTTAAAATACAAATTATTAACAAAAACAACATAGCTATCATTATCAATCATCTCTAAACGCATCTAATCACCTAAAATATAATATGCAAAAACAAAAAAAAAGACTTAGATTAATTCAATAACCAAGTCATCCAATTTACTAAGTACTTTATCAGCACCCATTTTTGTAACACTAGAGAATAATATTAAATCATCTCCCATTACTAAATCAAGTGTATCATTAATAATTTTTGTTTGCTTATCTCTCTTAGTTGTACCAATTTTGTCTACCTTAGTAGCTATTATAGTAACAGGTATATTAAAATATTTTAAAAAGTTATACATAAGCACATCATCTTCACTTGGTTTATGTCTAAAATCAATTAACATAAATACTCTCTTTAATTGTTCTCTCTTTTCCAAATACTCTTCAATCATCATTCCAAATTTTTGTTGCGTTTTTTTATTCACAGCTGCATATCCATAACCAGGAACATCCACAAAATAAAATTCATCATTTGCTAAATAAAAATTAAGTGTTTGTGTTTTACCTGGTCTTGAAGAGATTCTAGCTAAGTTCTTTCTTCCAAAAATTGTGTTGATAAAACTACTCTTACCTACATTACTACGTCCCACTAACAAAAATTCAGGTCGAATTTTAGTCGGATACTGACTTCTTCTAACAGCAAGAACGTCTAATTCCACATTATTAATTTTCATCATTTACTCCTTCTAAATTATCTATATATTTTTTACAAACTCTATCTAAGTCACCTAATAAATCTTCTGCCTCTGCCATAGTTTTAACGCGACATCCAGCAGCTAATTTATGACCACCACCATTATATCTTTCTGCAATACCATTAATTGCCGGCCCTCTAGATCTAATATTAATTCTAATAATATCATTCTTGTTATCTTCTGTAATAGAAACCCATACAATAACTTCCTCAATATAATTAAAATTATTAATCATATTACCAGTTGATGCTGTATCAACATTAAACTTTTCTAAATCAGACTCCTTAATAATAATAGAACCTAATCCATTATCAGTAACCTTCATAATCTGTTGACAAAACCCTTGAAATTTAACTTCAGAAATATTTCTCATATATAGATTAGAATATAAATCTGTTATTTTTAAATCATATCGATTCATATACCTACCAACTATTTCAAAAGTATTGCCAGAAGTATTACTAAAAAGAAAACGATTTGAATCAGATACTAATCCCAAAAATAATTTTTCAGCAATTGTTCTATTACATTCTAATTTAGTTTCTTCTAAAATTTTCATAATTATTTCACAAGTACTAGAAGACTTAGTATCAATATATTCTATGTCTGAAAATTTATCTACAAACGGATGATGATCAATTTTAATTATTTCCTTATAACCTTCTATAGTAGGTAAATCAATTCTTTTTAAATCAGGTGTATCAAGTACTATCAATAAAGCATCTTTTAAATCATCAGGAGCTTTGTCTAATCTACCTAAGAAATTAAACTTAACACTACCATTTCCTAAAGCATACACAAGCTTCTCAGGAAAAGTACTAACAATAGAATCTCTAAGTGCTATTTGACTAGCCATCGCATCAGGATCAACCCCGATATGTCTTGCAATAACTATTTTGTCATAGTTTTTAATTGTTTTATATATTCTTT
>CAYJHB010000080.1:0-3886 GCA_964370105.1 uncultured Muribaculaceae bacterium | reverse complement strand
TAGATGCTGGTTCATTAGTAGCAAATGAAATGGACATAATAACTTTAGATAATGGATTGATTGCTCAATTACAATACACAACTGAAGTAAATGTAATGCAGTTAGGGGCACATATAATAGAAGATATTGATACATATGATACTTCATTAGATGTAGATAGTTCAGCAGTACTTAATAGAGCGTTTGATATGGGAGTAAACATAGTAAACTTTCCGTTTGATAAAGATTTTTTGTTGAGAAACTTAGTTTATATTAATAAAAAATCAAATATAACTATCAATGGAAATGGATCTGAACTGTATACAGATGATACTTATACTATGGGGATAACAAAAGAAGCTCGTTTTGTAACTGTCCAAAATGTCAGTAATATAGTTTGGGACAATTTAGATTTAATTGCAACTCAAACTAAAGCGATACCTAATACTGGAGTACAATTTGCGGTATTATATTCTGATAATATTATTATAAAAAATTCAGTATTTAGAGGACCAGGCCCTAAGTTAACCAAGGGTGATGATGGTGATTTTGCATCTCTTGAAGGACATATAGAACCAGATAAAACAGCAGATAGATTTCATTTTTCAAATATAGATCTATATACTGGATGGGACAATGTAATTATTGAAAATAATGAATTATATTTATCGCATGATGGAGACTACTTAGATGGAGCGGCAATTCAGTTACGAGATGTTTGGACAGCTGGTGCAAGTGGTGCAATAGTCAGAAATAATTATGCTGAAAAAGTATGTCACGATGAAATAATTTCATTAACTACAAATGGAGCAGATATTACTGACACTTTAATTGAAGGAAATACTTTTATAATGTATGATGGTATTCATTCTCATAGTCCAGTAACTGTGGTATTTGGATATGCTTTTTTAGGAACTGATAATAAGTTTGATAATTTGACGATTCGGGATAATAGATTTGATCTTGAAAGTAATTATATAGGCTTAAGATTTGATAATATTAGTGGTGATTTTAGTTTTACTAATAATGTAATAAATTATGAGAAAGTTAGTGATGCATCTCTAAGTTCTAATGTTATTTATTTTAGGGATGATATTTTAACTGATACTTTTGATTTTTCTGAGAATGAAATTAATGTTTTTGTAGAGGAAGGGTATAAACTTAACACATTGGTTTATTATGAGGCAGGGCATGATATTAATGTTGATAATAATGAGTTCAAGGTTGATTCTTCAACTATATATAATATGTTTTATGGGAAAATGAATGTTACTAATAATACTATAACTAGTAATTCTGATGTTGAAGAAATAGCAAGAAATGTTGATAACTTTAGTGGGAATGATGTAACGGTTGCGGAAACGAAATCAGTTAATACGTTAGTTAATGCGAATATTATTGGCGAATATAATTATAATAATAATAATATAACAATGACAGATGTATCGGATAGAAGTGTTATAAACACACCTCTTGTATTATTGGGAATAGGTGGATCGACAACTGTTATAGATACTGCAACATCGCCAATTATTAATTACAACAACAATACGCTTACTGTTAATGATCCTTCAATCAGAAGTAATGACTTCAAAATTCAATATTATGGACCGAGTAATCCAAGCTCGTTTGTTATTAATTATAAGAACAATACAGCACCTGGTAGTTTTTGGATAACAAGTTCAGCAGTTAGTTCATTTGTTGTAACTGAATAAATAGAAGAGACATTATAAGTTATTTATATTGTTTTTTTTTTTTTTGTTGAAATTTGTTATTTTATTAGGAAAATATGTTATACTAATAGTAATAATAGATATGAGGTGATTAGGATGAAATGGAATAAAAAAATACGTCATAGATTTAATAAGAATCAAGACTATATTGAAGTTGAGTCTTATAAAGTAAGTGCATTAACTCGTAAGGGACTGATTATGTCTATTGTAACAGTCCTTGCTATTACAATTTTTACTTTGGGTAGTAGTTATGCAATTTTTTCTGATACTGAAACTAGTGAGGATTATAATATAGTACAAGCAGGGGAGTTGAAAATTGCTTTTGATGATTTTGGTGGTGAAACGGGGGATGTTTTGAATCTGAATGGAGCTTTTCCTATGTCTGATCCTGAAGGAATGTTGCAAGTACCTTATACATTTACAGTTACTAATACGGGAACTTTAGACCTTAATTATACAGTTAAAATTTTAGACGATCAAGCTATGATTGATGAGACTGGTCATCAAAGTGATTTGCTTAGTCATGATGTTATTAAAATTAGTATAGATGGAGAAGATCCTATGTTATTAAGTCAATTTGATTTAAATGATTCATTGATAACTACTGGTTCTTTAAGAGTAACAGAAAGTGAAATGCATTCTATTAGAATGTGGATTGACGAGGATGCTGGAAATGAAATATTAAATAAACATTATCATGGTAAAATTTTTGTAGAAGTTAATAATACTGAAATATTACCTGCAACTGGGAATGAATGTTTTACAGTTGAATCTGGTGTTATAACTGATTATAATAATACTTGTAGTAAAGATGTGGTAATACCAGATGTTATTGATGGTGTTGAAATTACTTCAATAGCTAACAGTGCATTTTTCAATAAGGGTTTGACTAGTGTTTATATACCTAATTCTATTACCAATATTGGAATAACTGCATTTGCAAGTAATTTGTTGACAAATATAGATATTCCTCCATCTGTTAACTCTATTGGATATTCAGCATTTAACGATAATTTAGCGCCTGATAATCAAGCATATATATATAGTCTAAATGCTGATGGAACAGAAGATTTAACTACTGTTATTAGTTATGCTGGTGCTAAAAAAGATATAACTATTCCATCTAATATTACGAATATTGGAGAGGGTGCTTTTCAAGGAACTAAATTAACTTCTGTCATTATTCCTGATACTGTGACTTCAATTGGGGATGGAGCTTTTTATGTTAATTCTTTAACAGAAATAGTAATACCAAATTCGGTTACTTACTTAGGTGTTTCAAGTTTTAGAAATAATAATTTAGTTACAGTAACACTGTCTACTTCAATAACAAGAATTGAAGATTATGCTTTTAGAGATAATAAAATTAATAATTTAACTATCCCTAGTAATGTTGCTTCGATTGGTACTGAATCATTTAGAAAAAATAATTTAGATAATTTATATATTCCTGATACTGTTACTGTGTTAGGAACAGGTGCTTTTAAAGAAGCAGGTATTACGGAACTTAGAATTTCTGCTAGTTTGAAATATATTGCCACAACAGCATTTCAAACTAACTATGTTAGTAGTATAGTTATTCCAGAAGGAGTTACACATATTTATTCTCATGCTTTTTCTTTTAGTTATGCTAATACTATTTCTTTACCGTCTACAGTTGTATATATTTCTGCTGGAGCTTTTTATGATACAAATATTAAAACGATAGATTTGCCGCCTAATCTTGTCACTATGCATGATAAAGCTTTTTATAATACCCTTTTAGAAGGTACTATAACTATTCCTAGTACTATTAATTATCTAGGTGCTGATATTTTTAAGAGTAATAGAAGTATGCTTGATACTGTTATAGTTAATGGGCATGCAAGCGAAGAGACAATTGGTACTGTAAGTGCTGCGTGGGCAAACGGTGTTGGAGAGGTTCTATTTCAACCGTAATATATATAAGATAGTAAGAAAAATTATTAAAGAAGTGTTCCTCTTTTTATTTGTTAATATTGTCAATATTAGTAAAATCATTTGAGTATATTATTAATATTTAATTTTATACTAAAATAAGAATAGTTATAATATTGACAAATTATGTATATACCATTAAAATTAATATAGTAGGAGTATAGAATAATACTTGAAATTAGGATAAGTGAGGCAAATATGACAAAACAAGATATAAT
>CAYJHB010000079.1:0-3890 GCA_964370105.1 uncultured Muribaculaceae bacterium | reverse complement strand
AACTGTGGTGCTCTACGAGCTTTTTTAAGTCCTGGTTTTTTACGTTCTTTCTTACGTGCATCTCTAGTAACAAATCCCATAGCTTTAAGAATTCTTCTATAACTATTTTCTGAATCTGTTGGTGTATTGATGTCGTATTGTAATAACGCTCTTGTTATTCCTAAACGAATAGCTCCAGTTTGTCCTTGGAATCCTCCACCTTCAACTTTAGCATCTACATCGAACATTTCTGTTGTTTTAGTTGCATCAAGTGGTTGAGTTAAATCCATAATTAATGTTGGGAATGGTAAGTATTCATTAACATCTTTTCCGTTAACTGTTATTTTACCAGTACCGTTAGTTAATGTAACTCTTGCTACACTATTTTTTCTACGTCCTGTACCAGTATATACATTTTTCTTATCTTTTGCCATTGATTACCTCCTAAAGATCCATTGCAACAGGCTTTTGTGCTTGTTGTTCATGGTTTGCCCCTTCATAAACGAATAATTTCTTATACATTTGTCTTCCTAAACGGTTGTGAGGAAGCATTCCTTTTACAGCTCTTTCCATCATTTCAACTGGATATTTATCTCTCATTGTACGAGCAGTTCTTTCTCTAAGACCTCCTGGATACATTGAGTGATTATAATACATTTTATTATCTAACTTATTACCAGTAAGTTCTGCTTTGCTAGCATTAATAATAATAATGAAGTCACCACAATCGATATGAGGTGTAAACGTAGGTTTATGTTTACCACGTAGCATTAGTGCTGCTTTTGAAGCAACTCTACCTAACGGTTTTCCTTCAGCATCGATTACGAACCATTTACGTTCTACTGTTTCTTTTTTTTGCATATAGCTTGTCATATTTTTTTCTCCTTTTCACTTTCGATTTTTGAGTTCCCAATTCAAAAAATCTATGTGGGGATATTTCATGTACCGATTAAGATTATACTAAAAATACATTAAGAAGTCAATGTTTTTAGTATATTTTTCAGCTTTTCTTTATTAATTTAATGCGATTAATTTTCTGTTATTTGTTTCACGATTTCATGAAATTCCATTGATCCACTTGCTTTAACTAAAATAGTATCTCCACTCTTTTTTATTTTGTTAATAATATCACTTGCTTCTTTATTACTATTGACATTAAAGCAGTTAACATTATCTAGATACCCTGTCTTTTTTAATTCATTATTAATATGATTTGTAACATTACCTACAGTTATAACTATATCTATATTTAACTTCGTTAAGTATTTACCTAATTGTATGTGAACAAAATTTTCCATATTTCCGCAATCTAGCATGGAACCAAGACACGCAATCTTTCTTCCTGTATGCTTATTTAAAACTAAACAGGCTTCTTTCATTGCGTCAAGGTTTGCATTATAACTGTCATCAATATACTTTATATCATTTTTTTCAGTGATTTCCATTCTATTACAGCTTAATTCTATATTACTTAATGCCTCTTTAATCGAACTACTCTTTATGTTATATTTTTCACTCAGAATTATTGCTGGTATGGAATTATAAACTTGACATTCTCCGGCAACATTCAATATATATGTGTCATTATTTAACTTAAAAATACTTTTTTCATGATCACTCTCTATAATTTCAGCTTGATAGTTTGATTTATTATTAATACTATAAGTTATTATGTTATATTTGTTTTTATTCTCTAAATACCATTTATTTAAATATTCGTTATCAATATTTAAAATTACTATGCCATTTTTATCTAAGCCTTCCACTATACTCATTTTCGCTTCTAAAATTTCATCTATTGAATTGAAATTCGCTAAATGAACTGTTCCAACATTTGTTAATATAGCAACATTCGGTTTCGCCATCATAGTTAATTTTTTTATAGTTTGTGAAGAACACATTCCCATTTCCAAAACTACTATTTCTTCATCATTTGTATTAAGTAATGTAATAGGTAATCCTACTAATGAATTTTTATTTCGTAAACTTTTAGCAACTTTTTTTTCTGTTGATAACACTCGATGTAGAATATCTTTTGTGCTTGTTTTTCCTGCTGATCCTGTTATTCCAATAATAATTTTGTTTATATTATCCCTTTTATATTTTGCTAGTTGTGCTAAAGATTTCCTTACATCATCTACAATAACTATGGTCTTATTGTTTTTAATTAAATAAATTTCATCTTCTTTTGTAATATTATCTATACTTATAATAGCGCACGAAGCTCCTTTTGAAAAAGCTCTTTTCCAACTATAGTTTGTATCCTCTTTTTTACGTTTAACACCAAACATTAAACCATTTAATTCAATATCTTCAGGAGTTTCTTCGAAGTTTTCTATAACTGGATTTAATTTGTTATATATTTTTTTATATTCAATTATATTTAATATTTCTTCTAGATACATACTTCACCTCCACTATTTTATTTTACTTAATATTTCTTTTTTATCTTTTTTATCTAAATCAATTATTCTTGGTTGTTTATTTTTTAAACTTATTATAAATACATCATCAGTAATTATATTTTTGTCATTTAATAGTAGACTATATAAAGCGTCTAACTTATCATAAGTTACTTTTTGCTTTTTGATTTTTCTCTTATCACTATATAGAGCATCTAATGACGACTCTAATAGAAACTTTAATTCTGATGGAGTAATTGAGCTGTTAACATTTCTTATTTCTACAACTTTTTTCTTTATATAATTAGCCCATATATATTTTCCTGACACTTCTTTTTGGTACTTAATATAATCTTTGTATTCCCAAATAAAATTAAATTGTTTATAAATATTTTCTTCAAATAATTTTTTGTTTTCCACTACCATTGTTGTCAATAACTTATGAGACTTGTTTAAATCTACAATATCAGATTTATTGAAGTTTAAGTGTATTCCACATTTTTTTTCTTTACTTATTTCTAAAAAACCTTTAGAAAATTGTACTATTTTATATACTTTTTTGTATATTTTCATTATATCTTTTACATTCATTGGATCCAAAACAATTTCAAATCCATAATCTCCTAAGATAGTTGCATCCTTAACAAAGAAACCTCTTTCTCCAACAGCATTTTGAATTTTTATTATCATATTTTTGATAAACGTATATGATGGTCTATCATAATTAACTGCTATTTCTATTTCTAAACCTATTTTATCATAGGAAATATCCGTATATTTTTTCGTTTCTACATGTGATTTTATATTAAGTAAATCATCATATCTTTCTATATAGTTGATCTCTTCTATTTTTTCTGATCTACCTAAAGTATAAACAACACTTGTTAATGCCGCAATTAAAGAATCAAACTTTCGCTTTGACTTTTTTGGATTACGGTGTGAAAAATCTATTCCTATTTGAAAAGTTTTTATTGATGTTTTTTCATTAACATAGCACGACAATGTTCTTTTTGTAGCCTTATATCTTTTATCTATTTTAATATTATCTATATACATTTTTAAAATATCTTTAACTGTTGATAATATTTTTTCATCATAATTTAAATTTTTTAAATTATTGGTTCCTATTTCAATATTTGAATATGCTGAATCTATTAATCCATAAATATTTATCATATATTTTATATTATGTTCTTTAATATACTTTACTGTTTCAGTTTTGAATGCGTTTTCTAAATCAAAATTAGGATCATAATCTAAGTCTTTATTTGAGTACATTATATGACATCCTGTTAACTTTTGAATTGTTTTTACAATCAAATCAGTATTAGTATCTTTGCTTTTACAAACTCCTTTTTTTATGTATTTTTTTACATGTGGAGCTGTTAATATTACTGGAATTTCTCCTTTTATAAAAATGTACTCTTCTTGAAGATCTTTTATAATATTTGTCATATATTTTACCTAACCCTTCCTTACTTTAATTTATTTCATATTGATTTAATTTTT
>CAYJHB010000078.1:0-3894 GCA_964370105.1 uncultured Muribaculaceae bacterium | reverse complement strand
CTTCATTAAAAGAAATGAATTTATTAGAAATTAAAGAATTAGTAGATGCTATGAAGGAAGAGTTTGGAGTAGATCCATCTGCTGTAGCAGTAGCTGCTGCGCCTGCAGGGGAAGCTGCAAGTGAAGGACCATCTGCTGTTTCTGTAATCTTAGATAACGCTGGAGCTGGAAAAGTTGCGGTTATCAAAGTAATTCGTGAAATTACTGGTTTAGGATTAAAAGAATCTAAAGATATCGCTGATGCTGCTGGTTCAGTAGTAAAAGAAAATATTTCTGTAGATGAAGCTAACGAAATCAAAGCTAAGCTTGAAGAAGCTGGAGCTACAGTTTCAGTTAAGTAATTAACTAATTAATAACGGACTTATAGTCCGTTTTTTATTTGACTTTGTTTGACGAGTAATGAGAAAAAAGTTATTGACTAATTATTATATATGTTGTATAGTAATAGGTACGAAAGGAGACAACTTTATTAAAATTTTAATAAGTTGTCTTTTTACTTTGTATAAAGGAATGATTAAATGGCACATTATTTCAGTAACGAAAAATTACCAAGTAATATTAAGAAAATTAATTTGGATATATATAGTCATACTTTTGTTTTTAGTGCTGATAACGGTGTTTTCAGTAAAGAGCATATTGATTATGGGTCTAAGTTTTTATTAGAACAAATTGATATGAGTAGTGTTGGCGAGAAAGTATTGGATGTTGGTTGTGGTTATGGTACTTTTGGTATTGTAATTGCTAAGGCTACTGGTAAACGAGTCGATATGGTGGATGTTAATATAAGGGCTCTTCATCTTGCGGAAATGAATGCTAAAGATAATAATGTTGGTCACTTGGTAAAGATATATGAAAGCTCTTGTTACAGTAATGTTGTTGATAAGTATGATACGATTGTTACTAATCCACCAATAAGAGCAGGTAAGAAAATAGTTTATGAAATCTTATTTGGAGCGAAGGAACGACTTAATGAAAATGGTAAATTGTATCTTGTAATTAGAAAAGAACAAGGTGCTAAATCCCTAATATCCGACTTAGAAAAAGAGTATAATGTTGAGGTGTTAGATAAAAGTAAAGGATTTTTTGCTATTGTGTGCACATTTTGATTGACTTGTTGATTAGTTTGTGCTTATAATATAAATTGGCAACTTGCTATATTCTTAGTGAAATAGCATGAAAACTTATGGTTGGTTGCAGCTTTTTTGTTTTAATAATATTTGATTGTAGGGGTGAATTTAATGGCTTATAAAGTAATTAATTGTGGTGATCGCCGCAAAAGAAGAAGTTTTTCGAAAATTAGAAATAGTTATGAGTTAAAGGATTTATTAGAAATCCAAAAAAAATCATATCAATGGTTTACTGAAAAAGGAATTGGAGAAGTTTTTAATGATTTGTTTCCAGTTGAGGATTTTTCAGGAAAATGGTCTTTACAAGTGGAAGATTATCATTTTGAAGAACCTAGATATAGTATTAAAGAAAGTCGAGATCGCGAGTCGACTTATTCGGCACCTTTAAAAGTAGATGTACGTCTTTTTAATCATGAATCTGGTGAAGTTAAAGAACAAGAAATTTTCTTGGGTGATATGCCAATTATGACTGATAGTGGTACATTTGTTATCAATGGAGCAGAACGTGTTATTGTTTCGCAATTGATTCGTTCGCCAAGTGTTTATTTTAATCATGAAATAGATAAAAATGGTAGACAATTAATCACATCACAAATTATTCCAACTAGAGGAACATGGTTAGAATTTGAAATTGATGCTAGAGATGTGCTATACGTTAGAATCGATCGTACGAGAAAAGTACCAATGACTACATTGTTACGTGCTTTCGGTTTATCTAGTGATGAAGATATCTTTAAAGTGTTTGGTGAAGATGAGTATTTAAAAAATACTATAGTTAAAGATTCTACTAAAAATACTGATGAAGCTTTAATTGAAATATATGAAAAGTTAAGACCGGGAGAACCTGCTACTTTAGATTCTTCTAAAAATCAACTTATCACAAGATTTATTGATCCATTTAAATATGATTTAGCTAAAGTTGGTCGTTATAAATTTAATCGTAAATTAAATTTAATGGATCGTTTATTAAATCAAACTTTAGCAGAAGATATTATTGTCGATAAAGAAGTTGTTGTTTCAAAAGGAACTGTTATAAATAAAGATGTATTTGATCAACTTAGTGAAGTGTTTGCAACTGGTGCTTATATTAAAGAAGTTAAGATTAATGAAGATTTAGATACTTATAATAAAGTTCAAGAAATTAAAATATATAATCCTACTAATAAGAAAGAGAAATTAATTGTTATTGGTAATGATCAATCAATTGAAGAAAATAGATTAACTACTTCTGATATTTTTGCATCTGTTTCTTATTACTTAAATTTATTACATGGTGTGGGTAACTTTGATGAAATCGACCATTTAGGTAATCGTCGTATTCGTCAAGTAGGAGAACTTTTACAAAATCAATTTCGTATTGGTGTAAGCCGTATGGAAAGAGTGATTCGTGAAAGAATGACTACTCAAGAAATGGAAGAAGTAACTCCTAAGACTTTGATTAATATTAGACCTGTTACTGCTGCTATGAAAGAATTTTTTGGTTCATCACAATTATCACAATTCATGGATCAAACAAATCCTGTAGCAGAATTAACAAACAAGCGTCGTTTATCTGCTTTAGGACCTGGTGGTTTATCTAGAGATAGAGCAGGTGTTGAAGTTCGTGACGTTAATCCATCTCACTATGGTCGTATTTGTCCGATTGAATCTCCTGAAGGACCTAACATTGGGCTTATTACATCACTTGCTAGTTATGCTAAAATAGATGATTATGGTTTTGTTATGACTCCTTATCGTAAAGTTGTTGATAGTAAAATAACTGATGAAGTTGTTTATATGACAGCAGATGAAGAACAAGATAATGTTATATCACAATCAACTGTTGAAACTGATGATAATAATGTTATAACTGATAAATTAGTTAATGCTCGTTTTAGAGGGGAAAATGTTTTAATTAAACCTGAGAAGGTTGACTTTATCGATGTATCGCCACAACAAGTTGTTTCAATTACAGCTAGTTGTATTCCGTTCTTAGAACATGATGATGCAACACGTGCCTTGATGGGTGCGAATATGCAACGTCAGTCAGTGCCTTTATTAAAAGCTGAAGCACCTTTCATTGGTACAGGTGTAGAACATATTGCTGCAAAAGATAGTGGTGCAGTTGTTGTTGCTAAAGCTGATGGTATTGTTGAATATGTCGATGCTAAGAAAATAGTAGTTAAGAATAAAGAAGGTATAGATACTTATTATTTATCTAATTTTGAACTTTCGAACTCAGGTATTTGTAAACATCATAAACCAATTGTTAAAGTTGGTGATAAAGTTGTTCGTAATAAAACAATCATTGCAGATGGACCGAGTACAGATGATGGGGAATTAGCATTAGGTAAGAATATGACTGTTGCGTTCATGACGTTTAATGGTTATAACTATGAAGATGCAATTATCTTAAATGAAAATTTAGTTAAAGATGATAAATATACATCACTTCATTTGGAAGACTATGAACTACAATGTCGTGAAACTAAACTTGGACCTGAAGAAATCACAAGAGATATTCCTAATGTTTCTGAGGAAGCAAGAAAAAATTTAGATGAACGTGGTATTGTAGCAGTTGGTACTGAAGTAAAAGAAGGTGATATCTTAGTTGGTAAAGTAACACCTAAGGGTATGGCTGAGTTAACTTCAGAAGAAAAACTATTGCACGCAATTTTCGGTGAAAAGACTAGAGAAGTTCGTGATACCTCACTTCGTGTTCCTCATGGTGGAGATGGTATCGTTCATGATATTAAAATATTTACTAGAAAAGATAATGATGAATTAC
>CAYJHB010000077.1:0-3921 GCA_964370105.1 uncultured Muribaculaceae bacterium | reverse complement strand
AAATTATCTATTATTAAAGTACAATTAACATCAGTAAACAAATCATTATAATTACGAAAACCAACTTCAGCATTTATACCATCATAATCATGAAAATCATCAGTATAAGCATCAATACTATCATGATCTGATATAGCAATTGTCTCAACTCCATTATTTACTGCAATATCAATTATTTCCATAGGTGTATATTTACCATCAGAAACAGTAGTATGAATATGTAAATCAATAATATTTTCCATAACTAAACCTCCAAACATAATACACTTACTATATCACAACACACTTGAAGTTTAAATCTTTTTCAAAAAAAAATTATCACTTAAGATAATTTTTTATTACTCACAAACATAATCTTTAGCTTCAAAAGCTTCTTTCATTTCTTCGTAAGTTTCAGCTGTAACATCTTCTCTAAACTCTAAAAAAGCTAATGTAGAATCTTGATTATCAACTGTTATCTTATATTCACTACGAACTTCATCAGTATCAGGATCAGTTACTTCTGCAGTACAATCTAATCCTTCATTACCTTCATAAGATATACATACCGCATCAGCATAGTCTTGATCAAATCCGCTATCAGATGCAAATGTAAATTCAGCACTAACAATAATATCTTCTTCATAAGTTATTTTAACAGTATTTTCTTCATTTCTAAAATCATCACTATAAGTACATGATAATACTTGTTCACTAGATCCACATGCAGTTAATAATAAAGATCCAACAACTATTAATCCTAAAGTAAATACTCTCTTCATATTACATACCTCCTTTCTTTATTATAATTAGATAATAACACTTGTTTTTTCTAATGTATATACTTTTATTTACATAATATAAGTCAAAAAAAGAACCAATTATAAATTAGTTCAATAAAAAAGTATGATCAAACAAATAAAAATATAACTATTTTATCTCCTAGGATTAGCATGAACATCTTCAATCGGACTAATTGAATTACCACGCTCATCTGTTAATGTTCCACCACTAAATTCAAAGTCACCACCAACATCAAGTTCACTATCACCACCAGAGTAAATAGCATCAACTTCTACTATTGTAGTTCCTCCAGTTACTATCAAGTCACCATTTGAATCAAGTCCATCTCCTCTAGCATAAACATATAAATTACCACCAGTAATTTTAATAAAACCGTTCTCATCACTAGCATTAATACCATCATCAAGAACAACAACATTTAAATTACCACCATTTATAGTAATAGTAGACCCTTCAATACCTTCATAAGCATCTTCTATATTAATATTACCATTATTTATAACTAAATCTGTATCAGCATGGATTGCATCATCACCAGCTAACATTTCAAAATCACCATCATTTATTAAAAGTGAATTATTAGAATGAATAGCATCTTCATACGAAGATAATGTAAATATACCATCATTAATTATTATATATTCACCTTTTAATGCCTTCATACTATCTTCAAGTAAATCAGTTGGTTGAATACTAGTTCCAGGTCCTTCACCAACAGTTATTTCATTTAGTACTCCATCATATCCTCCACCAGTTTCAATAGTAAATTCACCATTATCTATTTGCAGAGAATTTTGAGAATTTATCCCATCATTACCAGCTTTAATATTATAAACACCACTAGTTATAAGAATATTACCAAGAGAAGTATCAACATCATTAGAAGACTTAATCCCATCTTTTAAAGACACAACAGTAACATCAGCATTTTCTATAGCAACTAAATCTTTACCAACTAATCCATCACCTACTGAATCAACCACAATCGTAGAATCTTCTATTACTAAATCATCTCTACTATTAATACCATCATTATATAAAGCAGTAACTTCTAAACTACCAGTTCCAGTTATTAACAAATCAGCTTTAGAATATATCGCACCAGTTGGAAACTCAGTATCACTAGTAACAATCTCCCCTTGAGTAATTGTATTATATGAATTATCTTCTAATAAAATAATTACATTCTTTGCCTCAACTATATTTATAGGAGTACCATTATCATTATTAATAACTACATTATTAAACACTAAGTAAACATCACCATCATCTATATCTTTATCAACATTTACATTTATACTCTCATATTCCCCTTCAAAGTTATAAGTACCACTATTAGTAATAACAACATTACTTCCTGTTAATACTTCAACATTTAAATCAACACCACTAGTATCAATATTAGGAAACTCTATATTATCATCAAAAACATCTACATTACGATTTACGTTATTGTTAATAATTAAGTATCCAATAACTAAAAGTACTATTAAAGATATACTACCAATTAATATTTTCTTCATTAATTACAAACCACTTTCTATATTATCCTGTTTACTAATCATTATTTCTAAGTTGCCATTTTTAATTCTAAGTTCATCTATAAACTTTTTCTCATCTTTTAAGTCTTTCAATTCTATTTCATATCTAAGTTTAAATAAACTACCCATATTAGTCATCTTAGATGAAACTAAATCGTACCTATTTAAATATTTTACAAAAGTCTTTTCAAATACATTTATATAATTTAAACTCTCAGGTATTGTTATAGTAAGCATTCTTCTTTCTACACTCTTACCAAATAAGTTAGATATATTAAGTATTAGTGAAAATAAACATGCAATAACCGAGAATATAACAGCAAATAAAACATAACCCATACCTAAAGTAAGACCTGTACACATTGCCGTAAAAATAGCCCCTATTTCCTTAGCAGAACCAGGCACTGATCTAAATCTAACTAAACTAAAAGCACCAGCAACTGCTACCCCTGTACCAATATTTCCATTAACCATTATTATTACCATTGATACTACTATAGGTAATAAAGCAAGTGTAGAAATAAAGCCCTTAGTACATTTAGTTTTAAAAGCATATATCTTCGCCATAAAAACACCCAATAGCAAAGCAACACCCATACATATTAAAAAACTAAAAATATCTATATTAATTGAACTAGTCGTATCAAAAATACTATTAAACATAATTTAACCTCCCTATATGATTTTTAAAATCATTTATTAAATATTTATTATATGCTTCTCCATATTTAGAAAATGAAGTTTGTAAAATATTATTATCCTTTAGAAAAGATAAAAACCAATCAGGTAACCCCTTTATAGTTTTCACTTCTAATATAACTATATCTTCATCTAATACATTCATATCATAATCACTTGCTAAAAAAGATACATCTTTATTACGAACTTTAATATCAAAATCAAAAGTCATTCTAAACTCTTTATCATCTAAACCAATATAAGCTTCTCTATAATATGATAAATGTATCATCGGCTTTATATCATCATATAAACTGATAAAGTACTTAATTTCATTTAAAATTTGATTATCATCATCAATATTATCAAGGTTAAATACTTCATCACTTTTATTTAAAACTATTCTTCTTTTATACACTATACCAGTTAACTTCTTTTTAAGTTCCACAAATACTTTATCATTAATTATAGTATCTCCATACATTCTCATCCTTAACTTTTCTTTATATTTAGGTTTCTCTAAAGAATGACGAATTATTTTATAATCATCAGTATCATAATAAATATTAGTAATCTTATTTCTCTTATATTCATCAATTTCCATATACTGATTCATCAACTTAACTAAAAGATTGTATTGATTATATGTTAATTTATATTTCATTTCATGTCTTTTAAAAAACATTTGTTTACTCATAAAATCACCTCCCTAACAGTATATGATATGAACCTTAATCAAAACTTAAATAACAAAAAAAACATTATTTCTAATGTTTTTAATAAGCTCCCTTAGAATAAGTCACTTCATAACTATGTGTATAAATTTCAAAAACAATTCCAAATGGATCTTCTACATAACACATCTTATAAGGTTTTTCATTTGGATAATATTCTTTGATTGGCATACGTTGTTTACCAC
>CAYJHB010000076.1:0-4032 GCA_964370105.1 uncultured Muribaculaceae bacterium | reverse complement strand
TTACTTATTGTCTGTTTACTTATTGTCTACTTATTGGTATAATTATATATTAGGAGAGGTGCAGATATGGATATTGTAAAAGTTTTTGCTCACAATGTGAGAAAGTATAGAACTGAAAAAGGTTTATCGCAAGAAGCTTTAGCTGAAAAAGCCGATTTGCATAGAACCTATATTTGTGCAGTCGAGCGTGAAAAACGCAGCATAGCACTTGATAATGTGCAGAAAATTGCAGATGCACTTGAGATTGAAACATATATGTTATTTATAGAATGCTAACTACTACTAGGAGGTGACTAATTTGCTTGGGAATTTGAATCAACAAAACAAAATAAATACAGATGCAGATTCAAATGTAAAAGGTATTAGTTTGCAGAAACTCCGAGCTGTAGATAGACTTCTTACGTCTGTATTTGATAATAAAAAAGCCATTATGTGTACAATAGAATATGTTGATGATGTGCTTCAAGTTGATTTGACCAATAAAGAACCATATTTTACTACTGAGCAAGATAAGTCATATGAATCAAGCTTTTCGCTTAATAGTAAAGAAATTAAAAATTCATTACGTATTTTTTTAGATAATTGGTTGAGTGCTGTTGACACTTCTGAATCTATTAATTTTGTATTCTACACAAACACTAACTTTGTGAAAGAATACAAAGTTGGAAAATTAAAAGATTTCAACTTACCTAAACAACCTATATTACAATTGTTAGTTGAAAAAAAATACGACCTTGCTTTGCCATATGTTAAAGCAGTTGTAACTGATTATTATCTTGAACAACATAAAAAACACACGAAAAATCTAGAACCTTACAAGCAAGCCTTAAAAAATTTAGATGATTCCAAATGGGTAACTTTTCTTTCTCTTATTGAATGGCATTTTGAAAAACCCGATGAGAAGCTATTGCGAAATTCCATTAACGACAAAGTATCAAATTTATGTATTTTGTACAATGTAGATACAAAACATTCGCAAAACATCGCTAGACAACTTATCGATATGATTGAACTAAGATCCTTTGAAAGTGATTTCCTAGAAAAATTAGTTCACGTCGGAGAAGTAACTACATTATTTTTAGAAAAGGTCCGAGATGCTAAAGTAGTCGACACATTAGATCCTATGCATAAACGGTGGGAAGATCTAAATTGTGATGATGTTCGTAATATTCAAGAAAAAATATTATCCGTTTGCTCAAACTACGATATCGTTGAGCTTGATATTCTTTTAGAAGATTATGCAGATGGTTTATTTGAACAAAAAAACCATAGCAATAATAAAGCTGTTATGGCATATAACTACAGAGTATACTCTGTTTGCAGGAAATTGCTAAAAAGAAAAATTAAAGAAATGGGTACTATATTTACCATGGAACAGATAGATTTAACTTTAGGAGAATTAGTTAATGAAGCGGAAACATATTTAAAAGATAAATCTCAAACATATACTGTAGCGTATAATGATAAGGATATGATAAGAAAAGCAATAATAATTTTATTCGAACAATGCTATCTTGCATTTGATAAAAAGGAGGATGTTCTTAATGGATAGTAAAAAGCGAATAATGTTCTCAGTAGAAGATGACTATTATTATATCGTATTAAAGATTTTTGCAATATTGAAATCTTTAAAATGTGATAAAAACTCACTTATAGATTATAGAAAACTTAGTATTTTAACTGAATTAATTAAAGATTCTACGAACATACAACTTATTGAAAATATAGCTAGAGAACCAACTGTTTCTTTACTGCAACGTGAAAAACTAGTAAGTATTTGCTGCAATGCAAAAATAAATTTACCAGTTATTAAAAGAGTTTTGTTTTTTCTCGAAAAACAAAATATGATAACGATGAACAAAAACCCCTCTAAAGGAACTATTGATGTGAGCTTATTAAAATCAGAACAGTTGGAATTTCTGATAAAAAATGATATTTTATCAGAAGATATACAAGATTTAAATCGATTAGTAAAAGTAATTCCACGCACTCGAACCTTAAAAATATCTACATTATGCGAAAAAATGCAAATATCAAGGGAGGTGTCATTTTGGCTCGATTAGCAGTGAGAAAAGTTATTTATAATGGAAAAAAATTTTATTACGAATCTCCTCTTTTAAATGATGGGCTAGTTATTCTAGAAGGAGTGAATGGTCGTGGCAAAAGTACATTTATGAATTTGATATATTATGGATTAGGTGGAAAGGTTAAATCTTTCGATTCAACATCAAAAGATGTTCATAAAGAAATTTGCACTGATGAAGAAAACTATGTTGAACTTCAAATAGAAATTGATAATAAAACATTCGAAATAACTCGATATATAGGTGATAACCATATTTTTATATTAACAGAAAGTTCTGAAACTATAGACGCATATATACATAGGAATGCTAACCAACATGAGAACTCTGTTATATTTTCTGATTGGATTTTGAATCAGTTAGGCATTGATGTGTTTGATATAGTTCAAGGAACTAGTAGTTTCAAATTAAACTTTTCCGATTTAATGCGTCTTATTTATCATGATCAAACAACAGAAATCGAGAAAATATATAAAGAAGCCGATAATACTACATTTATATCAGATTCTTTAGAAATGAGAAAAGCTATTTTTGAAGTATTGATAGGTAAGAGTTTCAATGATTACTATCTAGAATTAGGTGCATATAAATTATTATTAAAGAAATATGATAAAGCTTTAGATGAATTGGGGAATTATAACAATTTCATTAATGATGTAATAGATGATGAAACAGGTAATACTTATTCTGTTAATGATAAAATAAAAACGCTTAGGGAACAGCTAGTGAAAATAGACGTCGAAAAACAAATATCATATAATAAGCAGGATGGTACTTCAGATACAATATCAATTTTAGATCAACAAAAAATAAGTTTAAGGCAGATACAAAAAGAAAAGGATAACTTTATTGAAAACAAAGAATCTCTAGAAAAGTTAATATCTAAATTAACATTTTTATTAGAAGGTTCAAAAAGAGAACTCCAAGAAATAGAAAGAATCCGATTTGTAAATAAAAAGCTGAATCTTTTTACGCCAAATACTTGTCCATACTGTTTAAGTAATGTAGAAAGAAAGCAAAACTTGTGTATTTGCGGATCAGAAATTGATGAATCACAATACGAAAAATTCTTTTATACGGATTCTGAATATTTGACTATACTCAAAATCAAACAAAAGTCTATAATTACATTAACTACTTTATTACAAAACAAATATGAACGAAAGAAAAATTTGATCACCCAAATTAACAAATTGAATAGGTTAATCGAGGATACAACGAAATACATAGTTAAACTAAATAGAGATATTGAATATAACTGTAATTTCTCGTATATTGAGAAACTTAATGCTAAAGAAAGTGAAATTAAATCAGAGTTAATTAAACTCACTCAAGCTAAAGAGTTAATAGCCAAACAAGATTCGTTAGCTAAAAAAGTTAATGAATTAAGGACAAAACTAGAAAATCAAAAAACTAAAGTAGAAAAATTACATATAGATGCAAAAGAGGATATTTCTAATAAAAAGCTAAATTTTAGTCAAAAATACTTTCACTTAATGAAGAAAGCAGACAACAAATGTTACGATGCATATATCGCTGATGATTATATGCCAATAATAAATTTAAGCGAATATCGTGAACGAAGTGCTTCTGTATCTAAACGTCTCATGTATTTCACTACATTATTAATTGAAAGTCTGTGCTATTCAGATGTTAAATTTCCTCAGTTTTTGATGATAGACACGCCCAATAAAGAAGGTATTGATATTCAAAATCTTATGTCTTGTTTAAGCTTATTTAGTGAGGTTTATGAAGCTGGAGCTGAATATAACCATCCTTTTCAAATAATACTAACTACTGGTATAGGATTATATCCTCCTAAATATAAAGATTTAGTATTCTCATCATTGTCTGAAGATGAACATCTTCTTAAAGTTAAGTAGCAAAAAAACTTGGACTCACAATAAATGAGTTCAAGTTTTTTTAGTAATAGCTTGACATAAGCGTG
>CAYJHB010000075.1:0-4034 GCA_964370105.1 uncultured Muribaculaceae bacterium | reverse complement strand
TTCATCCTGAGCCAGGATCAAACTCTCCAAAAAAATATTTTTAAGTTTGATTTTATAATTTTCCTAGCTACTCAAAATTGACGTTTTGCTCAGTTTTCAAAGATCGTTTGCAAGACTGTTTGTCGTTGCGTTAATAGTATATCAAATTACTTTTAGTATTGTCAACTGTTTTTTTCAAGTTTTTCAATTTTTTTCATTTGACATAATTCAACATCACAAAGTCGTGATGTGTGTTACTAATATACCAAGTATACTAGTCGTTGTCAAAACTTTTTTTAACTTTTTTTAAAAGTTTTTTTGTTGACACTTTGTCGAGTAATTCGACGTGCTACTAATATATCAAGTATATAGTTTGTTGTCAACACTTTTTTCTTTGTTTTTAAAGTTTTTTTGTTGACATTTTTTGTCGATTTTCTCGACGTGCTATTACTATACCATTACCATAATATGCTTGTCAACAAAAATATGTGTTTTTTTATTCTTTTCTTTTCTTCATTATATATTTGTTTTTATATTATAAAAAAAACGCTATATTTTAGCGCTTGTATATAGGTTATGATATTCATTAATTGTTTGGTGCTGAAATGGTTTTTTGCCATTTTTAGTCATTTCTATTAGATTTTTTAATTCGCTCTTTAATATTTTATCAATTACTTCAGGGTAATTCATCAATGTTTTATGATAATTGTATTCTCCCCTATCTAACACTTTATAACTTCCATCTGGGAAAACTCTTAAATCTAAATCATAATCAATATATTTTATAGTCGATTCATTTATAATATATGGCGATGCTATATTACAGTAATAGTATATTCCATCTTTTTTACATTGCCCTATTATATTAAACCAATTATTTTTATAGAAAAACATAATAGCTGGTTCTTTAGTTCTCCATGATCTACCATCTGCTTCTATTACTCTGGTCTTGTCGTTACCAAATACTAAGTGATCTTTATTTATTTCAAGTAAAACTGCTTCATCCCACGCTCTATGAATACTGCCATCATGTTTATAGCAGTGGATTGCATACTTCTTCCCTATTTGTAACTCTTCCATATTACACCTCTTTTCTTAGTAGTTTTATTTTCTTCGATGTAAAAAAGAATAACCGATTCCGAAAACAACGATGCATATTACAATAATAATTATCCAAAATGTCATGTTATCAACATTGTCCATTACAAATCTATTTATGCTGTTATCAACGTTCTCAATAAATTCAATAATATTATCCATATCTTACCTTTTATACTTTCTTATTTTTAATTAGCTCTATTTCATTGTTATTTTTATTATCTTTAGTGAAGAACTTATATATTACTGTACTAATTAAATCTAAAATAGAAAACAGTAATATAACAATTCCAATTACTAGTGTTAATAATGATGCTGTTGTGAATGGATTAAATATTAAAAACAATCCTGCTATGATCATTAATATTGACATAACCAATGATGAAACCCATGCTTTTTGATTATATTGTTTTAATGATAAAGCGAATTGAACTTTAAATGATCCACTTATGGTAATGACTACACCTAATATTACGGGAAGGATACTGGCTAATAGTTCTGGTAGTAGTATTAAAATAAAACCTACTATAATACTTAATATTCCATATACCATACCAAATCCTGGTTGCACACCTAATTTTTTAGCACGTTGATAGCTATAAAATGACATCAATCCTGTTGCGATAATAAATCCACTTACAATATAAGAGAATATTATTAATGCATTTGCTGGATTTAATACTAAGATTATTCCTGCGATAATAAATATACTATCTATTATAATTGTTGCTGTCATGCTGCGATTGAAAATTTTGCTCATTGCTTTTTACACCTCTTGTTGTTATTATAACACTTTTTGTTTTTTCTTACAAATTAAAAAAAGCATCTACTTTTTAGTAGACACTTTTATTATTCACTTCTTAATGCTTCAACTGCATCTTTTTTAGAAGCTATTTTAGCTGGTATACTTCCACTTACTATTGTTAACAAAATACTTATTAATATTAATATAATAGCGTGAATTGGATTTAATACTGCTACATTTGGTAAATCTGTTAGAGATTCAATAATAGCATTGGCTGGAAATAATAATAGTCTAGTTATTCCTATTCCTAATATTCCTGATGTTAATCCTATTATAAATGTTTCTGCATTAAATACTCTTGAAATATCTTTCTTTCTCGCTCCTAAAGCTCTTAATATACCAATCTCTTTTGTTCTTTCTAGAACTGAGATGTAAGTTATTATACCTATCATAATAGATGATACTACCAATGATATTGACGAAAATGCAACTAATACAATAGTAATAGCATCCATGATACCACCTGATAGTGTTGTTATCATTGCAGCCATATCTGTATAAATTACTTTTTCTTCTTCAATTTCTTTTCCATCGTTATATGCATCTAAGTAACTAATGATTTCTGCTTTTGTATCAAAATCTTTTGGATAAACATAAATTAAATACGGCAGTGGATTGTAACCTAAATACCCTAGAAAGTCTTCTTTCGTAAATTCTTCAGTAAATGGTTGCCCACTTAATATATTATAATCACTGTTTAACTGTGCATTTACTACCTCTGAATTTTCATTAGCTGCTATAACTAAGTCTGTTAAAGCACTTGTATACATTATACCTGAAGCAGATGATGTAAAACTATCTCCTTCTTTTCCTCTAATTATTGCTTGTACTTTAAGTGTTTCACTAGTAGAATCGTTATATAACGCATCGAAGTTAGGATTTGCCATGTAGATGACACCTTGTTTGTTATAATATTGATCATTTGATACTACTTTTAATTCTTTTGCCATTATCTCATCAAATGTAATATTGTCAGTTATATCATATCCTAGCATTTCTAATGTTGTTTCAGATAATCGATTATTTGAATCTACTAATAATATTAATCCTGGCTCATCTGTATTAATATCTCCTATTAATATATCATAACTACTAGAAATAGTAGGTGATACTTCTCCATTGATATTATTTGGCAATACTTGCCATCCGCTCATTGGATTAGATCCTGAATCTACTATGCCATAAGTTCCATCACTTTTTACTGTAACTATGTTCATCGCAGTCATATACGAGAATGCACTTCCACCTAATAAGTCTGAATCTATGTTTTTTATATAATCAGTATACTCTTCATTTATTATATTATAATGAACTAATTGTTCCTGAATATCAACTAACGGTTCTATTTCATCAATATCAGAATATTTTTCTATTGTTGTCTCTGTTAGTGATTGATTCAACTGATTCATTGTATCTTGGTTTAACTCTGCTGCTTGTTCTGAAATTATAATTGGCATTTGAGTTAATGATTCTCTTTCAAAGTCATCAATTTGAATATTGAATCCATTTGATAAAGACATTATTAGTGATATACCTATAATACCAATACTAGCGGCAAAAGCAGTTAATAGTGTTCTACCTTTTTTGGTTCTAATATTATTAAAAGATAAGCTTAATGCTGTAAGAAAATTCATAGCTGTTTTCTTAATTGCAAATTTATCATCTTTTTTATTTGCTTCTTTTGTTGGATTAGTATCCTTTTTAACTTCTCCATCTTGTAACTCTACAATTCTTGAGGCATACTCATTTGCCAACTCTGGATTATGAGTTACCATAATAACTAACTTGTCTTTTGATATTTCTTTAATTAAATTCATTATTTGAACACTTGTTTTTGTATCTAATGCTCCCGTTGGTTCATCAGCTAATATTATATCTGGATTATTAACTAAAGCTCTAGCTATTGCTACTCTTTGCATTTGTCCACCAGATAATTGATTTGGCTTTTTATGAGCATGTTCTTTTAAGCCGACTTTTTTCAAAGCATCCATTGCTTTCTTTTTTCTCGACTTAGGTGATACTCCACTTAACGTTAAACTTAACTCTACATTTGATAATACACTAATGTGATTTATTAAATTATAACTTTGAAATACAAAACCAATACAATTGTTTCTATACGCATCCCATGATGTGTCTTTAAATTTCTTAG
>CAYJHB010000074.1:1701-4204 GCA_964370105.1 uncultured Muribaculaceae bacterium | reverse complement strand
TGATGATAATAATGACAACGATGACGATGACAACGATGATGACGATGATGATGATGATGATGATGACAACGATGATGATGATGATGATGATAATGATGATTAATATATAACAAAAAGAAAGTCTCTTAGGAGATTTTTTTAATTATAAAGTAAAAATTGCTTTTTATTTCAAAATGTGGTAAAATATATCAACTTCATATCCAAAGGAAAGAAAGAGGTCATTATGGCTACTATTGAATTATTAAAAAATTACGTAGACGCGCAAGAATCAAAGGAAGCAGATTATATTATCGCATGTATAGATAAATCTGAGTTTAGTAAAAAAGTTGGTAAAAATATTGTAATAGCTAAAGGGTTGATATCGAAACTAAAAACAAAAACAGAAGAATATCGAACAGAAGCAAATGAATTTTATAACCAGTATGAAAGTAAAGACAAAAAGACATTTACTTGGAAAACAAAAAAATTAACTGAAGAAGAAATTGAAGAAGTTCATAAAGTAATTAATTTAAAAATAGAGTTATCTACATTGTTTGATCATAAAGCAAAAGAAGTGCAAAAAATACATGAATTTACTCTTAAAAGAAGTGCATATGTTGAACAAGTTGATATTACTAAAACAGAGAGTTATAAAAGTAAAATAGGAAAACAGTATCTTGAAATAAGAGACAAGTTTATAGAAGAAATTATAACTAATAGAGCTAGTATGACAATATCAAAAACTAACTTAAAAAACTATTGTACAAATCATGAAATGGATACAGAAGAGTATAAACTTGACGAATACGGAATAAATATTCAAAACAATGTACGTGATAACAATCGCTTAAGAGAAATAGACGAATTTAGAGAATTGAAAAAACAAATCCAAAAATTAGTTGAACAAAAAAAGATAAAACAATTAAGCAATAACCAAAAAGAAGCAATAGCTATAAGTATTATAACTGCTGATTTAAAACCTAACCCAAATAAAAATTACGAAACTAATCAGAAAATAAAAGCGAGAAACTAAATAATTAGTTTCTTTTTTTGTTTATAAATAAATAATATGATATACTAAAAAAGAGGTGTAAGATGATAATAGAAGTATTAGTTTTAGTTATATTAATAATTTGTAATGCTCTATTTGCAGCAATAGAGATGGCTTTTATTTCTCTTAATGATTTAAAGGTAAAAAAAGAAGCTACCAATGGTAATAAAAAAGCAATTCAAATTAATAAGATGTTGAAATCACCAAGTAAGTTCCTTGCGACTATTCAAATCGGAATAACATTTGCAGGTTTCTTATCAAGCGCTTTTGCTGCGACAACATTTGCAGATGCGCTATCGCCAATTTTGTATAATTTAGTTCCAATAATAACTGAAAATACATGGAATGTTATATCAGTAATAACCATAACAATTTTATTATCGGGATTAATGTTAGTATTTGGGGAATTAGTACCCAAAAGAATTGCTATGAAACACTCAGAACAAGTAGCGTATTCTACAGTAACGATTTTAAAAGTTATATCAGTGTTATTCGCACCATTTGTGTATATACTAACAAAGTTAACAAATATTATATCTAACTTATTTGGAATAAATGAGCATGAGCAAGAACTAGCCACTGAAGAAGAAGTTAAAATGCTAATTGATGAATGCCATGAAGTAGGAACATTACAAAAATATGAACAAAAATATATTCATAATATATTAACTTTCAACGATGTTGAAATATCAAAAATAATGGTTAAGAGAGAAGATATCTTAACAATAGAAGAATCAACACCATTTAATAAAGTAATTAAAATATTTCAAGATAAGAATTTAAGTTTTAGTAAAATACCTGTTTATAGTAAAGAAACAAATAAAATAACAGGAATACTTTATAACAAAGATGTTTTAAGAAATGTTACTAAAGAAATAACAATTCAAGATATTATGAAAAAACCAATTCTCATACCTAATGATAAATTAATCTTTGAAGCTTTTAATAAATTAAAGAGAAATAAAAGTAAAATAGGTATCATCGTAAACAAAGAAGGTAATCATATCGGTATGATTACTATGGAAGATATCTTAGAAGAAATAGTTGGTGATATCTATGATGAATTTGATAAAAAATAAAGAGTATTTATAACTCTTTTTTTAATGATTAAGGTCAATTAAAAAAAGCATATTGATATAATATAATTGACAAAAAGTTAATTTTGTGTTAAAATGTACCTACAAATCAAGGGGGAAAGAAAATGAGTAAAAGAAAAATAGTTGCCATAGCATTGTTTATATTCATGAGTATGTTTATATTTACATTTGCGAATCCAGGAGGATCAGATTTAACTCCGTTAACAGGAGACTTAGATAGTGATAATAATGAAAATCTAAATAATGGTAATAATGGTAATAATTTAAATAACAATCTAAACAATAACAACAATGTAGAAATTTTAAATAATAATAATAATGATAATGATAACGAAAACAACAACAATAATGAAAATAATAACAACGATGAAAATAA
>CAYJHB010000074.1:0-1601 GCA_964370105.1 uncultured Muribaculaceae bacterium | reverse complement strand
AATAATAACAACGATGAAAATAACAATAATAATGAAAACAATAACAACGATAATGACAATGACGATAATGAAGAAGAAACAGACACTAATAAACCATATATAGTGTATAATAAGCCATATTTAATTGGTACAATTGAAGAAAAAACCTTCAGCAAGTTAACTTTAACTGTTTATGACAAGGAACAATTAGTATCAGTTTCATTAAACGGTAAAGTTATGTACGATGAAATTAATTATACAAAAAAATATATAACAGTAGATCAAAATACAGAAAATGTAATTGAAGGTACAAACACATTAATCGGTTGTGATGCAGCTGGACAATGTGTGGAGTATAAGTTTGTAATGGACTTTACAGCACCAATTATTTACAATAAAGTAGATAATAGTAATATAGATGGACTATATTTCAATGATTCAGTAGTATTTACTATTCATGATAAAGTAGGTTTAGCTCATTTAGAAAGAAATGGTATTGTTAGAGATTTAACAAAAAATAATAATACATTAACATATACATCAAACAATGATGGTGTAGTAGAAGTATTAGCTAGAGATTTAGCTGGTAACGAAACAACAGCAACATTTGTAATTGACAGTAATGCACCAGTAGTATCTGTAAAGAAAAATTTTAATGATCCAGATCATAGTGATAATCACTTTATGGATGTTAAATTATTATTAACAGATGAATTAATTAATAATATCTATGTAAATGGAAAATTATTAAAGAAAAATGTTAATGAAGAAAATTATATTATTAGATTTAATGCAAATAAAAAATATGCTTTAAATGGGGAAAATAGTATTACAGTAATTGATTATGCAGGAAATGAAACTACATATACATTTACATTAGATACAACTGTACCAGTTATCAACTTTAATAGAGTTTATCCAACATCATTCTATCAATATGATTTTGCTAACTTGTCAAAAGATAATATCTTAACAAGAGTAGAATCAGACGGAACATACACATATAATGTTGAAATCATGTATGCAACTCCATATGGAGAATTTACAGAAGTTGAAACATTAGATGGAAGCAAAGTAGGTACATATATAGTTAAAGTAACTGCAACAGATGAGTTTGGAAGAACAACAACAATTGAACATAAATTAATAAATGATTATAAACATCAAGAATTAATTTGTGGTGTACTAGGTAACGAAGCTTGTGATATCTACATGATACCAAGATTAGGATACCTTCCGTTATATGATGGATTAAAAGTAGTAAAAGGAACATCAGGTAGTTTAAATGCTATTGCAGGTGATTACATTGATAATAAGTTAATAAGTACACATGATTTATCAAATACAGTATTAATTAATAATGGTGGATTTGATGTTAATACAGTAGGAACGTATACAGTTTCATTTACAGTTACAGATTGGACAGGAAAACAAATAATAAAAACATATAATATTGAAGTAGTAGGAAGTTTCTTAGAGTTATTCTAACTTCCTTTTCTTTACAAAAATAAACAAAAGTTGACGAGTAATTGGTAATAATTAACACAAAATCACCTATAACATATATTAATATAGGTGATTTTATTATGGAAAAGAAAATAGTTATAGACCCAGGTCATGGT
>CAYJHB010000073.1:0-4257 GCA_964370105.1 uncultured Muribaculaceae bacterium | reverse complement strand
AACATAAGCATCACCTTCACTAGATAAAAGACTAATATTAGTTATTTTAATACCACTAGGAGCAGTAACAACAGCTTCTCCACTTATCGTCAACTCAGTGTTTAAAGAAGTATATCCAATACTCATAAAAAGAATGCATACAAATATTGCACCCATTAATATATTCTTCATACTCTTCACCTATTTTCTACTATTAGTATAACACAATTATACTTTTGCACACCAAAAAGATACTAGATTATTTCTAGTATCTTTTTATTAAATATGATTTAATTTATGGTGCAATAAACTCTCTCGAACCATCACTACCATAAAACTTACCTTCAATTAAATCCCAGTACCCAATTTCTCCAGTAACATTCATTTTAACTGCAATAAAATCTCTTACTACCTTACCAGTTTCAGCATCAGTTACTTTAAGATTATTTCTTCTTCCTACAAAAAATCTTACATCTGGTCCACCAGACCAGTTAACAGGATTACCTCCTATCCAAATTTCTGTTTCATAAGCTTCAGGTATAAGTTTTTGACCAGAAACTGGATATGTTCTATCATTAATAATTAATGAGAACCGAGAAAACTCCATAGTATACCATTCATTTGCATTTATCTTAGGCGTATAAGAACCAGTTGCTCCACCATAACCATTCAATACAGCATTAGCACTTATATATACTCCAAAAGTATAAGTATTAATCAGTCTACCACCATATAACCATGATCCACCATCAGGTGCAGCAGCAGTTACTGTAAATGACGTATACATAAAATCTTCTTCAAAAATATAATCACCAGTATTCATTAATCCACTAGCAATATATTGATTTCCATCACTTTCAATATAAGCAACTTCTGTATATGTATCAACTACTTCTATAGTAGTAGAAACAGAACTAGATAAACCAGCATTAGAAGTAGCCGTACAAACAAGAGGATAATTCCCTATACCTAAAGTAGATGTATCTATAATAGAAGAATCATTATCAATTACACAAGTAACTCCACCATCAGATATTCCAAAAGAGGTATTAAACATACTTGTAAGATCAACCGAAGTTCCTTCTTCTATCAATATTGGTTTAATCAAACTAATGGTTGGAACAGTTTTATCTATTTTAATCACTTCACTAAAATCCACTCTATTACCCGCTATATCTTCAATAGAAATATTAATAGTTGTACCTGGAGTATCAGAAGTAATAGAAGTTATATTAATAGAAGTATAAGCAATACCAGAATCAGAATCTGTTCCTGCTGGATTAGCAATAGTTACATCAGTTGTATACCATCCACTAGGATTTAAAGTTCCTTCAATTTCTAAAGGTCCCAAAACAGGAAAAGTCTTATCAATCTTAATCTCTTTTGGCAATACAGTTTCATGACCAGCATTATCATAAGTCTTAAGTTCAACTGTAGTAGTTGTTGTAACACTAGAATTAATATCAATATTTAAAATAGATTCCTTAAGTCCTGAAATACTATCACTACCACTTGTATTTTCAACAGTAACATCACTAACATACCAACCATCATTACCAGGAACACCATCTAAAATAATATCTCCCGAGTTTGGTTCAAGTAAATCAATTTTAACATCAAATCTAGTAGTAGTAACAAGCCCCGCTAAATTAGTAACCTGAAATTCATAAGTTTTTCCTTTAGTCTCCTCATTAATAACTAAATTTATATTATTCACTGTATTTTGATTAATTCCTGAAATATTATCAATAGCAACTATATCTTTAAGTGTAACTATCGAAGTAAACCATCCATCTTCTCCAATAGTACCATCCAAATCATAACTATTAATTACAGGACCTGATTTATCAATTTTTAAAGAAATAGTTTCTTCACTTACATTACCCGCATTATCAGTTGCAGTAATAACTAGATTAGTTCCAGTTGTCTCTTCAGTAAACTTTTCTTGATTAGGTACAACTGTCTTCACTCCTGATAAATTATCAGTTGCTGACATAGTTTTAATTTCAACATCTGTTATATACCAATCATTAAGTCCTTTAGTACCTTCTAAAGTATAATTAATAACAGGTTTAGTTTTATCAATTTTAACCAAAACTTTTTCTTCACTAACATTACCAGCATTATCAACTGCCCTAATAGTTATATATTCTCCATTAGTTTCAGTACTCAAATTATTATTAATAATATCTATAGATGCTATATCAGATAATGAATCAACTGCATCATAAGAAGTAACAACTACATCAGTGTTGTACCATTCTTTAGGATCAACATTATTAATTTTAACATTAGAAATACTAGGTTTAGTTTTATCAAGTCTATATATATCACTACAAACAGTCTCTGATAAAGAACCATTATTGATAGCATTAATACATACTTTGTTATTACCTTCTTCTACTATATCTACTTTAGTAGTATAAGCAATATTTGGAACACAAATATCTCCATTTGTTATACAATATTTTATATCAGTAACACTTTCTACAATATTTGCCTCTACTTCAACATTACTATTGTACCATCCATTATTAGGAGTTTGTAATACATTAAATGTCGCTGTTAAAGGAACTGCACTAACAATTACTTGTCTATTAACTAAACTTTCATTCCCAGCATTATCAACAGCTCTATAAACAACCTCATAAATACCAGAGTTAGTAGTATCTACAGTATTACTAACTATTTCCACATTACCATAAACACCAGAAACAGAATCAGTTGCAAATACACCTTTTAATAAATCTAATACTTCTCCTGGTTTAATATTAATAGTTGATAAACCACTAATAATAGGACTTTCTTTATCAACTTTAACAGTTTGACTAACAGTATCTTTATTACCTGCTCTATCATATGTAGTAAGCAAAACAGTAGTTTCTTTAGTACTACTAGTAATACTTTTCATATTTAAAGTACTCAAATTATACCCAGATAATAAGTCACTTCCACTAGTAGAAGTAATTATCAAATCACTTGTATACCAACCATTTAATCCTTTTTCACCTTCAATAACAATACTACCAGCAACAGGATTAGTTTTATCAACTTTAATCGTTATTTCTTGTTTAGTAACATTACCCGCATTATCACTAACTTCAACAACTACTGTCTCTCCAGTAGTCTCAAAATTAACAGTTTGCAAACTAACATTAATTTCTTTAATACCAGAAAGATTATCATTAGCATCAACATCTCTAATAACAACATCACTTCTATAGTACCCATTTAACCCCAAAATACCATCAATAACAACATCATTAATTACAGGTAATTCTTTATCAATCATATATTTATCACTACAAATAATATCACTTGTACTATTATCTTTAAAAATAGCTTTAACACATGTTTGATTACTAATACTACTATCTTTTAGAACAATATTATTTTTATATAAATCAACCGGTACACAACTACCATCAGTAGAAGTACAATATAAAAGTTTATCGATATTATTATCATCGTATTGAAGTGTTATATCAACATCACTATTAGTATAACCACTTATATAATTACTATTAAATTCAACAGAGAAATTATTACTACCTACATTACAATCAAACTCTCTTCCATCATAAACACAATAATCTTCTTTTACATTATCTTCAACATCACAATTATAAAACTTTAATACACCATCTTCATAAACTATCTCATCACAATTAAAACTCTCATCCAAATAGTCTTCATCGATTTGACCTTCAGATAATTGTTCTTCATTTATAGTTTCGTACAAAGTTTTACCATACTCATAAAATGTTACTTTGTTAAACAAAGATAATAAATAGAAAAATAAAAATAACAACACTAAAAAGAAAATAATAATAAATATTATTTTTTTACGTTTTTTATCCTTCTTGTCATTATACATTTCTACCATTAATACTCCTATATTCTCATAGTATATATAATAAATAATAGCACATTACATAAAGAAAGTAAATCATATGATTTCATAGTTTTGTAAATTAAATAGAAAAAGAACTAACCTATAATTAGTTCTAATTTATTTAAACAAAAATGATTAATACTATCTCCTAGGATTAGCATGAACATCTTCAATCGGACTAATTGAATTACCTCTCTCATTAGTTAATGTTCCACCACTAAATTCAAAATCACCACCAACATCAAGTTCACTATCACCACCAGAGTAAATAGCATCAACTTCCACTACAGTAGTCCCTCCAGTTACTATCAAGTCACCATTTGAATCAAGTCCATCTCCCCTAGCATAAACATATAAATTACCACCAGTAATTTTAATAAAAC
>CAYJHB010000072.1:0-4554 GCA_964370105.1 uncultured Muribaculaceae bacterium | reverse complement strand
TATAGAGTAGATAAATAAAGTATTAGGTTCATTCTCACCAAACATGAACTCTCTTTGTCTAATTTAAATTATTATTAGTTCTAATTACTGATTTGTATTTATAATATATCTTTTGAGTGTAATTGTCAATACATTATATTTGTTTTTACCTTTGTATATTGACATGTTTTTTACATTTTAAAAACATTTTATTTACAAAGGGTGTTGTAAATAAAATTGACACATTTTATAATAGATATATAGGAAAGGAGTACATAATGTTTAAGAAAATTAAATACTTGATGGTTCTTGCTTCATTGTCTGTCTCGATTAGTTTTATGAGTAATACATATTCTCGCTATGTTGATGACACCAGTAGTAACATGGATATTGAGTTCGCAGTTTGGCAAATATTAGTTAACAACGAAGATATTACTGATAATAATAGTACTGATATTACTTTTACACCTACGATTGAGCCAAATGTTAATGTTACTGAGAATGTTGTTGCTCCTACATCCAAGGGGTACTTTGATATAGAAGTTAATCCTAGTAATGTTGATGTTTCATTTGATTATACAATACTACTAAATATTGATAATCAAGAAATACCTGATTTGATTGCTAATAAATATGCCATACTTGATCATTATTATGTTGAAGGAGATGCAATAGCGACTTATCCAATTGATAGTAATATAATTACAGAATCTGTCTTACGAGATGATTCAGTTGAAAATTTTGCTTTTGATCCTTTTACAGTTAGAGTTTATTTTGAATGGTATGATGATGTAGATAATTCTATGTCTGATGAAGATGATACTCAAATTAGCAATACTGTCAATTCTGAAGGTCGTACATTTAAATTAAATGCATCAATTAACTTCTCACAAAAATTATAAGTCTTAGGACTTATTTTTTTGTCAAAAAAAAAGAATAGTCATTGACTATTCATAATCTGCTTTGTTTATCACCATGATTGGTACTGCTAAACAATTAGTTGTTTTTAATTCAGGGTACATCGTTGTTTCACCTGCAACTGTCTTGATTGCATAAGCATGTGTATCATTTATTGATGTATTTGTCCAATAACAAGTACTAGATGCTAAGTAATCAAAATTTGTATTGCTAAAGACATATGTTCCTAAACCATCAATACCTTCTTGTAACTCTGTTGTAGCTCTTGTACCATATTCTATATTACCGACTTTTATATCAGATAATCCATTTCTTTTTAGATACGTTTCACTGTTAGTTGCTATTAATTTTAAATAGTCTACTGCACTAATTACTTCATGATCAATAACCCATGTCGATGCTTTATTATCAACGAATCCTTGTAAATTATTAAATGAAGTTAATGCAAACCCTTCAGTAAGTGAGGCTATTAGAGTAACTGTTGTATCGCTATATGTGTTATTTGAATCATAAACATGTGTTGTATAACAATTATTTACATTGGTGTTAGTACAAAGTTGATTTCTTGTAGGATCAATTAATATTTCTGTTCCTGGCAAGTAATCAACTTCCAATTCATCACCACTACCAATACTTTGTTCAGCAATAAAATCTATTTGTAACTCTACTGCTGGTATTAACTCATAAGTTGGGTCAGCTGTTTGTTTGGCTAATTCTTGTTGTTTATAATAATAAGCCTGATTACCCCAATATGTATCAGCTTGATTATCACCGCTATCTAGCGGCCACGAAACTGTTATATCATAAGTAGCAATGCCTGTTTTTGATTCAACTACTTTATCACTTACTGCAATGTCAATTCTAAATGGATAATTGTGAGCAATTGCGTCTTCTATCTCCTCAGATTTACTTGGATCACCTGCTGACTCATATAAATCTTCTGGTTTATCAAGTATTCTCGCACTAACAATAGAGTGTTTTAACAATGCATCAGCATCTCCTAAATTATTAACTGTAATTGATTCTGTTTGTGGAGTCATTCCTGGAACTAGATTATCAAATGAAACATTGATTTCATTAGTTATAATTGATCCATCATGTTCCAGTTCAATGTACCAAGCTTTTACATCTATTTCGGCATCAGTGTTAGTTCTACCTGTATATCCAAACCAAGCGAATGTTACTGATCCGAAAGATATTGCAATCATAATCAGTGTAAATAGATTTATTTTGATAAAGGCTTTATACTTTCTTTTCATTTAATCCTCCTGGTTTAATATTTATATGTTCCTCGTCGCTCTTCTTCTTTTTCTACCAATGTTTTAATTATTTCATATGTAATAATTATTAGTATAGGAATAATTATTAATAAGAAAAAACCTAAGTCTGTACTTATAATACCATATATCATCGATAAAAAATTTGATTTATAAACTATTTTCCCTAATATTTGATCTTCCTTGACAGGTGGATCTTCTACTACATTAGCAGTTCCTTTAGTGGTAAAGATATATTCACCATCTGCATTTTCTGTGACATCAATTATTTGATGGGTAATTACTTTATCCTTAAGATCAGCATAATCTCCTATATAACTAATATCATCTCCTACTTTTAATTTTGCAGGGTCAGTTTCTTGTGCTACTAAGACATCACCAATCTTATACTTTGGTTCCATACTACCAGAAATTACTGTAAACATTCTATAATCAAAAAATGATATACGATTGTCACTTACTCTTTGTAAGAATACCATTAAAATAAATCCTACTAAAACGATAAAAAATAGCACTTTAAATATTATTATTGTTATTTTAGTAGGCTTACTATTGAAAAAATTTACCATATTATTTTAACCTATAAACACTCTTTCATATGTTCTAGATATTCTTCCATAGCATTTCTAAATTGATCTTTGACATCGTTTTGTCCAACTTTTCTTTGCTCTTGTTGTCTCTTTATTTCTTCTGAAACCATTTTCAAAATATCTGCTTCTGTTACTTTTATGCCACAATTTAATAATAATTCAACTGCTTGTTTAATCAATTGTTCTACCATAATTACAGCATGTTTTCCTAATTTGTCTTTTTGCTCTCTTTTTTTACTTGATACCGAATCTAAGACAAAGTAATCCATTAAGAACGCATGATCTAAAACTGATTTTAGAACATTATCTCCTTCTGTATCAGGATCTTCTTCAGGATCTTCTGTATTTTCTAAAAACTGCCTAATATATTCCCATAACTTAGTGGCTATTTGGAAATTAGGGTTTTTTAAGATAAGATTTGTTTTTTTAATAGGTGGTGTTATTTTTGGTACTTTAGCTTTATCTAAAGCTTTATACATATCTGTGGATATCCAACTATTAATTAATTGTTTAATTTTTTCGATTTTCTTTTTAGCTTCAGCAATTTCATCTTTAAACTTATCTTCGTCATCACCATGTTCAATTGCCACTACTTTAACTTCAATATTAATTTTTTCATTTTTAGTTTTAGTATTAGAAGCATATTCTAATACTCGTTCTGCTTTTTGATCAAAATTTTCCAATTCTTTTTCACGATATTGAATAAATAATGACATATCTTGAATCAAAGTATAGACAAATCTATTTTCATAAATATTATATGTTTCTTCACTGCGTACATCTAGTATTTTAGATAATCTAATATCATCGTTTGGGTTTATTTCATCTATTAACTCTGTATGTTTAGCAAGATGTTTAACACTTTCTACAGTTACTTTACGTGCTTTATCTATCTTTTCTACTTTTTCGTCACTTATTAATGTAACTCTTGGTCTTCTAACAATGTTATCAATATATGGACTGGCATTTAGCATTTCTTCAATCCACTCAAAGGACATAAAGTCCCCTGAGAAGTCTGATTGAACTACCATATTTGAATTAACATTATGCAAAAACTTATCGCTTTTCTCTTTTAAGTTTGCATCGCGCATATTAGTTAGTGTTTTTGCCATAACTTAGTCCTCCTTATACTGATTTTTTCAAGAATTGAATATACTTAATACATTCTGCCATTGCATCTTTACCGAAGTTTTTATTTAAGTAAGATATAAATGGATCGAATTCATCTCTGATGAAGACAATATTTAATTGTTCTAATTTACGTAATATTTTTTTAGCTATGAAGTAATCTATTGCCTCTACTGCAGTTCCTCCACAAGCTACATATACAGCTGTGAAGTGTCCCATTTGTTTCATGATACGGTTACCAAATGCTACACGGAAGTGAGTAATCACATAACTATCCATTTCTTTAATTTTATTCATTAAATCATCTGGAATTGGGTATGCTGATATTGCATCTTGAAATAATGATTCTAAGTAACTAGCATTGATTTGAATTGCATCTTGTTCACGACATGTAAATGGTGCTACTTTTTCATTAATATCAATAGGCATTGCTCTATCGTAAACTTTATCTGTAACCATGAATGTTGAATCATCGTTATTGATTGTTCCAATATACCATAAGTTACCTGGCAATAAGATTTTACCGTTATCTATTTTCTTAGGATCAGTGTCCCATCCACTTGTTACTAATTCAATAATCCATTCCGATTTAACAGGCATTTCTAGAATTGATAACATTTCAGCAAAGTAATATTCTACTCTGGCAATATTCATTTCATCTA
>CAYJHB010000071.1:0-4681 GCA_964370105.1 uncultured Muribaculaceae bacterium | reverse complement strand
ACTTGTGTATAAAACACCCGAAGCTGATGCTGTGAAGCTATCCCCTTCTTTTCCTCTTATAATTGCTTGCACTTTTATAGTAGTGCTTGCAGAATCGTTATATAACGCATCGAAGTTTGGATTTGCCATATAAATGATTCCTTGTTTGTTGTAAAATTTATCATTTCCTACCAATTTAAACTCTTGTTCCATTATTTCATCGAAGGTAATAGTGCTAGTTATATCATAACCTAGCATTTCTAGTGTACTTTCAGATAAACGATTGTTTGAGTCAACTAATAATATTAACCCTGGCTCATCAGTATTAACAGTTCCTTTTAATACATCATAACTACTAGAAATAGTTGGCGATAGTTCTCCATTTATGTTATCTGGTATAACTTGCCATCCACTCATTGGATTACTACCTGCATCCACTATTCCGTAAGTTCCATCACTTTTCTTAGCAATTATATTCATAGCTGTCATATACGAAAAGGCACTTCCTCCTAATAAATCAGAATCAATATTTTTTATATGATTAGTGTATTCTTCATTTATTACATTATAATGAACCACTTCTTCTTGAATATCCGTTAATGGTTCAATTGCAGTATTATCTGAATATTCTTCAAACTCTGTGTTTGTTAGAGTTTGATTTAACTGCTCCATTGTTTCTGCATTTATTTCTGCTGCTTGCTCTGAGATAATAATTGGCATTTGTGTTAAGGAATCTCTTTCAAAGTCTTCTATTTGGATATTAAATCCATTAGACAATGACATTATTAATGATATTCCTATTATTCCAATACTTGCTGCAAATGCAGTTAATAAAGTTCTTCCTTTTTTAGTTCTAATATTATTAAACGATAAGCTCAGCGCTGTAAGGAAGTTCATAGCTGTTTTCTTAATACTAAAGTTTTCATCTTTTTTCTTAATGTCTTTAGTTGGATTAGTGTCTTGCTTTACTTCTCCATCAGGGTTATGTGTAACCATAATAACTAATTTATCTTTAGATATTTCTTTTATTAAATTCATTATTTGTACACTTGTCTTTGTATCTAGAGCTCCTGTTGGTTCGTCAGCTAATATAATATCAGGGTCATTTACTAAAGCTCTAGCTATTGCTACTCTTTGCATTTGTCCACCCGATAGTTGATTTGGCTTTTTGTGTGCATGTTCTTTTAAACCAACTTTTTCTAACGCTTCCATTGCTTTTTTCTTTCTTGTTTTAGGTGATACTCCACTAAGAGTTAAACTAAGCTCTACATTTGATAAGACACTTATATGATTAATAAGATTATAACTTTGGAAAACAAAACCAATACAGTTATTTCGATAAGCGTCCCATGATGTATCTTTGAACTTTTTAGTTGACTTACCATTGATAATCAAATCTCCACTATCATAGCGATCTAATCCCCCTATTATATTTAAGAGTGTTGTTTTACCACTACCAGATGGTCCTAAGATTGCAACAAATTCACTTTTTCTAAAATTAAGTGATACATCTTTCAATGCATGTTGTTCAAAGTCACCTGTTTTATAACTTTTATTTATTTTTTTTATTTCTAACATTCACATTTTCCTTTCAATTTATTATACCATATATATAATGTTTTAATACTATTTTTTTTCGGGATCAAATTTTAAGTGTAGTGTTAATGTCTTACCTTCTGATAATTTTTTCAGTTGCTTAGGTGACAATGTTAACTCGATAGGTTTTTCAATGTCACTTATTTTACCTACTATTACTTCTGATTCTTTATTTCTGTCTATTACTTCTGTTGATAAACTAGTACAAGATGATTTTTGTGGAGTGAATTTTGTGAGTGCTTCTTGATAACTATTTATTAGATTAATTCCATAGTTAGAAAATGTATTATAAACTTCATCAACATCACTTGTTGATAATTGTTTTGTTTCGTCATAAAACTTTACTGCTGCTTCTTTTGTTGTAAGTATATCATCACACATTGTTTCCACTTCTTCTGTTGATAAAAATTGTAATCTTGCACCCATTAATTTAGCTACTATTTCTTTTTCTTCTTCATTAATATTTTTAGATGTTATTAGATCGTATTCTTTTTTGATGATAGGTTCTACTATATCTATGATTAAATCTTCTTCATATCCTTCAAGACATAACATTTCTAATATATTATAATATCCTTGAAGTGGTTCTTCTTCTTTATAGTATATCGGGGGAAAGTTTATGTAGTCAAAATTGTTTTTTAAATCTTCTTCTTTATTATTATTACTATCAAAGATGTTTGAAATGGACTCATTAACACAAGTTCTAATTCTACTAACTATATAAGGTAGTAGTGTTTGGCTAATTTCATCTATTTCATCTTGCATAAGTACACAGCATGCATATTCTTCCTCTATTGCTTCATTTATCTTTGATGTTGTAGAAAAATACTTTGTGATAAATAGTGCTGAAGTACGGTAGCTATCATTCATCTGTTTATAAAAATTGATAAAAAAGTCTTCTGAGTAACAATTGTGATATCGTAGTGCTTCTTTATTACTTATAAAGTTAGCTAGTGGTTCCATCTCTTTTATTTCTTCGCTTGCTTGAAATAATTCCATAATATTATATATAGTTAACTCTTCCACTATTTTGTCCAAGTGTTCTTCAATTAAAAGATATTTTATTGTAAGTTTATCGTCACTTAATAACAAATCTTTTCCCTTACTTTTTATTTCTTTATAAAGTTGATGTCTTACTTTTTCAATTTTAGCAAAGCTCATTAGTTTTTCTTCAATTGTTTTCATAGTATTTCCTCGCACCATTATTATAATCTTTTTTTCTTTTAAAGGGAAACTTTTTTTTAAATATGTTATAATTTAAGTGGTGATTGAAATGCAAAGATATTTTTCTGAAAAAAAAGAAAATAATTTTTTATATTTAAGTAGTGATGACTTTTATCATATTTATAAGGTAATGCGTATGAATGTTAATGACTTAATTGAGGTTGTTTATAATGGTACTTTATTTCATACTAAATTATGTGATGATATTAAAGTAGAAATTGTAGAAGAAGTTTATAGTAAAGAAGTTTTGACTAATGTTACTTTAATTATTCCTATGTTGAAAGAACAAAAGATGGATTACATATTACAAAAAGCTACTGAACTTGGAGTAAGTGAAATTATACCTTTTAACGCTACTAGGTCTGTTGTTAAACTAAATGGTAAAGAAGGTAAAAAGATCGATAGGTGGCAAAAAATTTGTAAGGAAGCTAGTGAGCAATCTAAAAGATTATCTATTCCAGTAGTCAGAGATGTTTGTACTTTAAAAGAGTTGGCATCTTGTAGTGGTGATAAATATATTTGTAGCACAATAGAGAAAGACTTTACTATTAATAAAATATTTCCTATTAATAAAAATACTAAAACTATTTTTGTAATTGGTCCAGAAGGTGGTTTTGATAATAGTGAAGAATCCTTTTTAATTAATAATGGATTTAAACCTATTAGTCTTGGTCCCAATATTTTAAGAGCAGAAACAGTTCCTTTATATTTAATGAGTATTATTAATTATAATTTTAATTAGAAAAAGATCTACTTTATAGTAGATCTTATTTGTTTTCAGGATTTTCTAAATATACTTTAGAAATTGTTAATTTATACAATGTATCGTCTGCAATTATAACGAAGTAGCTTTTCTCTTTTGGAATAACTTCATAATATATAATTGGTTTTTTTGTAATGTCATGGGCATCGATTAATTCTTCAATACTCATCACTCTTACTTTATTAGCATAATTATTTTCATCTAAATCTGGTTGTTTACTAGTAATAATTATTCTATCATATTCTCTTAAATATTTATTAACAGTTCTTGTGTATATATCTTTCTTTTTAGCTGTTACAGCCATTACATATATACATAAAGCTAAGAATGTTAATGTGATTGCAATAGATATTAGTGCTAAAATGAAGAATGGTAAATCAGTAATACCTGGGTCTACTTTTGAGCTGATTGATGATGCGTTATTTAAAATTTCATTACTATTTGTTATTTCGATAGTTTTTTCGTTTAGTGGAATAACAATTGACATCATATATTTATTATCTATTGGTTCAGTTGTATTATTATCTGTACCTTCTACATTTACATTCATTGTTACCGTTAATTGACTTGTAGTTATCAAACTATAGTCTTTTTTGAACGCTGCTACATAGTCATCATATGTTTTATAATCTATTATAGCTTGTGGAGAAACTTTAAAGTTGTTGTCTATTAGCGACTCTACTGTTTCTTCTTGTAATACTTCTTCTTGATCATAGATTAATTTATCTTGTTGATCAAATATTTCTAAATATGCTACTATTTCATAATCATATTTGTATGCAAGATCTTCTGTTGAATGTATTTCGTAATTAAAATCAATTACTACGTTAGATATTAAGTTTGAAATTAAATTCATTTCTTCATCAATATATTCTACATCATAATAGTCATTTTCATTTAAATATACTTTGTATTTTACATCTCCTAGTTCGTTATAATTAATAACGTTAGTTGGCTCTCCAAATGTAAATGATGTTACAAATAGAAAGTAACTAATTATTGAAAAAATAACAGTAGGAAATAATAAAAACACAGCATATACACGCTTACGTAAACGTACTTTTTTCTTTTTTACGTAAAAAGTCTTGTTTTTTCCATTATATTTTGTTTGATTTTTTG
>CAYJHB010000070.1:1592-4707 GCA_964370105.1 uncultured Muribaculaceae bacterium | reverse complement strand
ATTTACTCATATTATTAATATCAAAAGTTTCTTTAAAAACATAGTTTATAACTTCTTTTAAATTATTAGTAAATAATACATCATGAAATATATTTTTATGTATATCATATTGCCAATGCTTTTTGTTAGCTTTTAACTCAATCATATAATAATCAAGAAATAGTTCAGCTTCACTATGAGTAGTGTGATCAGTACCACCTTTATAAATAAGAAAAGGATGAACTGTAGAATCTAAAACATAATGACATAACATTCCGAATAAAAAAGTCATTACTTTAGAGTCATTCATCAAATTATTATACTTAATATATTCAACTAAATTAACAAAAAAATCTTGCGTTTTATTTTGGTGGAAATAATGACCAAATTGTCTAATTCGTTTACCTTTATATGGAGTATGAATATTATAAAAATATAGACTATCCATACTTTGACCAAATATTTTTAAATCTTCTTTATCGTATTGAATAATTTCTTTTGCCTTAATTGGCATTTGTTCAAATACATCCATTGCAAAAAAAGCATGTGTCGCAGTACTAGGCATTATATCATCTCCTATATAAAAATATATCAATAAACTAAGAAAAAGTAAATTACAAATAAATTACTTTTTTTCATAATTTTTCCATAACTTTTATGTTATAATGTATAATAGGTGAGAAAATGATAGATAAACAGTTTAAAAATATTCAAGAACAAATAGAAATTCTAAAATTTAAAGGACTTATTATAGAAGATGAGGACTTTGCTAAAGAAGTTCTAATAAGAGAAAATTACTTCTTTTTAAATGGATACCGTCATTTACTGATGAATGTAAACAGTAACGATAAGAAGTTTATAACAGGTGCAAAATTTGAAGAATTGTATGCTATATTTTGCTTTGATAGAGCGTTGAGAAATGTCTTGTTTCGTTTTCTATTAGTCGCTGAAAACAATTTAAAGTCAGTAGTATCATATCAATTATCAAAAAAATATGGACATCGAGAAAAAGAATATTTAAAACCAAAGAATTTTACGACCAATCCAGAAAGACAACGTCAGTTGAATGATTTGTTACAAAAAATGAAAAGACAAATAAGAGTAAACGGAAGACAGCATTCAGCAACAATGCATTACTTAGATAATTATGGATATATACCATTATGGATATTAGTTAAAGTATTATCATTTGGAATAGTAAGTGAACTGTTCTTAGTGTTGAAACACGAGGATCAAGTTGCAGTAGCTAATGCCTATCATACACCAGTGCATCGCTTAATAGATTATTTCCCTATTTTATCGAATTATAGAAATTTATGTGCCCATGAGGACATTGTATATTCTAATAAAACGACAAAAACTATCGATTCGATATGGGTTCATAAAGAATTAGATATACCTAAAGTAGAAGATGAATATATCTGTGGTAAAAATGATATTTTTGCTTTAATGATAATATTCAAAGAAATACTATCAAGACGAGATTTCAATCAGTTAATGGGACTAATGCAAAATATCATTGGTATCCTAGCAGATAACCTATCAAGCATACCTATCAAAAAGATGTATGACGCGATGGGATTTTGCGATAACTGGGAAGATATATTAAATTTAAAAGAAGGAGAAGAACATGAAGAAGAATAATTTAATGCTAGGATTAGTAATAGTAGTAGCATTTGTTCTAGGTGGTTCCCTTACTTATGTAATGGTAAGAACACCGCTACTAGAACAAGATGACTATTCAGGGTGTCAATATACAAGTTGTACTAATCAAGTATCAATAAATGAAAAAGGAATAAGTGATTCAGTTGATGCAATATATGATGCTGTATTATTTATTGAGAATTATAATAATGATCAATTATTAAGCACAGGAACAGGATTTGTTTATAAAACAGAAGGTGAATATGCATATGTGCTAACTAACCATCATGTAATAGAAGGTGGTAATAAGGTAACATTAACAACATCTGAAGATATTGAAATTGAAGGAGAAGTGCTAGGGTCAGATCAAATGTTAGATTTAGCTGTTATCAAAACATCAGCAGAACATATTGATCGAATCGCAAAACTAGGAACAAGTGAAGAATCATTATTAGGTGATACTGTCTTTACAGTAGGATCACCACTTGGATATGAATATAGAGGAACTGTAACGAGTGGAAGATTATCAGGAAAAGATCGTCTAGTAACAGTAGGAACAGGATCTAATGAATGGATAATGAAAGTACTACAAACAGATGCACCAATTAATCCAGGAAATTCAGGAGGACCATTAGTAAATATAAATGGTGAAGTAATTGGGATAATATCTCTAAAATTAGTTCAAGAAGAGGTAGAAGGAATGGGATTTGCTATACCGATTGAATTAGCTCAAATTTACATCCCAACTCTTGAAAAAGGTGAAGTAATTGAAAGACCAATGATTGGAATACAATTAGCAAACCTAGAAGACACAAGTTTACTATATAGTTCAGGAATAACAGTAGATGAAAACTTAACTGAAGGAGCTGTTGTTGTTGAAATAGTAGCCAATAGTGGAGCGGCAAATTCAGACCTACAAAAAGGTGATATTATTACTAAAATAGGCGATGAAGAAGTAGAAGATGTTGCTAACTTAAGATATGAGTTGTATTTATACAATATTGGTGATACAATAGATATAACGTATATTAGAGACGGTAAAGAAAAGAATACAAAAGTTACATTGGGTAAAACTGAATAAAAATAAGCGTGATACTGGAGGTTTTATGAAAGAATATATGACTATTATGAGTGATGGTCAAATGGAAAAAGTTGAAATAGTGGATATTTTAAGTGTTGTAGGTAATAAGTATGTTGTATATGATAAAGGAGAAATAGGTCCAAGTAATAATCATTTGATTTATATATCTAAATTAAAAAAAGAACCAGAAGGTTTAGTAATTCATGAAATAATTGATGAAGAAGAATACCGCAATGTTTTTGCTGAATTGAAGAAAGTTTCATCAGAGGGATAATATGCAAAAGATAGTAGAACAATTAACTCTTCTTCTAGAAGAAAATAAAGCAAACACTTATCAATTACAAGAATTACTAGCAACATACAACTATAATCCAGAAACAACGGAAAATGACTATTACAATAATACAAGTC
>CAYJHB010000070.1:0-1582 GCA_964370105.1 uncultured Muribaculaceae bacterium | reverse complement strand
TTACAAATATTAAAAATAAAGTAAATAACTTAATTATAGGATATGAAAGTATCAATAAAAGTATGGGTCTAATTGAAGCTTTAAATAAAGTATTGATTGCTATGAGTGAAGATGAACAAGAAGAACAACCTATGCCAATAAAACCGCTTCATAGAACTTATAATCCGCATAAGGTAGTAATACCACCAAGAGAAAGAGAACCAGAAGAAAAATCTCTAGTAACAGAACCGGATTCTTTAATGCTTGAACCAACTGAGCCAATGATGGTAGAACCATTAGTGAATGAAACAAGCAATGTTCTAATTACCGGAGAACGCTTAGTTAAGAAGAAGACAACAGCTAAACCAAGAGTTGTTATGTCTTTAGAAAGTACATATATAAAGTATTATAATTCAGAAGTAAGAAAACAAAGACTAGCAACTGAATTATTAAAATACGGACATGATAATAATCCTAAAAGTTTTAATTTGAACCAATACGAAGTTTAGTATTGGTTCTTTTTTTATAACAAGTCAATGAAAAGTAATGTTTTACAGACAAGTTACGACAACAAATAGTAATAAGTAAAAAAATAAAAAAAGAATGACGTAAATAAAAACAGTATTTTAGTGTGATATAAAACAAATTAAAAAACAATTAAAATTTTGTTGAGTGTAAAAAAATGTATTGACAAAACTTTTTCACAAACTCAAAATGTAAAACAATAGAAAAACAAATGTCAAATTTACAAAATAAACTTGTCTAGATTAAAAGCAAATAGTAATATTAAGGTAAGGAGGATTGGATGATTAATAGAATCATATTAAACGAAGTTGCTTACTTTGGAGCAAATGCGAGAGTTAATCTAAAAGAAGAAATCTCGAAAAGGAATTTAAAAAAAGCACTAGTAGTAAGTGATAAAACACTATTAGAAGTTGGAGTTACAAAAATGATAACTAATCTTTTAGATGAGTGGAATTTTCCATATGAACTCTATCTAGATGTAAAACCAAATCCAACAATCAATAATGTCTTAACAGGTTTAGACAAATGTCTATCGTCAAATGCTGACTACATAATTGCTGTAGGTGGTGGTTCAGTAATTGATTGTGCTAAATGCATCTCAATTACAACAACTAATGAAGAAAATAGAGACGTTCGCTCATTAGAAGGAGCTATAACTACTAAAAACAGAGGATTACCATTAATTGCTCTACCAACGACTGCAGGAACTGCAGCTGAAGTAACCATTAACTATGTTATAACAGATGAAGAAAACAAAAAGAAAATGGTTTGTGTAGATCCTAATGATTTACCAATACTAGCAATTGTAGACACTGACTTTTTAATGAAAATGCCTAAATCAGTTGCTGCCGCTACTGGACTAGATGCACTAACACATGCGATGGAAGGGTATATTACTAAAGGATCAAATGAAATTAGTGATATGTTTCATCTACAAGCTATGAAAATGATTTTTGAAAATTTAGAACAAGCATGTAATGGTAATTTGGAAGCTATGAATAAAATGGGAATGGCTCAATATATTGCTGGTATGGGATTTAGTAATGTAGGACTAGGAATAGTACATTCTATGGCTCAT
>CAYJHB010000069.1:0-4766 GCA_964370105.1 uncultured Muribaculaceae bacterium | reverse complement strand
TTTCTTCTTTCACTTTATCACCTTCCAATTATAAAGAGCAGGCTTTTTAGTTCCCACTCCTTTCTTATTTATGATTATAACATATATTTATATCTTTGCCAACTATTTTATTATTCCTCTATATTGACAATTTATTTTAACTTATATTACTTTTATTTTATTTTTTTGATATAATTATATTGAGGTGAATATATGAAAAAAGAAAAGAGTTATATTAAATATATTAAAGGTATTAGTTGTTTATTGTTATTTTTTATAATACCTAATATACCTTATTTATTTATGAGTGCTTTTGGTATAAAAATTGATTATGGTACTGCAATGCTTATTGATTCCTTGTTTTCAATCGTTTTAGCTTTAGTAGTTATCTTAATTTATCGTAAATCATTACTTAAGGAGTTTAAAATATTTAAGAGTGATTTAAGTGAAAATATCGATATTGGTTTTAAATGTTGGTTTATTGGTCTTTTAATTATGATTGGTACTAATTTAATAATTAATATGTTTTCTGCTGAGGGAATAGCATCTAATGAGAGTGCTATTCAAGAAATGATAACTGTTTATCCTTGGCTTATGCTTTTGCAAGCCGGTATACTTGCTCCTATTAATGAAGAATTAATTTTTAGAAAAACATTTAAAGATATGATTAAGAACAAGTGGGTTTTTATACTTGCTTCAGGATTTATATTTGGAGGATTACATGTAATTAACTCTTCTAGTTTAATAGAGTTTTTATACATTATTCCTTATAGCTCATTAGGTCTTGCTTTTGCATATGCTTATTATAAGACAAATAGTGTTTTCACACCAATGTTAATGCATTTTATTCATAACTTTATTTTAACTAGTATTTCAATTATTGGAGTTATTCTATGACAACTAGAAGTGAAAGGAATAAAAAGAAACATTTAGAACGTGATAAAGAAGAATATAAAAGAAAACGTAATAAAAGAATTAAAGTTACTTTATTAATAGTATTTATACTTGGATCAATAATTACACTTTTGTATTTATATGCCCGTTATTTGGAGCCTAGTCTTTTCGTTGTTAATGAAGTTATGCTTCAAGATGATGAATTGCCTGATAGTTTTGATGGATTTAAAGTTATTCAATTTTCTGATACACATTACGGGTCTACAGTTGACCTTGCTTATTTAAAGAAAGTTGTTGATGAGATAAACATTAGAGAACCCCATTTAGTAGTTTTTACTGGTGACTTAGTAGATAAAAGAATTAATATTACTTTAGAAGAACAACAAGAATTAGTTGCTGTTCTTAGTGAAATTAAAGCAACTGTCGGGAAATACGCAGTTAAGGGTAATCATGATTATCACGAGTTTGATTATGACATGTTGATGAGTGATGCTGGTTTTACTGTTTTAAATAATAGTAGTGACTTGATTTATTATGATGGATATAATCCTATTTTACTTACTGGTTTAGTTAGTTCTATTAAAGATCATCCTGATATTAACAAAGCATTTAATTATCACACTCTTGAAAATAGTAATCCTAATATATATACTATTTCTTTATTTCATGAACCTGATACTATTGATACTATTTTAGAGAGTTATAATGTTGATTTAGCGCTTGCTGGTCATTCTCATGGTGGGCAAATAAGATTGCCTTTTATAGGAGCTATTGCGAAAACTGATGGTGCCAGAAAATATTATGATGATTATTACAAAATTGGAGAAACTGATTTATTTGTATCATATGGATTAGGTACTAGTATTTATGACTTAAGGTTTTTAAATCCACCTAGTATTAATTTCTATCGTTTGACAAAATAAAAGAGCCTAAGCTCTTTTTTTATTCGTAATTTAAATGTTTTATTTCATCTAGAAGGAACTTACCATCTTTTCTAACTAAGACATCATCAAAGTATATTTCTCCTCCTCCGTACTCTTCTCTTTGAATTAAAACCATGTCCCAATGAATTCCTGATTCATTACCATTAAAACAATCTTTATAAGCTGCTCCTGGTGTAAAATGGAGGCTTCCTAGTATTTTTTCATCATAAAGAATATCTCCCATTGGATTAATGATTTTTGGGTTAAATCCTAGTGAGAACTCCCCTACGTATCTCGCTCCTTCATCAGTATCAAATATCTTATTTAATCCTTCTGTTCCTTCATCTGAAGACACCTCTATTATTTTACCATCTTTAAAAATCAGTGATACATTATGATAAATATTTCCTTGATAAGGGCAAGGTGTGTTATAAGTAATTATTCCATTAACACTATCTTTAATAGGTGCTGAGTATAATTCTCCATCTGGAATATTTTTATCTCCTACACAAGGAACTGAATTCATTCCTTTAATAGAAAAACTTATATCTGTATTGGGACTCACTATTCTTACTTTATCAGTTTTATCCATTAACTCCTTTAATGGTTTGATGTCTTCTTTTAACTTAGAGTAATCAACTGTCATTACATCAAAAGCAAACTCTTTAAACTTATCATGTGACATTCCCGCTTTGTGAGCATCTAACATTGATGGATAATTTAATAAAACCCATTTTCTCTCATTTGTTCTAATACTACGTAACTTTTTAGTTTTTTCTGCTAGTTTATGAAGAGTCTCTGTTGGTATATCTTTATCATCATAATCATTAACTCCGTATCTAATCGTAACATAAGCATCGAATTGTTCTGTATCAAACTTTAACTTTTCAGTTAAAAGGTCTAATCTTTCTTCAGTGGTATTTTCTAATAAATAAGAACTTAATTTATAATCGGTTAAAGTAGTCAAAGGAATCGCCTCTTTTTTGAATACTTCTTCACATATTGCTTTTACTAACTCACTACAATCAGTATGTTGGTAAGTGATCATTACCTTTTCCCCTTTTTGTAAATCAAGAGAATAATTTACGATTGTCTTAGCTAATTTTTTTATTTTTTCTTCCATAGTTTCACACCTTTCTTAACTGTTACATACAATACTTTGAAAGGAGTATTGTTATGTATTCATACAACAATAGTATACCACAAACAAGATACATTAATCCTACTAATTTAAAACAACAAGATGAGCGATTTGTAGGACCACTTGTACCTTTATTAATTGGTGGGATTGGTGGTTATGCATTAAGTCAAGCTAATAACAATAATAATTGTTGTCCTTATCCTGTACCATATCCACAACCTTACCCATATCCTTATCCTAATAATTATTATCCTTCTTCAAATACTTATTATTCTAAGAACTACTATTATCCATTTTCTTAATCAAAGTTATATTGACTTTGATTTTTATTTGGTAAAGTTATATATACACTAGTACCTTTATTTACTGTTGAGCAATATTTAAGTTTTCCTCCATGTAGTTCTATTATTTCTTTGGATAAGCTAACTCCTAATCCAGTTCCTTTTTGTTTGGTAGTATAAAACATCTCACTAACTTTTTCTAATGTTTCTTTATCCATTCCTATACCACTATCTTTTATCTTGATAATAACTTCTTCGTTTTCTGCCTTAATAGATAAGCTTATTGTCATCTTCTCATGTTCTTTTTTAGCTTCCATGGCATTTTTAAATATATTTACTAATACCTGTTTTAGTCTATTGTAATCTAGTTCCATATATAGTTCTTCATCTGGTATTTTGATATCTGTTGTTATTTGATTTTGATTAAATAGTGATTCTAGAGAAGAACATGTTTCTTCTATTAACATATATAAATCAACTGGCTCTTTTTGTATTTTTATTTTGGTATAATCTAAATAATCATCCATTAAAGTAAGGGTTCTTGATATTTCTTGCTTGACAATGGGAATATATTTATATAACTTTTTTTCATCTTTTAAATCAAGCATGTCTAAATATCCTTTGCATACTGCGATAGGATTTTTTATTTCATGAGTTATTTTAAAGAGTGAAGCACGCAACATCTTTTCTTTTTCTAATTCTTTAATTGTTGAATTTAAGTCCATAATATCTTCTCCTTTGGATAATAAATAAAATACTCCACTAGTTACTATATAAAAAACAATCATTAATGCGAGTAAATGAAGAACTCCACTTATATAGCTGGTACTTATATTGAAATATAAAATATAACTATAAGAAAATGTAAATGATTTTATAATCGTAAAGATAATTATCATGTTGTAAATGTCTTTTCTTTTTTTTATTAGATATTGACTAATTACAAAATATAAAATGTATTCTATTATAATTAAAGTTAAAGAAATAGGTATTAAATCGGTATGAAACCATGCTATTATGATACTTATTATAGTAGCTGCAAAAATTCTTTTTTTCAAATAGCAGATTAATAATGGGATGTTGATTAGTAACAATAATAAAGCATTGTCATTAAATTCGGAAACGGCTATTAAATATAAAGATGTATATAGTGCAATATCTAAAAAAACTAATTTTTCTGTTTTAGAATGGTTCCTAGCGTTAGCACCAAAAAAGAGATAAAGTAATATAGGAAAGGTAATTAAAATTATTTCAATAATAAGTTCTAAAATATAATTCATACAGACCTCTACTTTCTAATATGATTATATGTTAATATTTTGTCGATATTTGTCGAAATATGAAAAAAAGTGACGAAATACATCACTTTTTGTCTTATTTTAATTCATCAATATATTTTTTTAATTGTTTACTATCTGGTCCTAAAATTATTTTCAATTGATCATCAATTTCTACAATTCCCTTTGCACCTAGTTTTTGAATGCCTTCTTTATTGGCTTTCTTAACATCTTTAAGTGTTACTTTAAAACGAGATAACTTTATTTCTGA
>CAYJHB010000068.1:3240-4774 GCA_964370105.1 uncultured Muribaculaceae bacterium | reverse complement strand
ATTTAAAAGAAAAAAGTAATCGTAATAGATATTTCAAAATGATGAATTATTTCTTTTATATGAACATTACTTTCTTCTTTAAAGAAACAAGATTTAAATTAAGCAAAAAAAATATAACTAAGAAGGTTGTTGAAAAAAAAGTAAAAGTAAAAACTAAAGCTACTTCTAAAAAAACAGTATCTAAAGAGAAACCGTTAGATAAATTAAAAGTATTTTTAACGGGATTAATAAAAAAAGAAAAGAAGAAACCAATTAGAAAGAAAAAAACTGTCAAAAAACAAGTAGAGAAAACAACAAAAAAAGAAATAGTAAAACAAAGTAAATATAGTAATCACAAAATATTAAAATATTTCACATATGAAAATTTTATTTACTTATTCATTTTACTAAGTCCAATTTTTGATATCTTAGCTGCTCAAACAAGTTTAGGTGACTTCTCACTAGCAACTTTCACAAGACCTATTATTCCTGTTATTTTATTAATATTAATATATATAAAAGATAAAGTAGTTAGATTTCCTTTTGTATTAGGGGCAGTCGCTTATTTAGGGTATTCATTAGTCCATATATTAGGATATACATACGCAATGGGAGGGTCATCATATGGAGGACTTATTTATGAATTTAGTTATGGAACTAATTACACATATTTAATATTTATTTTATTCTTATTTATATATGTTTTCAAAAGAGTAAATAAAAATAAATTACCATTATTCATAACAATTTACAGTGCAATGTATATAGCAAGTATTTATATTGCAATGCTAACAAGAACTTCTTCTTCTACTTATTTAGAAGGATTAGGAGAAAAAGGATGGTTTAATACTGGTGGAGCAGTCGCAGCTATTCTAATATTATCACTTTGTATAGTATTACCATATATTGTTAAAAGTAAAAAATGGATTATTCCTAAAATAGGACTAATATCAGCAATTACTATATACTTAACTATGCACATTGGTAATAGAACTGGGTTATATGGAGTTTTAATTATTGCAACTTTATTTATAATATTCATGATACTAGGATTCTTACTTAAAAGAAAAAACATCAAAGTTTTAATAACTACAATATCAGCTTTTATAGTACTAATAATTTTAGTGATGACTTTAGGCTCATCAACACTTTTAAGAAGAGAACAACTAGATGAAATGAATAATATTAATCCAGAAGATCCGGAAGGACCACCTATATACATCGCACTTGAATTGATCAAAGCAAAAGAAGAATATGAAAATGAAGATTTGAGTATTAGATATTTTAATAAAGAACAAAAACAAGCGTTAGACTATTTGTATGATTATTCAGAAGAAAATAAACTATCAAGTACAGATTATCGTAATCAACAGTTCATTTATCATACTAAATTATATCAATTACAAGATTCAGCAATGTATAAATTATTTGGTAATGGTTATTTAACAAACATAGGGGTATTAACTTTAGAGATGGAAACATTAGCACTATTTTACAATTTTGGAATTATAGGGTTCCTTATGTTTATGGGACCATTCTTGTTCATATTTGGATA
>CAYJHB010000068.1:1731-3230 GCA_964370105.1 uncultured Muribaculaceae bacterium | reverse complement strand
ATAAAGGTATTATCAAAAGAAAGAATTTAAAAGTAGACTATTTAATGTTACTAACGGGAGCAGGACTATCTTATGCAATTTCTACATTCGCAGGACATACATACTTTAACTCAGCTGTTATGTTAATTATAGTTGTTATTCATACAATGTTATATTTAAAAGCCAAGGAGTTATAATGAAAAAAATTGTTTTTGGAATTACTAGTTTAACATTAGGGGGAGCAGAAAAAGTATTAATTGATGTTGTCAATAATTTAGTAGACAAATACCAAGTAACTATCTTAACGTTATATCAAGATGAAGAACTTTTAAAAGAGTTAAATAAAAAAGTAAATGTCGTTTCTATTAATAATATTAGTTATAAAAAAGCAAACTCTATAATAAAAAGAAAGAACGGATTACTACTAAGAAATGCTTTTTATTGTAAAGTGCTTTATAATAAATATATAAAAAATAAATATGATATCGAAGTAGCTTTCTTAGAAGGACCGATAACTAATTTATTTAGTGTTTCATCTAATCCCAATTTATATAGTTTTAATCATACTGATTTAACTAAACACTATAGTATAAAAAGATGTGAAAGACTTATAAATGTATATGAAAAATACAAAAAAATTATCTTTGTTAGTAAAGAAGGTAAAGATAACTTTTTGAAAATTAAAAATGCTCATAAATTAGAAAAGAAAATATATGTTATATATAACTATTTTGATCCAAATAGAATAATTTCTAGTTCTAAAATAAAAACCAATCTACCATTCAAAAAAGATAAACTAAGTTTTTTAGTAGTAGGTAGATTAGTAGAAGCAAAAGGATATGAGAGATTAATTAATATTCATAAAGAGCTAATGAAAAAATATGATTATGAAATATTTGCCATTGGTGAAGGACCGCTACAAGAAAAACTAAATAGTTTGGTGAAAGAAAACAACATAGCTAATACTTTTCACTTATTAGGTAAAAAAGACAATCCATATCCTTATATAAAAGAATGTGATTACTTATTAATTCCATCTATATACGAAGGTTATTCAATGGTTGCTAAAGAGGGAATAACTCTTAATAAATATATAATAGCAACTAAAACAGGAATTGTAGAAGCTTTAAAAGATTATGATAATTGCTGCATTTGCAATAATGATGAAAAATCATTGAGTAAGGCATTAGAAAAAATAATTAAAGAAAGACCAAAATCAATACTAACAGAAAGTAAGAAAAGTCAATTAGATGAATATATTAATATCTGGGAGGAAAGCAAATGATAACAGTTGTCACACCCACTTATAATAGAGAAAAATTATTAGAAAACTTATATAACAGTTTACTAAAAAACTATGAAGTATATCAGAATTTTGAATGGATTATTATAGATGATGGAAGTACCGATAATACCAGCAAAATAATAAATAAATGGAAAAAAGAAAGTCCATTTTCAATTCATTACTATTATCAATCAAACCAAGGGAAGATGAAAGCTATTAACTTTGCAATAAGTAA
>CAYJHB010000068.1:0-1721 GCA_964370105.1 uncultured Muribaculaceae bacterium | reverse complement strand
AGTAAAGTTACCACAGAATTACTTATAGAAGTTGACTCAGATGACTTTCTAACAGATAATGCATTAAAAGAAATATGTAATGACTATAAAAAAGAAAAAAACAGAGACTTCTATGCACTTGGATATATTAAAACAATGGATGATTATAATACAGAAAAATTTGAAGTTAATAGTAATATAAAAAAAGTATTTGATATTTACATGCAAGAAAACTTTGTTGGAGAATTAGCTTTTGTTTTTAAAACAGATATTAGAAAAAACTATGAACATAAATTAGAAGATAAAGAAAGATTTGTTACAGAGTCTAGAATGTATAATGAACTAGATAAACATGAAAAAGGAATAATTCTAAAAAATAAAAACATTATGATATGCGAGTATCAAGCAGATGGATATACGAATAATATTGATAATTTATTTAAAAAAAATCCAAAGGGTTATTATAAATATTATTTAGAATCATTACACATGGATTTGATGGGTATAAAGTTTAAGAAGAAACTGTATCTAATTAAGCATTTGATTTTATTTGCTTGTTTAAATAATAAAACAAAAAGAGAAGTTAATAAAGATATTAAAAAGCTTAATGCATCAATAAAAATTCTTATAAATATTTTATTCAAAATAGGATATATCAAAACAAGAAAAAGATTTAACAAATAGCAATTAAAAAAAATTGCTTTTTTTGTAGTTAAAATATTTAATATGTGGTAATATTTAATTAATGAAATACATACACAATAATGTGTTTCTAAAAGAAAAGAGGTAAAGAGACAATGGGATTTATTAAAGCATTCACTGGAGCGCTTGGGGGAACATTTGCTGATCAGTGGAAAGATTTCTATCAACCAATGGAAGGGGTATCAGCAACAGCGGGATTATTTCCAGCAGTACCAGTTGGTCAAAATAATGGAAGAGGAGAAAATACTAAAGGTTCAGTAAATGTTATTTCTAATGGAAGTAAAATTTTAGTACCAGAAGGAACAGCTCTAGTTACTTTTGAAGATGGAAGAGTAACAGGTTGTATTGCAGAAGCAGGTGGGTTTATTTATTCATCAGAAGATGTAAATTCACAATCTATTTTTGCAGGAGATGGGTTTGTCGGACCACTTATTAAACAAACATGGGAAAGATTTAAAATGGGTGGACAAGCAGGAACTTCTCAACAAGCATTTTATGTTAATTTAAAAGAAATACCAAATAATAGATTTGGAACGCAATCAGAAATATATTGGGATGACGCATACTTAAATGCACAAGTAGGAGCTATTACAAGAGGAACATATTCGTTAAGAATAATAGACCCTATTTTATTTGTAAAACAATTTGTACCAGCAACTTATTTACAAGATACAGCAGTGTTTGACTTTGCTGATATGGATAATGATGCAGGTAGCCAATTATTTAACGAAGTAGTTGGTAGCTTATCAGCGGCTTTCTCAAATTATACAAATGATCCTTCAAAAGGAAATAGAATTACTAAAATACAAGGTGATCAAATTGGTTTTGCAGCAAGTCTATCACAAGCAGTAGAAGAAGCATATCAATGGAAATCAGACCGTGGATTAGAAATTATTAAAGTAGCTTTAGCAGCGATTGAATACGATGCAGATACTAAAACATTGCTTAGTGATGTTAAAAAGGCAGATGCATTATCTGGTGCTAGAGGTAACTCATTTATGCAACAATCAGTTGCACGTGGATTCCAAGCAGCAGGAGAA
>CAYJHB010000067.1:4547-4819 GCA_964370105.1 uncultured Muribaculaceae bacterium | reverse complement strand
TGGTTATACTTTGGATACCTAGCAGCTGTAAAAGAAAACAATGGAGCTGCCATGTCTTTAGGGAGAACATCTACTTTCTTAGATATTTATATTGAAAGAGATTTAAATGCAGGTCTTATTACAGAAGAAGAAGCTCAAGAATTAATAGATCAGTTTGTAATTAAATTACGATTAGTAAGACACTTACGAACACCAGAATATGATGAATTGTTTTCAGGTGATCCAACATGGGTAACTGAATCAATTGCTGGTATGAAAGATGAAAAAAACAG
>CAYJHB010000067.1:0-4537 GCA_964370105.1 uncultured Muribaculaceae bacterium | reverse complement strand
ATCACCAGAACCAAACTTAACAGTGTTATGGAGTGAAAAACTGCCAGAAAATTTCAAAAAGTACTGTGCTGATATATCTATAAAAACAGATTCAATTCAATATGAAAATGATGATGTAATGAGACCAATTTATGGTAATGACTATGCCATTGCATGCTGTGTATCTGCTATGAAAGTAGGAAAACAAATGCAATACTTTGGAGCAAGGTGTAACTTAGTAAAATCATTGTTATTTTCGATGAATGGTGGAATGGATGAAATCACTAATATTAAAGCAGTTGATGGATTTGCTATTATGGAAGATGAAATACTAGATTATGAAAAAGTAATATCTAATTATAAAAGAATGCTAACTAGAGTAGTAAAAATCTATGTTGATGCTATGAATATTATTCATTTTATGCATGATAAATATGCTTATGAAAAATCACAAATGGCTCTACATGATTCAGAAGTAGAAAGATTAATGGCTTTTGGAGTAGCTGGTCTATCAGTAATGGCAGATTCGCTATCAGCTATTAAATATGCTAAAGTAAAACCAATTAGAAATGAGCAAGGATTAGCAGTTGATTATGAAATAGAAGGGGAGTTTCCCAAATTTGGTAATGATGATGATAGGGTTGATAATATTGCTATAGAAATAATGGAATACTTTTATCAAGAACTTTGTAAACATAGATTACATAATAGTGCTAAACACACTTTATCAATTCTAACAATAACGTCTAATGTTGTATATGGAGAAAAGACAGGGGCCACTCCGGATGGAAGAAAAGCAAAAGTAGCCTTCGCTCCAGGAGCTAATCCTATTCATGGAAGAGACGATGAAGGTGCCCTAGCATCACTAAACTCAGTTGCTAAATTAAACTATCAAGAATGCTGCCAAGATGGGATTTCTAATACATTTACAATCGTACCATCAACACTAGGTAAAACACTTGATGAACAACAAGATAACTTAGTTGATATTCTAGATGGTTACTTCACTCAAGGAGCTCATCATTTGAATGTTAATGTCCTAAATCAAAAGAAACTAAAAGAAGCAATGAATGATCCAGATAAATATCCACTACTAACAATAAGAGTATCAGGTTATGCAGTTAGATTTAATAGACTTACTAAAAAACAACAAGAAGAAGTAATAGATAGAACTTTCCATGAGAAATTATAATGACAACAGGAAGTATTAATACCATAGAAACAATGGGGCTAGTAGATGGTCCTGGTATAAGAACTATTATCTTCTTGAATGGATGCAAATTAAGATGTAAGTATTGTCACAACCCTGAAATGTTTAACCTACAAGATGAAAACTATACAGTAGAACAAGTAGTAGCAAAAGTAAAAAGATACAAACCATATTATAAGAAACATGGTGGTGTAACATTTTCAGGAGGAGAACCATTATTACAATCAAAATTTATTATAGAGTGTAGTAAACTATTAAAAAAAGAGCAAATAAATATTGCTCTTGATACATCAGGAGTAGGAATAAATAAAAAATTAACTGAAGAGGTAGTGAATAATGTAGATATAATATTATTTGATATTAAAGATTATAGAGAAAAACAATATCAAGAACTGACAAGCTATAATATTAAAGATAGTTTAGATTTTATTGAAACATTAAATAAAACTAATAAAAAAGTTTGGATAAGACAAGTTATCATACCAGATTTTAATGATAATGAAGAATATTTAAAAGGCTTGAAAAAATTTATAAGTAATATTAAAAATGTAGAAAGAATTGATTTCTTACCTTATCATCGATTAGGAATTGACAAATATAAAAAACTAAATATTAAGTATTCATATCAAAATAAAAAGGATATGGATAAAACAAAATGTAATGAACTGTATGAAAAATATCTAAAAATATAAGAGTGATAAAAATATCACTCTTTTTCATATGATAAAACTAAAGGTTTAGTAACTGTTAAATAATCATCTTCGGCTAAAGTATATAGACTATTAATAGCTTCAATCTCGCCATGCTCACTATTAGGTATATCATACATTATTGAAAAAAGATTAATGCTGTTGTAAGTACTATTAGAAACTTCATAAGTATTACCAGTTTTGGAGGTGACTAAAACTACTTCATTGCTCCTAGCATCTCTAAACTCAATATTGTTTTCAGTAGTAGGATACACTAAACAAATAGCATTTTTTTCTATATTATTATCTACATAAGAATATAAATAAGGCTGCCTATAGTGATAATCATCACTATTAATAATAGTAGCATTAGCACCTGCAAGATTAGTAACGACTTTTCTACTAGTAGTATTAATCCTCGAAGAAACAGCAACTACAATCAATGAAGTAATACCAACACATAAGATACTCTGTAATTTTAATTCTAGATTTTTTATTTTCATTTGATCTCCTTTAACGCATTATAAAGTAAAAAATAAAAATAGTCTATAATACTAGCAAATAAACAAAAAATTTGATAAAATTAGATAAGAAAAAAGGAAGTGGTTGTATGAAACTAGCAAATGAATGGGAAGATTATGAAATAATAGATGCCAGTAATGGTATGAAATTAGAAAGATGGAAAGATGTATATTTGTTAAGACCAGATCCGCAAATTATTTGGGATAATGGAAATTTATTAGAAAAGCATAAAGATAAGATTCACGCAGTATATCACCGTAGTAATCGAGGTGGAGGAACTTGGGAAAATTTAAAAAAAATGCCTAATAATTGGCTAGTTAACTATAAAAATTTAACTTTTAATATTAAACAAATGGGTTTTAAACATACTGGATTATTTCCAGAACAAGCAACTAACTGGGACTTTGTAATGGATAAAATTAAAAATTCTAAAAGAGAAATATCAGTTCTTAATTTATTTGCCTATACCGGAGGAGCTAGTGTTGCTTGTTTAAAAGCAGGTGCTAGTGTTGTGCATGTTGATTCATCAAAAGGAATGGTGGATTGGTGTAAAGAAAATGTTAAGGCTAGCGGTTTAGAGTCAAAACCAATAAGGTATATTATTGATGATGTTGTCAAGTTTGTTGAAAGAGAAAAAAGAAGAGAAAGAAAATATGACATCATTATTATGGATCCACCATCTTACGGAAGAGGGGCTAATGGAGAAGTTTGGGATATTGAAAAAGATTTAAATAATTTAGTCGAAAAATGTATGGACATATTAACAGAAGAACCATTAGTGTTCTTGATTAATTCATATACAACAGGGTTATCAAGCGAAGTGCTAGCAAACATACTGAAAAACACAATAGGAAAAAAACATCAAGGAAAGATAACAAGTGGAGAGATAGGGTTAACTATCAAAAATAGTGATCTAGTCTTACCTTGTGGTATATATGGAAGATATGAAGATTAAAGATATAGAAATATTATACGAAGATAATCATTTATTGGTAGTGGTAAAACCATGCAATTTGCTATCTCAAGCAGATAATACTAAAGATGAAGATTTATTAAGTCTGTTAAAGAGTTATTTAAAAGAAAAATATAATAAACCAGGAAATGTTTTTTTGGGCTTAGTTCATCGACTAGATAGACCTGTTAGTGGTATTATGGTTTATGCTAAGACGTCAAAAGCAGCGTCAAGATTAATGGAATTTATGCAAAAAGGACAATTTAGTAAATATTACTATGCCATAGTAAATGGTATAGTAACAAAAAAAGTAGATCAATTAGAAGATTATTTGAGAAAAAATACCAACGGAAATAGCGAAATAACAACTAAAGAACTTGGTAAAAATGCTAAACTTAACTATAAAGTGAAAGAAGTAAACAAGGAAAAGAAGCAAACACTTTTAGAAGTAGAATTATTAACTGGAAGACATCATCAAATAAGAGTTCAATTTGCCTCAAGGCAATATCCTCTAGTTGGAGATCAAAGATATGGGAAACAAGATAAAAAACAAATATGCCTGCATGCATACAAATTAACATTCCCGCATCCTATCACAAAAGAAATATTAACTTTTAATAATAAACCAAAACAAAAAAATGATTGGACACACTTTACATTGTAAATAATTGTCGCGTTTATTTTTTTTTTGCAATTAAAATAAAATTTTGATATGATACATGTAGATTAAAATAAGGAGATGAATATATATGCCAGCAATAGAATTTAGTTTAGATTGGTTTTTAACAATACCTGGAATGTTAATAACAGGAGGAGTGTTATTACTTTTAATAGCTTTAATAATATTTGTAGCTAGTTCAGGTAAAAAAAGACAAAATAAAATAGAAATAAATGAAGATCAAAAAGAAGTGGAAGCAGTTCCAGCACCAGTGACAGAAGCTCCAATAAACACACCTGATTTAACAACAGCAGTAGCAGCAGTAACACCGATGGTAGTTGAACCAGCAGTTGTTCCTGAAGTAACACCAATAGCCACACCTGAAGTAACACCTGTGGTTAATGAAATGGATAAAATAATTCCAGTGACAGAAACACCGGAAATACCAACAATAACAGAACCAACACCAGTCGTTGAAACACCAGTAGAACCAACACCAGTTGTTGAAACACCAGTAGAACCAACAC
>CAYJHB010000066.1:2833-4833 GCA_964370105.1 uncultured Muribaculaceae bacterium | reverse complement strand
TACCTTCTGCATCTTCATATACATTTTCGTTATTTTCATTAGGATACATTTTTCCCACACTTACAGTAATAACCAATTCACTGTCTTCTATTTTAGCTTCATCAATATTTCTAATTAAAGTAGTTGGGTTAATTCCACCTAAACCTTCTGCGACGTGATTATACACTTTATTTGTTTCATCATACTCATAAAGAACTCCATTACCATCCTCACTGAACATAATATCTTTGTTTTCTAAATTGGAATCTGGTCCGAATAGAATTATATTGGCATCTTGAAACTTTTTTTCTGTAGTATAAACTGGATAATTTAAATATGCCATAATCATTTGTTGTTTAGACATATCACTCATACTACTTATTTTATAACTATCTTCTTTATACATTGTTTGAATCAGTAATGCATCACCATACATATATGTTGTGTAATTTGATAGTAAATTTCTAACTAGAACACTATTTGTATCTAAATATTTAACTTCTTCCTTGGTAGTTGGTTCTTTAGCTGTTATGTTATCCTCAGTTTTTAACCAAGTTTCATTCAGATACCACCCACCTATTCCTGCTAGTAGCACTAAGAATATCATTATAAGAGGTAATGCTACTACACTATTATTAGTTTTTTTAATTATTTCTTTGTCTTTTTCCATATATTACTCCTTTAATTTAATATACTACACCTTTTTTTAATTATCTACTTTTTATTAATATAATAGTTGTAATTGCGTAAAGAAAAAAGACTATTTTTCAGTCTTTTCTTTTGGTTTTGGTAGTGCATCTTTTCTCGAGAAGTTTAGTCTTCCTTTATTGTCTTTACCAATTGCTTTAACTAGTATTTCATCTCCTAGTTTTACAATATCAGATGTTTTCTCTGTTTTCTTATGATCTAATTTTGATATGTGAACTAATCCTTCGCAACCAGGCCACACTTGTACAAAACATCCAAAGTCTTCTACTTTAACTACTTTAGCAGTGTAGATTTGTCCTTCTTCTACTTCTTTAGTTAAGTCTTCAATCATTTTTCTTGTTTTATCGATAATCTTTTGATCACTGTGATAAACAATTACTCTTCCATCATCTTCTAAATCAACTTTAACAGCATTTATATCTGTTACTGCATTAACATTTGATGCATCACAAATAATTTTAGTAATCATTTCTCCACCACGACCAATTACATCTTTAATTTTTGCTGGATTAATCATGAACATTACTGTTTTAGGAGCATACTTAGATACTTCTTTTCTAGGTTCTTCTAATGTATTTGTAATTGTTTCTAATATTTCTAATCTAGCTACTTTTGCTTGTTCTAGTGCTTCTTTAAGTATTTTCTTTGTTACTCCAGATATCTTAATATCCATTTGTAAAGCACAAATACCTTTTTTAGTACCTGCTACTTTAAAGTCCATATCTCCTAAGTGATCTTCCATTCCTTGAATATCAGTAAGAATAGTATAGTCTTTGCCTGATGTTATTAGTCCCATAGCGATACCGGCAACTGGTGCTTTAATTGGAACACCTGCTGCCATTAGTGATAGGCACCCTGCACAAATACTTGCTTGTGATGAACTACCATTACTTTCTAATATTTCAGATACTACTCTTATTGTATATGGAAATTCTTCTTCATTCGGTATTACTTGTAGTAGTGCTTTTTCCCCTAGTGCTCCGTGCCCTATTTCTCGTCTTCCAGGTGCGCCATATCTTCCTGTTGCTCCTACTGAGAACTGTGGAAAGTTATAGTGAAGCATGAATCTCTTTTCATCTTCTAAACTAAGACCATCCAATATTTGATGTTCTCCTAGAGCTCCTAATGTTGTTACACTTAAAGATTGTGTTTGTCCTCTTGTAAACAAAGCTGAACCATGAGTTCTCGGAAGAATATCAATACTTGCTGATAATGGTCTTATTTCAGTCATTTTACGTCCATCAGCACGTTCTTTTTCTTTAACTGTAATAAGTCTAAACAAATCATATTCTAAGTTTGCAATAATCATTTTT
>CAYJHB010000066.1:0-2823 GCA_964370105.1 uncultured Muribaculaceae bacterium | reverse complement strand
CTGTTAAATCTTTGTTTTCTAATTTATATTTTTCTATTGCTTCTTCTTTTACTGCTTCAATAGCTTCTTCTTTAGCTAATTTATCAGTTTGTAAGTGTAGGGCAATATCTAGTTTATCTTTGTAAAGATTAGTTACTTCTTCTATTAATTCTTCACTTATCTCTAATGTTTCGTAGGTCATTTTTTCTTGACCTATCTTAGCTACTATTTCTTCTTGGAATTCTACTAATTCAACAATAGCTTCATGCGCGAACAATAGTGCTTCTAGCATATCTTTTTCAGATACTTCTTTACTACTAGCTTCAACCATATTAATAGCATCTTTTGTTCCTGCTACTGTTAAGTCAATATCACTTTGTTCTACTTGTTCAGCAGTTGGATTAATAACAAATTCTTTACCAACCCTACCTACTTTTACACCTGCTATTGGTCCGTTGAATGGAATTTTTGAAATAGCAGTTGCTATTGATGAACCAAACATAGCTGTCATTTCCGGTGAATTATCTTGATCAACTGATAAAACCGTATTAATCACTTGTACTTCGTTACGGAAATCTTCTGGGAATAACGGTCTCATTGGTCTATCAATCATTCTTGCTGCTAGAGTTGCATTTTCTGTTGGTCTTCCTTCTCTTTTTATAAATCCACCTGGTATTTTACCTACTGAATATAGTTTTTCTTGGTAATTTACAGTTAGTGGAAAAAAATCAGATAATATATTTGCACTTTTACCTGCTGTAACAGCTGTTAAGACAACTGTATCTTCATATCTAACTAATACTGCAGCGTCTGCTTGTTTAGCCATTTCTCCATATTCTACAGTGATCTTGCGACCACGAAAATCTTTTTTAAATACTTTCTTCATGTTACCTCTTTTCAAATAAAAAGACACAGTTAAAATGTGTCTACTTTCTTAATCCTAATGCTTTAACTACTTCACGGTAACGTGCAACATCTTTTTTACCTAAGTAATTTAAAAGACTACGACGTTTACCAACTTTCATTAAAAGTCCACGTCTTGAATGATAATCATGAATGTGTTCTTTTAAGTGATCAGTTAATACATTAATTTCTTCTGTTAAAATAGCGATTTGAACTTCAGCTGATCCTGTATCGTTAGCAGTCTTAGCGAATTTCTTAACTATTTCATCTTTTCTTTCTTTTGTTAATGCCATTTTTAATTCTTCCTTTCTTTATTTAATTCACCTACAACCTAGTACAAAGTCGGAAGACATTTTGTACCACGATGTGGTAAGCACTAATAATATACTATACTTTCAGTGTTTTGGCAAGTTTTTAATAAAAAAAAGATATATTATTTAAAATATACCTTAGTTTCTTGACTATCAGAATATGATTGGATTACTTTTGTAGCATAATCTCTTGTTACTTCTGCTAAGTTTTGATCTTTTGCTTCTACTTCTAATTCTGTACGAATGAAGCTTTCACATAAACCTTTTTCAACCATTAATAACTTTTCTTGTTCTTTATTTGTATTAGAAACACGAGTATTATCACCATGTTCCATGTAAACTACCATTGCATTAACTGCATACCCAAATCCGTGTTCTTTAGCGGTTGCAATGATTGCATTATCAATTGTTTTTAAATTATTGTCATACCACTTAAGATATTGTTCATGTTGATATTTAGCAACTGCTTGATTTTTGATATTATTTTTTGTCTTCATAGTTATTCCCCCTTTGAAATATGTTCTACATTATACCATATAGTTAGTCTATTGTCAATTTTTGTTTAATATGATTAGTTTAATTTATATATACCAACATCTGTATCTATATCATTTATTCCATATAATATTAGAGTATTAGTTATGTTATTCTCTTCTATATAATCAGTAACCTTTAAGTTATAATATCTTAAGTCAATTACATGAATCTTTTTATAATGATTAGTTATAAAGGGAATAAAACTATTAGCATAACTGTCTTTGATTATCAATATTTCTTCATTATTTGCTACTTCTGTTTCTATAGTCATTAAGGGGTGATTTCCATCTAAAAAATAATTATATTTATCTTTTGTATCTAGGTGTTCGTCAAAATAGATAGTATTTGTAGTTTTATCATTATACTTTACTATTAACTCTTGTTCTATTTCTTGACTATGTAATTTATCTGGTTGATAGTAATAAATATTACTTTTTGAATACAAGGTTCCATTAAAGTTGTTAGTTATTTCTTTGATGTCTTGTTCTACTGGTACTAAGTTGTTTTTATTGCAATATTCTAAATATGTATAGTATGCACCAAACGTTGTATAATGATGGTCTAATTTGTAATACATTTGATAGTCTTTATTACCTTCTTTTATGCTTGATATAACATTTATTCCATCGATGTTGATATTTTCATAAATATATTCAATTATTTCTTCTTGTTGTTGATAAGTAATGTTTTCTGGTAATTTATCAGCATTTATCAAGCCACTTGATGGAATTAATAACAATTGTGTTTTACCTGTATTAATAATAGAAAAGTTATTTAATACTTCTATTAGTTGTTCTGTTTTGTCATGGCCTTGATCTTTTAAAAACAAGTATTCATCTTCTCCTATATAAACATCATTTATTTCTTTTTGATCAGTTAACAATAAAGCCATTGTCTTAATACCCATAAAAACATCTCTTAGTGGGAAATGGTCAGTTAAATAGTTTTCTACATCTTCTATATAATTTCCACTTATTAAGTCATCAATAGTAAACTCAGGAAATGTTTCTAAATATCTATTTTCATTATTACTGAAAGTTTGTTTAGGAATTATAAAGAAAGCGATAGTAAGTAGTAATATTATTGTAGTAAT
>CAYJHB010000065.1:2530-5007 GCA_964370105.1 uncultured Muribaculaceae bacterium | reverse complement strand
TGGTAATTGGAGTAATGTTCTAGTTGATAACAATAGTTTAATATTATTAAATGATGCAACTTCAGGTGGGAATGTATGGATCAGAGACATGCACTCTGAAGGATCTTCAAATTTAATTTTTTCTAGTAACTATCTTGAAAAGATTAGTCACGATGAAAACTTAGGTGTTTTCTATGGAAACATTTCTGATGTTCAAATACTAAATAATACAATAATTGCTAAAGAAAAAGATGCGAAACCTAGTATAATGAATATCACTTTAGGTTCAGAAGGGTCTGTTACGGCAAAAAATATTCTTTTTCAAGGGAATGATTTAACAACATCAAGTCTTGGAGGAGTAATTTGGAGTGAAAAAGGTGAAAACATAAGAGTCATTGATAATGTTATAAATTATACAAAATCCCCATCAGCAGAAGAAATAACTATAACAGCGTTTAGAGGAACAATTGATGTTTTCGACGGTAACGAAATTACTTATAACACCATTGATGCTGGACCGGCAACAACATATCTTTTTTATAGAGGACCAGACACAATTACAAATAACACAATTATCACAAACGGAAACATTGATTATTTAACTAATCAATCTGAAACATTTAGTGGTAATACAGTAACTACAAATGGAAAAGTCAATTACTTAATAAATGCTGTAAATACAGTTGAAGACAATATAATAACAATCAATAACCATGTTAATAGTATGTTCAGATGGGCAACAACACTAACATCAAACATAAATGTAAACCGCAATAATATCAACTATACATATACAGAAAACAGAACATCAGGTGAAATGTCAACCTTTCTAGCGCTTAGCAATGCAACTTTAAACAATTACACAATTAATTTTACTGGCAATACAATTACAGCGCCAAATCTTAATATATATTCATCAAGATTATTATACTTGTTGCTAAAAGATTCAACAGCACAAAATATAACATTTACATCTAATACTCTCGGTGAATACACAAGGCGACAATATATTCACTCAGGGAATTTAACTACTCATAATATTACAATCAACTAAAGGAGAAAGAAATGAAGGAACAAAAGAATAAAATCAAAAAAACATTTTCAATTTTGGTTATAATAGCAATTATTATGATAGGTAGTGGAATTTCCTATGCCTTATTGGAAGTAGTTTTATTTGGAAATTCAATCACAACTCTTACAGCAGGTAATCTATCTTTAAAACTAAACGAATCACAGTCTTTAAGTATAGCAAATGCTATCCCAGTAAGTGATGAAGAAGGAAAAACTACAACTCCTTTTACTTTCAGTGTGGAAAATACCGGTTCATATGAAGTGAATTATGAAATTATATTAGATGGAGAAAAAGTATTTGATCCTTACGTAACACCTGATTTTTCTACTATCAGATATCAATTAGTAGTAGATGGAGTAGAGTATATTATTAAAAATTATTCCTCAATTAAAGATATAATATATACTGCATCAATTGGCCCAAACGAAACAGTTAACTTTGAACTTAGAAATTGGGTCGATTATAACGTAACATCAATTGAACCAAATTCAATATTCAAAGCATCAATTAACATCAATGCCGTTCAAAAACTTAAACCAGAAACAGCAGATGAAGATTGTTTTGAAGCGATTTCAGGTGTTATATACGATTATAGTAATTATTGTCCTAAAAATGTCATAATACCATCAAAAATAGATAATGTTACTGTGACGACTATAGCAGATAATGCTTTTTCAAATAAAGGATTAACTGGGGTTCATTTACCAAATACAGTAACAAAAATTGAATCTAATGCTTTTTCCAAAAACCAATTAACAGAAGTGACAATATCGACAACTCTAGTTACTATTGAACAGTATGCTTTCTTCAATAATAAAATTAGAAGCATAGAAATTCCTGAGACAGTAAAAACAATTGGGGACTCTGCTTTTAGGTTAAATCAAATAAATGAACTAATACTGCCCGATGTGCAAATGGACATTCATGGAAAAGCATTTGTGACAAATTACTTACCTCATGACACAGCAACTATTTATGCAAGAAATGCTGATGGAACAATTGACAATTCTACTATCTTATCTTATGGTGGATATGAACAAAAAGTTGTTATTCCGAACACAGTTACAACTATAAACAGTCACGCCTTTTACGGAAATGCTATATCATTTGTTTATATACCACCAACTGTAACAAGTGTTGGAGAAGGAGCGTTTAACGACAATCACTTATTAGGAGAAGATGCGTATTTTTATAAAAGAAATAGTGATGGATCAATTGATAATAGTGTTTTGATAAGTTATGGTGGATCTGAAACATCTATAATTTTACCAACTAATATTACCACAATAGGAAAATCAGCTTTTCAAGAGACAAAAGTAGATACTGTCACATTACCTAATAATTTAATTAGTATTGAAGAATATGCATTTCGTTCCACATTACTAAACACAATAACAATACCTTCGACTGTAACAACATTAGGCAG
>CAYJHB010000065.1:0-2520 GCA_964370105.1 uncultured Muribaculaceae bacterium | reverse complement strand
AACATTACAGAATTTACTAGTATAGACGAAGAATGGAACAACGAAAACACACCAGTAACATTTAACCCATAAAAAAAGAGAGTAACATCTCTTTTTTTTTATAGTTTTCTATACAAACCAATAGCCTTACCTATAATAGTAACATTATCTAAAATAATAGGAGCCATTGTATCATTTTCTGGTTGTAATCTAAAGTAACCATTCTCTTTATAAAATGTTTTTAAAGTAACTTCATTCTCATCAGTCATCGCCACAACTGTATCACCATTATTAGCTGTATTTTGTCTTTGTAAAATAACTATATCATTATCATATATGCCAACATTAATCATACTTTCACCACTAACTTTTAAAGTAAATATATCTTTTTTATTATTAGGTAATAAACTAGTAGGTAAAGAGAAAAATTCATCAGGCATCTCAATAGCTTCAATTGGACTACCAGCAGTAACTTTACCAAGTAGTGGAACATCAACTGTTTTATCATCAACTTCTAAGTATTCATTAGGAACTAAAAGTTCAATCGTACGATTTTTCCCATTTCCTTTTTTAATATATCCTTTTTGTTCAAGTTGCTGTAAGTGAAAATGTGTAGTAGCAGGTGAATTAAGATTCGCTTTTTGTCCTATCTCTCTAACAGTAGGTGGGTATCCATTCTTAGCAATCATTTCTTTTAATAAATCTAAAATATCTTTTTGTCTTTGCGTTAATTTATCCATATACAAGACCTCCATAATAAAAGATTATCACGATTTACGTAAAATGTCAAACAAATGTTTTATATCAAGATGATTCCGTTGACACGAACACTTGTTTGTAATAAGATATAAGTACAGAAGGGAGAAATAAATTATGAAAAGAAATTTATTAATTATTTTATTATTATGTTTAGGAAGTGCTGCAATGGGTATATTTGCATCAGCTCGTATGCAATCACTAGAAAGTGTAGAGGATGCATCAATTTATAACGAAAATGTTATATCCCGTTTAAAATAATATAAAACTTTCAAATAATTATGATATACTTAATATGGTGATTAAAATGAAAAAAGTAATATTAATAGATGGAAACAACTTATTATTTAGAAGTTATTATGCAACAGCTTATAGTGGGACAATCATGAGAAACTCAAAAGGTTTTCCCACTAATGCTCTTTATGGCTTCATAGCTATGTTAAACAAAATTTTAGAAGAAGAAAAACCAAAATATGTTATGGTAGCATTCGATCGTGGCAAAACTTTTAGACATGAAAAATATGACACTTATAAAGATGGAAGAAGTGAAACGCCTAACGAATTAAAAGAGCAATTTCCTAAAGCTAAAGAAGTATTAGAAGCAATGGGAATTGAATATTTTGATATCGACAATTACGAAGCAGATGACATAATAGGAACATTCGCAAAAATGACACATGAAACAGATGAATTTCAAGCAACTATCATCAGTAGTGATAAAGACTTATTACAGTTGATTGAAGAAGATGTTGAAGTAAAACTTTTAAAACAAACAGGTCATATCCGTATGACAAAAGAAGAATTCTTCAACACTTATGGTTTAGAACCACCAAAAATGGTCGATTTAAAAGCACTTATGGGTGATAGTAGTGACAATATACCTGGTGTCAAAGGAATAGGTGAAAAAACAGCCTTAAAACTACTGCAAACCCACAATAGTTTAGATGGAGTTTATGAAAATATAGAACAAATAACTGGAAAAACTAAAGAGAAACTATTAGGAGATAAAGACAATGCTTACTTAAGTTATGAACTTGCTACTATATATAAAGAAGTACCAGTAAGACATAGCTTAGATGATTTATTATACAACGGAGTAAATGTTATTAAATATAAAGCTTTATTGACAGAGTTAGAATTCGGATCGTTCTTAAAAAAAATTCCTACTCAAGAAACAAAAGAAGAAATAAAAGAGGAAGTAATTACTAAAGATATTGATATAGATGAAATATCAAAAGAAGAAAATTTCACTTTCTATATCATATCAGATATTGAAAATTATCACGATATAACTATAGACAATATAAAAGGTATAAGTATAAAAACAAAAAACAATACGTATTTTACAAGCGATATATTAAAATTAAAAGACTTATTTGAAAATAACCAAACGAAGACAACCTATGATTTAAAAAGAAGTTACATAATTCTTAAAAAGTTAGGAATAACCCTAAATAATTGTACATTTGATACAATGTTAGCTTGCTACTTGCTAAACTATGACTTGAAAACAGATCCTTACTACAGTGCAAATAGATATAATTATTATACTTTACCACTAAAAGACATACTAAAAGATAAAAGTATTAGTGATAAAGAAAAAGCTATTCAAGAATATGCAAGCAACATAATTAATTTTATTTATGAAAGTAAAGACGATTTATTAAATACATTAGAAAAAGAAGAACAATTATCCTTGTTAATCAATATGGAACAACCACTAGCTTTAGTACTAGCAGATATGGAATTAACTGGAATCAATGTTGACCAAACTTACTTAGAAAA
>CAYJHB010000064.1:0-5165 GCA_964370105.1 uncultured Muribaculaceae bacterium | reverse complement strand
ATATGTACAGTTCTTTATAGAACTTCTCGGGGTAGAAATATTTTCTACTATGTTACGTGCTTTAATAGCACTATATTAATCACAAGTGATGTTCTCACTTGTTAAGTGTATTCTATCATATAATTATTTATTTTGTCTACACCTTTGGCACTAATGTTTTATAATCAATCGAATTTGTATTTATATCCCATTTTCCAACTTGCATTTTCTTTATTATTTTTCCGTCTCCAAAATCTAACAAATCAGATCTCAATAGGTTATTTAAAATTTTATTTAAACTTCCAAGCCCAACAGACGATAATAAAAAAGCTTCTTTTGGTTCACATAGTTTACAATAAGCCCATAATTGACCTAAATCATGAAGATTCAATTGAGTTTTTTTTGCCTCAATAAATATTAATTCTATTTTATTTCTTAATTTAACTATGCCAAGAATATCAATTTGAATATCAAGGCCAATTGTTTGAGGATAATATTCCAACACATTATATTTATTTAAATAATAGTCCAAAGAGCGTGAATGAGCATCAATTGTAATTATTTCACTATTCTTGTATTTTTCATTTAAATATTTATCTAGCCAAATTCTCATCGGCTCATATAATTCATTTTCTAGTAATACGTTATTCATGATATCCTAAGTCCCTTGCTAAATCTTTCCAATTATTATAATGTTTTCCTCGAATTACACTAGGTAAATAATCGTCCATTTCTCCAGGATGTATTGGTTTAATCTTTTCTTTTCTGATGGTTTTCTCCCAGTAATGTTTATGCGTTTTGCTACTATTCATATTAAGACTATACTTTTCTAGTGCTTCTTGCTTATGACTAATATTAAACCCAATAGTTATAAATTCATTTGCAAAAATTTTTAATTGATGTTCTTTTTTCCAAAAATTGTGATTTCCTTTGTTATACATCTTTAAATTAGGATCCCTAAAATTTGGATGTCCAAAATCAATATTATGAATAGGCACATCTATATCTTTTAATAAATTTGCAATATCTATAACCATCTTCCAATTATGCGGAACTTCTATATATACACGATGACTATCATCTTGACCAAATGCTGCATTACTATTTCTTATATATCCTGTAACATCAGCTATTCCTCTTAATAAAGACTTTTTTTGTTCCAAAGTAATCAAAAATAAATCATCATGCATCTCCATATAATTATGTTTACTACCATTTCCAATATAATGAAGTATCTGCCTAGTTACATACTCTTCATTCGGTTTAACAAATGATAATATAGTTGATCTTTTAGATTGGGTAATTTGCAAATCAGTTCCTAAGAGTGGTTCTATAATTTGTCTTATATCCACTAAGCTAGCTTTAACATAAATTTTGACATCTTTGTCATCTTCTGTTCTTAAATTTTTATGTGGTATATCAATTGAAACTATTGTTTCTTTACTTTTATATTGAATTTCACCGTTTCCTAATATCATACCTAATAAATAAGCCATTTCATTATTCATAATTATTCTCCTAAAATTTCTTCAGATATTTTATCTGCTAAGGCTTTTGCCAGTAATGGTGGGACAGCATTTCCTATCTGGGTTCTAATATCAACTTTTTTCCCTAAAAATATAAATCCATCATCAAATGACTGTATCCGAGCTGCTTCTCGAGGAGTTATTGCTCTATGAAGAAATGGATGATTATTTGTTCCGTTAGATGAAGCATCAAATCTTGTATCTATCGTTGGGGATACTTGATCCCACTTTAATCGTCCCCAAGTACCCGAGAACTTTTGTTTTCCTAGCATATTTTCTGGAAGCTGTTCTTTTCCGCATTCAGGGGGTATCATTTTTAATTTTGTTATAGCAATTTCAGCATGATTTGACGCTATATGATTATATAACTTATTACCAGATCTCATTTTCACTTGATATTCACTCAAAGGAGGATAAAGATAATTTTGTTCATATAATCCTTCCCCTGAATTTAAAAACGCCAAATCAGAGATAGCGTCCCTCACAGTTACTATTTTACCACATAATGGTGTCGGCATATCAATTTTTTTTGACTTTGAACAAATAAAGATAGCACGTTGTCTAGATTGGGGAACTCCAAAATCGGCAGAGTTTAATATGCCATAATTTACAAAATACCCTAGTTTTTCAACTTTACTTACTATTTGATCCTTAAACCACCCAGCAGATGTAGATAAAATTGCTTTAACATTTTCAATAATAAATACTTCTGGATTGATCCTTTCTACCAATTCCAAATATTCTCTAAATAAAAAATTTCTCTCATCGTTAATTCCCATTTTTTTCCCTTTTAATGAAAATCCCTGACAAGGTGGTCCGCCTATAATCATATTAACTCTTTTTTCTATACTTAAATCAACCACTTTATGTTTAATAGCTTCATCAGTAATATCACCAACAACTGTCTCAGCATGTGGCATATTAAATTTGTAAGTGGTTAATGCTTTTTCATTATTATCTAACGCTATTACTGAATTGAAATTTAGATTTTGCTCTAATCCATAAGCAAAACCTCCTGCTCCACTAAATAAATCTAAAACATTAAATTTATAATTTTTAACCTTTCTTTTAATTAAGATTCTTTTAAATATTTCTTTGCCATTAATAACAGGCTTAAATAAATCATATTCATTATCAGAGCCGTGGTTCGCTTCTCCTATAATTTCAAACTGATCTTTATTATATCTGTTAATAAATGTTATCGGAACTCCCATAACACCATAATAATCTGATGGTATATCATTCACTGATTTAACATTGATTGCATCGTAATTATCATACTTCAAATAGTCAGTTGTATTATATTTTTTTTCAAGTTTTATTTCTTTGTGCCTACGTTCATTATCAAGATTAGTCAACCACATTGCATTGCCTAAACTACGCCATTTTTGACCAGTCTCATCAACCCAATACCTTGTTGATCTAGGTTCAGAATCTTCTGGAACTCGAAACTTCATTTCTCCAAATTGATATCCTGTCCATACTATGTTATTTTTTATTAATGGAAAGATTTCTTTATATGTAATAGCGTTTTGATTACTAACAACCAGAAATTGTTTATTATATTTGATCATTAAGGACACAAATTCTCTAAACAAAGAAAAAGGGGGATTAGTTACAATAATATCTGATAATTTTAAATATTCAACGCATTCATCACTTTGAAAATCTCCACCGTAATTTAACCTTTTAACTTTTTTTTCAGTATTCAAATACGTATATAACTTTTCATCTGAATTTATACATTCTTCTGGAATATCATTTATATCTAAAATATAACCATTTTTATTAGAGAGTTTAATCGAATTTTCTTCTTTTAATTTTGACTGTGAGGTTACTAATGGGGAATGTATATACGAAGTACATATCAGACGTTTTAATTTTAGCTTTCTAAAATTTTTTAAAAAGAATTTCGAAAAATTAGATTCAAAAGGATCATCACAATTACAAAAAACAACTTTGTTTTCAAATTTAGAATGATAATGAGAAATTTCTTTTTCTATATCTTCGTATGTAGTGTAGAACTCATCATTTTTATTTCTTTTTGCACTATGTAAATTATCATTTTTATTTTTCATTAAACTACTCCTATCTTGCAACAATAATATTCAAATTTATTTATTATCATTTTTTTTAATATTTTTATTATTCAATATTAGATTTTTTTCTATTGCGTCAACAATGAATTTATTAATACTATAACTTCTTCCATTCGTTTTTTTCATTTGTTGTACAAATTCACTTATTTGAAAAAACAAATCTCTATCCATTCTTAACAAATATTCCTCTTTTTTATTTTTCAAATTCTCACCTTCTTAAATGATATCTTGATATCATTATATCATATTTTTTTAAAATTGTAAATTGAAATAATTAAATCAAACGCATAAAAAAGGGGATTGGGGATTTCCTCACATTAGAATTGGCAGGTGTAACAATTCAGTACTTGTTATTTATAAAAAAGTAATGGCAGGTGCAACAATTCAGTGCTTGTTATTACATGTATCTAATTAATACATAATATTATTGTAAGAAAAAAGACATTAATTTTTAATGTCTTCACCATAAATATATTTATTCACTACTATCTCATGAGCTATATCTCTAATCTTATTCATCTCATTAGTCCATATTAAAGAATCTTCTTTTTTTATTTCTTCATTTAATTTATTTTCTATAATTAATCTATCCATTATAAGATAAAATTCATCCATAGCTTGTCTATTAATTTCTACTAAATAGTTAAATAAATTTTTTTCAGTTAGTAATTCATAAATAATACTTCTATTATTTTCTTTTATGTATTGTAGTTTTAAGTAACCATATTTACCTAAATACATATTTTTAGGTTCTAGTTCTAAATTAGGTATTTGATACCCATTAACATTAATGTAATCTATTTTCATATACAATCCTTCTTTCTTTGGCTTTAAATTGTTATGTAGACTACATTCTTCTTATCACCACCACCTGCGTTTATGTGGTTTGATAAAACTATTACATTTGGGTCATTTCCAAATGCATCTAAAACTCTTTGTGTTCTCGTATCTGGATCTAATGTTTCATCTGTATCCCTTGTCATATAGACAGGAACACCTAATTCTTTAAATCTATCATATTGAAGTTGAGATATATCTAAAACTAAATCTTTTTCAATTATTTCTTTACCAACAGCTCCTGGATCACTTCCACCATGACCTGCATCTATAACTATTTTGTAATCATTCATAATAAAATCACCTATATTAATATATGTTATAGGTGATTTTTTGTTATTATTCAAGTTTAATTAAATTAATAAATTACTTTTTTACATTACCATTTAAAATATATTCTTTACTTTGAACATGTGAATTATCATTACATAAAAATCTAAATTCTTTTTCATTTTCCAATAAGTAGTTATAAGATTTTATAATAGCTTCAGTTAGATTATTTTTTTCAAATATTTCGTTAATTGTATCTATTAATAATGCATCATTTAATTTAATATCATAAAAATTTTCATATGAAGTAAACTTATGATTGAAAATATTTTGAAACTCTTTTTTATTTAATATAGGCTCAATTACTATCTCACTTAAATACCAAAGTAATGATGGACTATCCATTTCTTCTCCATTATACCATAAAATAAAAGACACCAATTATACGGTGTCT
>CAYJHB010000063.1:0-5173 GCA_964370105.1 uncultured Muribaculaceae bacterium | reverse complement strand
AAAAAATGAAAAAAAAGCAAATAAATTTACTTAATTTTTCCATAATAATGATGGGTGATGAGTTTGAAACATGAAATAGACCTTAAAAAGTTCGAAATTAGGACTGATTTAATTACTGAAAGTGTTGCTTTTATTGATAGTATTAAGAAAGATATTGTTAAATATGATGATATTACTGTAGAGAAAATTGTGCTCGATAAGAAGAGTAGTTTAGAGTTTAATAAGAAGCCTGGTAAGTATATAACTATTAGTTTTGATGATGTTACTGATGTTGATAATAGAAGTAGAGTGGAAAAAGTTTTATTTGATACCCTTAGTTCTTTATTTAAAGAAGTTAAACTTAATACTTCTAGTAGGGTATTAGTTATTGGTCTTGGTAATGATAAGTCAACAGCTGATAGTTTAGGTCCTTTAGTGATTGATAATGTTTTAATTACTAGGCATCTATTTGTTTTAGGAATGGAAGTAGAAAAAGGATATTCTAATGTTTCGGGGTTTAAACCTGGTGTTATGGGTAGTACTGGTATTGAAACTTTTGATATTATTAAAGGGCTTATAGAAGAGATTAATCCTGATTTTATAATAGCTGTTGATGCTTTAGCTGCTTCATCTATTGATAGGCTTAATAAGACAATTCAAATATGTGATAGTGGTATTAATCCAGGTAGTGGTATTGGCAATCAAAGAAAAGAACTTTCTTATGAAACACTTGGTATTCCAGTTTTGGCAATTGGTGTTCCTACTGTTGTTGATTTTTTGACAATCGTTGATAATACATTTAGTTATTTATTAAAGAAACTTAGTTATAGTAAAAATAATATTTCAAAGATGAGCGAAAAATTAAGAGTTAGTTCTTTAATTGATTATAGTAGCCATACTGATAGTTTATCAGATGAAGAGAAAATTGCTCTTTTGGGTAGTGTTGGCAGTTTAACTGATATAGAAAGAAGAAGTTTGCTTTTTGAAGTATTAGCGCCACTTAATTATAATTTAATGGTTACACCTAAAGAAATAGATTTTGTGATGGAAAAGTTAGCTTTTGTTATTAGTTCTGCTTTAAATAAGACTTTACACAGTAAATATAATGAGAAAACTTAAGTGTTTTCTTTTTTTTGACAAGTTTAGATAAATGTTTTTTATATAATACTCATATAATTAAGGGAGGACTTATGAAAAAAAGATTTAAGGCTAAGAGAAAGAAGTCAATATTTAGCAATGTATTAGTTTTGTTTTTGTTAGTTATATTTGTGTTATTTATGATAGCGATTAATTTTGGGAATATTAATATTGGTTTTAATAATGATAATTTGATTGAATTCATTACTAAGTCTTTTAATTTATTTACTGATAGTGATTGGGGGGTTAAAATTGATCCGGTTAAGTTTTTATCTTCTTATGATGGTTTAGTAGAAATGGAGGTAGTTAGTGACAGTGATTTATTAGAGGATTATGAGATGTTGCAGGAAGTTACTAATTATGTTAGTGATCCTTATAATGGACTTGATAGCAGTAGTCCTTTGGTCTATCTTTATAATACTCATCAACTAGAAACATATGCGACTAGTAGTTTTGTAGAGGATGAGGTAGTTCCTAATGTTATGATGGCTAGTTATATGTTACGAGAAGAATTAAATAAGGTTAATATTCCGACCATTGTTGAAGAGGCTAATTTGACTGATGTCTTAAATACACAAGGATTAAGTTATGCTTATAGTTATACAATTAGTAGAATGTTTTTAGAGAGTGCGATTAGAAATTATACGTCTTTAGAATATTTTATTGATATACATAGAGATTCTCCTTCTAAAGATGTTACGTTTATGACTCTTAATGGGAAAAATTATGCTAGAGTATTATTTGTAGTTGGTCTTGAACATAGTAATTATGAAGAAAATTTAAGTCTTGCAAATAGTTTGCATAATATTTTAAATGAGTTATATCCGGGATTATCTAGAGGAGTGTATAAAAAAGGAGGAGTTGGGGTGAATGGTATTTATAATCAGGATATTGATGGCAATGTTGTCTTGTTAGAATGCGGTGGTGTTGATAATACTATAGAAGAAGTTTCAAACACTATTGATGCTTTTTCCCATGTTTTTAAAACATATTTGGAGAGACTATGAAAAAACAAACTATTTATAAAGTTATTTGGAGTTTTTTATTTTTATCTTTTATGGCTCTTTATTTTACACAGGCTCCAGAATATATGGAAAATAAACTAAATGAGAAAACTATTGTTACTGACGAGCTAACCAAACAATTTGAAAGTGATATTGCTAGTGGGAAGGAAATAGATTTGAATGATTATATTGTTCCGATAGAAACTTTTAATAATAATATTAGTGATGCTAGTTATAATCTTTCAAGAGGAATTGTTGACTTTGTAACGAATGGATTGGAAAGTCTTTTTAGTACTGTCAGTAAAACTGTAAACAATTAGTAATAGTATTTATTATTATTTATATATATGATATAGTTATAGTAGGTGATTATATGAAGGATAATAAAATGCAAACACAAGAATTTATAGACTATATGCACAGTTTAAGTGCTGATACAAAGGAGTTATTAGAAAATCCTAGGGAAGTGGAAGCGGTACCACTTAAAACGCCAGAAGACAATCTTTTTGATATAATAACGGAAACAAATAAAATTGAAGCTGAATTTGAAAACAGTGTTGTTCCAGAGCCTCCTTATGATGACGATTATTATAAGAAAATAGATGAGGAGGATCAACAAGTATTAGACGAGTTGACTAAATTTAAAGAAGAAAGTAGTGAATCTGGTGGTATTAGTGTAGAGAATATTAGCTTTGGCAAGATAATTCCTTTTAGTGATGCTACTAAAACTAATGAAGAGGTAGAATTTTTGGATTTAGAAGAAGAGGTTGATCCAACTGTTTTAGCACTTGGTGAAGATATCAAAGATGCTTTAACTCTTGCTTATAATAATAAAGATTATAGTGTAGCTACAATTTTTTCTCCTGATGACAATGTTTTAAGTCTTAGTGTTATGAATAAAAAAAATGGTGAGTTAATAGATAGAAATAATATTAAGGATCTTAAAAATACAAATAATACTTTTAAACCTTCTTTTGTCGAAAGTATTGCGAATATTTTTATTAACCAAGTAGTTAAAATGGAAAAAGTAACTATCAGTTATACTGTCAATGATGGTAATTATGATAAATTTAGTATTTTTTCAGGTGCAAGTACTAAACTTTCTCAGTTGTGTAAGCGCTTTAATTTTTCTACTCTTGGTGGAGATGTTTATAATTTAGAAGTTGCTCATAATCCTAGTAATACAACATTATTAACTGATGCTAAATTCGCTTCTTTATTTTCTAATTTAGTAAAACCAGAGCAATTAAAAACAGGACGTTCTATTTCGTAGGTCCTGTTTTTTTTGTTTTATAATCCAATGAATAGGCTACCGATGAAAGCGGCAATCATGATTATTACTAGGAATAATGATACTCCTCTAGCTATATTTTTATTCATTTAATTCACCTCTAGTATAGATTATAACTTATTGTGAGAAATTTGTAAAATAAAAATATGTCTTTTTTATGGTGGGTGATAATATTCTTAACTAGGTGATATGATGATAACAAAAGATAGGATTAAGAAAAGTATAATAAAACAAAAGAAGATTTACATTGCATTGTGTTCTTTAATTGCAATTGGGATGATAGTAGGTGCTATATTTGTATTTGTACTAGCTGATACTGATAAGAGTTTAGTTAGTGATAAATTGACTTCTTTTTTTATGGGAATTGCTAATAATAAGATTGACTATGTCAGTGGTATTCAAAATAGTTTACTTAATAATCTTTGTTTTTGTTTAGGAATTTTTTTACTTGGTATTTCTATTGTAGGTATTCCTATTATTGTTATATTGGTATTCATGAAAGGGTTTGTTTTTGGTTTTTCATTAGTAATGATTATTAATATGCATGGTTTTAGTGGAATTCCTGTGGGGTTGACATATGTCTTTTTTGCACAGTTAATAATGCTAGTAGTAAGTATTTTATTATCCTTTTATGCAATTAAGTTTTCAGCTAGATTGTTCAGTAGTTTATTTTTAAAGAAAGAGATTAATTTTAAAGAAGTGATGAGTAAGTATTTAAGAGTCTTATTTATTTGCTTAGGTATTTCTTTTGTTAATTCATTTATTGAGGTTTTTATTTCACCTTTATTAATTAAGTTATTTGTTGATATGATATTATAGGTATGTTATATTAATAATAGTAGAGGTGTTTTATGAAATGTGTTAAATGTAACAATGTTTTAGTAAATGATACTAAGTTTTGTACTAAGTGTGGTAGTGAAGTTGAGGTGGTTCTTGATAGTAAGATTGTTTTAAAGAAGTTTTTTAGTGATAAATGGTTCTTAACAGTTGGAATTACATTATCTGTATTTGTAGCTGCTTTATTGGGGAGTTTTATAATCGGCACTAGTAATTTTATTTTTGATATTTTAAAGGGTACTCTAGATCCATCTACTAGTAGTGAAGTGCTACCTTTATTTATTGCTATACTTATAATGATCTTATCTTTAGGTATCCCAGTTATTGGTATTTTTAAGCTTTATAAGAAGGCTTCTAGTAACTTGGATATTGATTCTAATGATATGGACTTTTCTAAAAAAATAGGGATTATAACTAGTGTTTGTTTGGGTGCTAGTACTAGTTTTGTTTGTATTTATGTAATTTCTTTTTTTAATTCTTTATTAAGTCAAGCTTTTACGGAATATTTTCCTTTTGCTGGGATTATAGCAATTGTTTATTTATTTATGGTTGTTTTAATGATTGGAATATTACTACATGTTGCGACTTATATAACATTAGGTAATATATTAGTTGCTAAGATTGATAAATATTATAAAGAAGGTATTAAACCTAGAACTTTTGTTAAAGTAATTGCTATATTATTGTGTATATCAGCGGGATTTTCATTTCTTGGTATGTTCTCTTTGTTTACTATTGTTATAGAAGAAACATATTTGATGTTTCTAACTTCGTTAATTAGTTATCTTGGCAATGTCTTCTTACAAACTGCACTGGCTGTTTCATTATTTAAATTTATTTCATATATGGATGGAAAATAATAACCTCTTAGAGGTTTTTATTTTTTTGTTTTTGTAGTATAATATGTTTGGTGATTTAAATGAAA
>CAYJHB010000062.1:0-5379 GCA_964370105.1 uncultured Muribaculaceae bacterium | reverse complement strand
CTTTCATTTTCAAGGATTTTAACGGTCGTATAAATGTAATTATTTTCAATAGATCGGTCAAGAATAGTCTCCCCCTTATTATTCTTAATATTAGGAATAAATTTCTTATTTTTCATAACTTTTTTTATTATATTCATTGCATGGATATAATCAGTTGTTGCAAGGATATGTGCAAACGTATCACCCTTATCATTTTGATGATTTATATCCCACTCTTTATTCTTCATGTGTTTAAATACCAATGCATATTCTTTTTTCTTTAATAATACCATTAAAACAGTATTACCAGTTTCATTTATAGTATTAATAGACACTATTTTTTTAGTTAAAATTTTATCTACTAACTCCATATGTTTTTCCCTTATCAAATCAAAGATACGGGAGGGTTCATCAGTACAAGCCTGAATTGCTTGTTCTTCACTATAAAACATTGTCTAACACCTCTTTTTCTAGTGATGAGTATATATTCTACCACAAAAGTCACATTTTGTCAACTTACAAGCATTAATCACCACTATTACATTAAGGTAAAAGACTAAAATTTTCATACAAAAAAAATGCTTTTAACGCATTTTATGATCAATAAATTCTACTATCCTCTTAGGATCATCTATTACTTTACTATATATATTAGGATAATTTCTTACCTCTTTAATAAAAGTAACTTCTTCCTTCGATAAATGTATACACTCCTCATTACTTTCTGAAACAACATAACTATCTTGTCCAAACAAATAATTAAAAGTAACATCAAAAACTTTACAAATATCATTCAATGTATCTAAGGTAGGCATTCTACTTCCCTTTTCGTAACAACAGACACTCACTTTAGTAACATTTATTAATTTACCTAATTGCTCTTGCGTGTATCCATATTTTAATCTTAACTCTTTTATTCTTTTCCCTAGTAACACTATAGTCCACCTCAATCATAATATAATTATAAAAAATTACATTACTATTTTGGTCGAAGTTAACTAATAATAAACTAGAAGAAGAAAAAAGATTACTAGTCTTTTGCTTTTCCCAAAAGCCTTAGTAACCTAATAAATAAGTTAATAAAATCTAAATATAGTTGAAATGCTCCATAAACAGCAGCTTTTTCTTCATCTAATGCATTGATCATATGTTTAACTTTTTGAATATCATAAGCAATAAATAAAGTAAATACACCTACTCCAATCCACGTAATAGTCATATCAGCTATTTCATTTTGGAATATTAACATATTTAATAGTGATGAAACTATAATACCTATTAAAGCTAGGAATAAAAAAGTTCCAAGTTTAGTTAAATCTTTCTTAGTGATTATTCCATACAAAGCCATAATTGCAAATATAATTGCTGTCATAAAGAATATTGATATAACTGAACTCATTTCATACACAACAAATATTGTTGATAAAGTTAATCCAGTTACAAAACAATACACTAAATATAATATTTTCATTATTAATGGGCTTAGTTTATTAATAAGTAGCGACAAGACAAAAGCTATACCTACTTCAACTATAATAATAGGAACAAGCCCTATATTTATAATTGATAAAAGTAACGAGTAATCATTACTAACATAATAGCCAACACCAAAACTAAGTAATAATCCAATAAACAACCACATAAACAACTTAGTATAAACACTATTATTATTTTCCATTACTACCTCCTCCTCTACAACACCTAATTATACACTCATTCACTTCAAAAGTACATAAAAATAACTCATACTCTAAGAATATAAGTTATATAAGTTAATTAATCTTTCTTACTAGATAAAAAAGTCACTTTCTCTGCTACTACTTCTGTGATATATTTCTTATCACTATCTTTTTCTATTATACGTGATTGTAATCTTCCTTTTATTCCAACAATATCTCCTTTTTTACAATATTCTTTTGTATTAGTCGCAACTTGTTCCCACAATACACAGTCGATAAAATCAGTATCATACTTCCCTTCCATATTTTTAAAACTTCTAGGAATAGCTAATGTAATATTTGACCCCTTCTTTCCACTATCAAATTCTCTAACTTCCAAATCTTTTACTAATCTACCTACTAAAACAACTTGATTTAACATGACATCCCTCCTTTCTAAATGCATAATACTAAAGATTAAACTATTCTACAAATCACATAAAAAAACAATTTAAAAGAAAAAAACTCTAAAAAAAAAGAAAGTCCTACAATAAAAAGACTTTTCTATAATTTAAATCTCTCATTAATACAAATTTAATAGTACTAAACTTTTTTTAATAAATCTTCACTTCTTTTTAATACATCAATTACTTTATCTATTTCTTCTTTTGTATTATATAAATAAAAACTAATTCGACATGTATTATTAATTCCTAATTCATCCTTCAATAAAGTTACACAATGACTACCAGCACGTATACATATCTTATACTTATTTAATAAAGTTGCCAATTCACTACTATCAACACCTTTAATATTAAAAGTCACTATAGATGACTCACTATTCCTATTATATAAAATAATATTATCAACACAACTAACTTCCTCAAGAAAATATTTCTTAAGTGATTTCTCATATTTACTAATATTATCAAGCCCAATATCCTCAAGATATAAAATAGCACTTCTAAGACCAATAACTCCCTCTATATTTTGTGTTCCTGCTTCAAAACAATTAGGAATATCTTTGTAATCATCACCATAAAAATTAACCATTCCTCCTCCAAATTCTAATATATCCATATCATACAACAAATTATACTTACCATATAAAATACCTATCCCTGTAGGACCCAACATTTTATGTCCAGAAAAAACCAAGAAATCAATATTACTCTTAATAACATCTATCTTCATATGAGGAACACTTTGGGCACCATCCACTACAAATAAAATATTATTGCGCTTACAAATAGAACCAATTGTAGTTATATCTCTAACATCCCCTATAACATTAGTAATATGCGCAATAGAAATAACTTTCGTCTTAGGAGTAACACTCTTAACAACGTTATCCACAACTAATTTATAATCATTCGTAAGAGGTATGTACTTAACAACTATCCCTAATTTCTTCTCAAGTTCTAACCATGGTAATAAATTAGATGCATGTTCACTCTTACTAACTAAAACTTCATCACCGGCTTGTAAGTAATTTCTCATAAATCCAAATACAATCATGTTAAGTCCATTAGTAGTACCTTTAGTAAAGATAATTTCTTCTCTTCTATAAGCTCCAATAAAATCTTTCACTACTTTTCTAGTCCCCTCATACAACTCATCAACAACTCTCGAAATATCATAATCTCCTCTATGAGCATTAGCACAGTACTTAGTATAATAATCAGTTATACTATCAACTACCACTTTTGGCTTGAACGTAGTCGCACCATTATCTAAATATATTAACCCATTATCAATCATTTCAAAGTCTTCTCTTTTCATAATACACCTCAGTTCACTATAATGTATTCTTATACTAAAACTATAATAATTATATTAAACTAGTATTGACAATAAAAAAAATAATCGTATACTAGTATTCAATAAGGAGCAATTATGAAAAATAATGATTATACCTATCTACCACTAAGTACTATTGAAAACACTTTAGAAGAAACAATTGGAAGTTCAATCAAATCCTTTTATTTAGGAATTAAAGAATTAGATATTGAAAATGCTATACCAAGTATTGAAACAATAACAGAAGATGCTATTACCAAGAGAAACGCTTATAATTTAATTAAAAACAATAGTGAATTACAAAAAGAAAGTAAAAAAATAACAGAAAGAGTCATGAACAGACATCAAGAAGTAATAATAGGAAAAAAACTACTTACCTCAATAGTAAATCTAGAAATCGGACCTCTATTATATAAAATAGATGATAATTATATTACTATTACAAGAGAAAACTTTAGCCTTGCTTTAACAGAGATGCAAATACAAACTTTAAATGCATTAGAAGATAGTTTACTATTATCAACAATAAAAAAACTAGATATGAATAATGATATTCACTTAGGTTTAATGACAAAGTACCAACTTCATCCAGACCATAAAGGAAAAGTAACTAAAAAAGAATTAATTATAACAAGCAATTCAATTTTAGAAACATGTAAGCAGTTCATTACAACTCTATGTGCTTCAACAATAACAAGTAACTATATGGTTCCTACTAATATAAGAGCAAATGACACACTCGATAAATTAGAAACTTATAATTATCAACACAATTTGTATAAAAAGAAAGATAATCACTCATAATTATAATGAATATTCGCTGTATTCACTAAACAACCAAATAAGGTTGTTTTTTTAATTACTTATTTGTTACAATATAAGTGGTGATAAAATGAAAAAAAATAGACTAATATTAGGCATGAGCCTAGTAACATTAATAGCAATCATATCATTAGGATTAATAATAGTAAGTGAAAAAGGTAACATCATACTATTAAATAAAATAAATAGTGAATTAGATAGCTACATAGAAGATAATTACAAAGATATACTACAAGATATAACTATAACAGATACTAAGTTCTCATTAGACGAGAACTCATATACTAAAACCGCAACTAGTGAAGTTAATGAGGATTTATCTTTTGAAGTAACCTACACTAAAGATGCAGAAATTATTTCCAATTATGAAGATAATTATTTAAAAGGTCTTAGTTTAATAGAACAACATGAAAAAGATATCAATAAAAATTTTGATGATTACTATTTAACTGTTAACCTAGATTTAGATCAAATGAGTGATAAAACAAAAACAAGTTTCATAAAAAAAGAAGAAATTAATCTTCTTCCTATATATACTTTAAACATTGAAATAATTGAGTCAACTTTTAATGCTGAAGAGATAAATACTTTATTAAAAGAAACCGTTAAAAACAAACCAGATTATAACATTACTAAATATTATTTAAAAATAACTACTACAGAAGAAATAATAGAATTTTCTAATTTAAATGAAAATATTATTAATAACGAAAACTTTGAAAATATTTTATCGGAAAGTAAAGATGATTATAAATTAGCTTTAGACAAATATAATATAATAGTTGAAAAAGGAGCTTAAAATGGATTGTATATTTTGTAAAATAATTAATAAAGAAATACCTAATTACACTGTTTTTGAAGATAATAAAGTACTGGCTTTTTTAGATATTAATCCATCTACAAACGGAGATATATTAATAATACCTAAAAAACATTACGAAAATATTAATGACATACCAACTGATGAAATAACTTATATCTACAACATTATTAAAAAATTATATCCATCTATCAAAGAAAAATTAAATTGTGAGGGTTTAACTATAGTTCAAAACAACGAATATGGACAAGAGATAAAACATTTTCATATTCATTTAACTCCTAGATATAATAATGA
>CAYJHB010000061.1:0-5409 GCA_964370105.1 uncultured Muribaculaceae bacterium | reverse complement strand
TTATCAAAGAAGACTACCAGAAGATTCTTCTAAAGATTATTATTTTATCCACAGAGAAACCGGAACAACGGAACCTATACTAGTTGAATATGGATTTATAGATAATCCCAAAGATGCTGCTAAACTACAAGAAAACGCTATTGATTATTCAGAAGCAGTAGTTAGAGCAGTTAGTCAATACGCAGGAATACCTTATACACCACCTGAAGGAAGTCAAACAGTAATTTACACAGTTCAACCAGGCGATAGTCTATACAGTATTGCAAACAAATTTGGCACAACAGTGGACAATTTACGTAAATTAAATAATTTGACAAGTGATGTCCTGCAAGTAGGACAAACTTTAAAAGTAGCAGATGAAGACATAGTAGCCCCTCCTCAAGAAGGATTTGTTTCCTACACTGTAAAACCAGGAGATACTTTATCAGAAATAGCAGAACAATATAACACTACAACAAAAGAAATAATGGAAGTAAATGGGTTGACAAATACTACTATTTATATTGGACAAAGTTTACTAATCCCGATAGTAGGAGAAACACCAGAAAGTGTTTACACAGTAGTAAGTGGAGATAGTTTATATAGTATTGCTAGAAAATTCAATACCACAGTAGATGAAATAAAAAGAATAAATAGCTTAACAAGTGATATCTTATCTATTGGACAAACATTAATAATTCCCACAGATGTTGAATCAGAAACACCATCCTACTTAACCTACACTGTAAAATCAGGTGATTCACTTTACAAAATAGCCTATCAGTATGACACAACAGTAGACGCTATTAAACAATTAAACAATCTATCCACTACGTTACTACAAATAGGCCAACAACTAAAAATACCGACAAAAGATAATACACCTGAATATATAATTTATACTGTGAAAAGTGGAGACTCTCTATATAGTATAGCTAGAACTTATAACACAACAGTCAATGAAATAACAAATTTAAATAACTTAACAAGTAATTTGTTAAGTATTGGCCAACAATTAAAAATTCCTAATTAAAAGTATTTAAAAATACTTTTTTTTACATAGTAAGTTGTCAAAGAAAATCGAAAAAACGGGATATTTGTTGTACTACATAATAAAAAATGCTAATATAAATACATAGGATATAAAATATCTATCAATAGTAAAGGAGAGTAAAATGGAAAATAATGAAAATAAAACTAACTTTGATTTAGCAATGCTTTCACCAAAAGAATTAGTAGACTTATACTTTGAATTAGAAACTTTTTTAGAGTATTTAGAAAAGAAAAAAATCAAAGATGATAGTGAGGTAACAAAAAATGGATAATTTCTTTAATTATATAAAAGAAGATATAGCAGTTAAAACCGAATTACTATCAACATTACCTACTAAGACTAAAGCCAATATTAGTAAATACAATGAAACTATTGATGATATTGAAGCAAAGTATAAACACTATAAAGAAAATGTTAAAAAGTATCTAGCAGATAAATCTATGTCAATCAAGTATGAAGATAAAAATATTGACTCGAATGAACAAATACAACAACAAGAAACAATATTGAAAAACTATGAAGAAGCAGGAAAATACCTAAATCCTTATAATACATACTTTGAAAAATTAGATTTCGATCAATTATTACACAAACTAAGTCATTATGCTGATTTCGACTTCGTAAAGTTAAACAATATAATCAAGACTATTTATGATAAATTTAGTTTAGTAAATATAAGACTAAGTGGAAGCTCATTTAATTCCACTCCATATGTAAATGAATATATGACTAAGTTTATTGAACTAATTAGTACTCAAGGTTATGATTTTTATAATATTGAAAAAGATTTTGAAACAATCTATTGGGTTAATCCAAACTTAGTTAAGCATATTGAATTAAACTTCAGACAATTAATTGTAAAACATGCAAGAGAGTTTGAAAGTTATGTAGACAAACAAAAAATGGAATTAATGGTTAAAAATGCAGTAGGAGATTATACCGATTATCTTAATAAGTATAAAGAAGCTCACCAAAATGCTCTGTATGCTAAAAAAGAATCAGTTAAAGATATTATAGAATTAGCTACAACTGGAGAGATAAATATTAATAGTTATCTTAAGGATAGTAAAGAGAGAAATAAAGCTAATAGTATGTTAGTTATTGAAGATCCAAATCGTAACTACAATCAAGATAACCAGGATTTATATTCAAACATAAGAATATTAAAAAATGTTATTCAAGAATATAAAACATACTTAGAATTCACACCACTAATAAATTATTCAAAAGAAAAATTGAAAAATTTTAGTGCACCAAAAACAATGATAGAATTAAAAAAAGATATAGAAGAATCGGAAAATGCAATTGAGAAATTAAATAAAGCTGTAAGAGGAGAAGCAGAAGAACAAGGATTCTTTGCTAAACTATTCTCTAAAAATAAAACTTCTACTAAAAGCCCTAAACAACTATTAACAGAATTATTAGTAACCGCAGATGAATTATTATTATCATATCAAATGATTGATACTATTAATTTTGCAGATACACTAAAAAAGGTAGTAAATGATAATACAACAGTAGAAGAATTATTATCAGTAATTAATGCTTATGACTATTTTAAATTTTTAGAAATATCAGAAGCTAATAAAATAGAAAAATATGATGAGTTATTAGAACAAGTAGAAAAATTCACTAAATTTGCAACTAATCCTAACAATATGGTTATAACATCAATACCTGCTTATCAAGAATATGATGTTGCTAAAGTAATTATAGATAAATATAGAGTTATTAATATTAATTTAACTCCAGATATCTTAACATCAAATAACTTAGATAGTTTATTAGGTTATATTGATATTTTCTTAAGATCAAAACAGATAGAAGATAGTGGTATAACTGCTGAAGAAATATGGTTTATGATAGAAACTAAAAAAATATTAGAGGCAAAATAAATAATAGAGTAATGTTGAAAAACATTGCTTTTTTTGTTATAGTATATCAACGAGGTGTCTATGGATAAAGATATAATAAAATGTAATATTAATCATCATCTACTAAAACAATTATGTAACTGGAAATATGAAGGAAAATATAGTGTGTATAATCCTCCAAGTTATCAATCACTAGTTGAAAGAAAAGCAACTATAACAGATCAAGCACAAAGTTATAAGTATATTTGTTACATTAAAGATAACAATCTAGAAGCATATTCAAGTATTACCACTAGAAATGAAACAGTTTATATAGGATTAGGACTTAATCCACAAATATGTGGACAAAAAAAAGGATTAGAGTATTTAAAAGATGTCATAGAAGAAGCGCAAAAAAGATATCCATCATGCGAGATAAAAGCAGAAATAAAAGCTTGGAATAAAAGATCAATCAAAGTAAGTGAAAAAGCAGGATTTGTAATCACAAAACAATTTAGAGCAGGAATAATGGGAGAAGGAACTGAAGATTATGTCGAATTAGTGTACAAAAAATAAGTAATGCTACATCAGTACAAAAGCAAATAATAAAAAAGTTTGCTTTTCCTTAATAAGTGTGTTATAATTAGCACTGCACTGAAAACGTGATGAAGGAGTACCATGGAAAATAAATTTAAAGAGTTGGGATTATCAACAAATGTATTGAAATCTATCGACAATCTTGGCTATACAACACCAAGTGAAATACAAGCGTTACTAATCCCAGTTATTATGAACGGGAAAGACACATTTGGACAAGCTAAAACGGGAACAGGTAAAACACTTGCTTTCGCTGCTAGCGTCTTATCAAAAATTAATAAAGAGAAAAAAGGAATCAAAGCAATAATATTGAGTCCAACAAGAGAACTTGCTATGCAAATAGGTAAGGAATTTCAAGAGTTAGATAAAAGCAATGAATTTAACACACTTACAGTATATGGTGGTAGTGATATCTCGAAACAAATCCAAGCATTAAGAGGAAATGTTGATATCGTTATAGGAACACCAGGTAGAGTAAAAGATTTAATTGAAAGAAAAAAACTTAATTTAACAACAATTGACTTCTTCGTTTTAGATGAAGCAGATGAAATGTTAAATATGGGATTCATCGAAGATATTGAAACAATTCTTTATAATACAAGTAGAGACAAACAAGTATTAATGCTATCAGCAACTATGTCAAAAGAAGTTAAAGTATTAGTAGATAAATATATGCGTGAAGATTATGAATACATTCATGTAAAATCTGATACTAAAACTAACGAAAATATTGAACAAAATTTCTACATAGTAAATAATAAAACTAAGCTAGAATCACTTTGTCGTATTATTGATTCAAAAGTAATAAACAAAGCAATAATATTTGTTAAGACAAAAAAAGATTGTGATGAAATATCAATGGAACTACAATCAAGAGGATATGACTCAGATGTATTACACGGAGATATATCACAAAATCAAAGAATTAAAACATTACATAGATTTAAAAGTCATAGTTTTAAATACTTAATAGCAACCGATGTAGCAGCTAGAGGTATTCATGTAGATAATATTGATTTAGTAGTTAACTATCACTTACCATTCGATAAAGAAGCTTATATTCACCGTATTGGTAGAACAGGAAGAGCTAACTCAAAAGGTGAAGCAATAAGTTTAATTACATCAAGAGAAATCGGATTTATTGGTAAAATTGAAAAATTTGCAAACTGTAAAGTAACAGAAAAGAAATTACCTAATAAAGAAGAAATAATCACATTAAAATATAATGAAGTATTAGCAAGTGCACAGTCTTTAATAGATTCAAGTGAATTAGAAGATGAAATGGCATATGTAAGAGATTTAAATAAAGCAGACGTAATTAAATTATGTGCAGCATTATTAAAACAAACTGTCACTAAAGCAATTGGATCAGATTTGAATGCTGATGTATCAGTAAAAGAAAGAAAAGTAAGTAACTTAAATGAAAACAAAGATAGAGTATTCATTAATATTGGTAAGAAAGATAGATTTAGAAAAAATTCATTAATTGAATATATAACTGAATTGACTGGTATTAAAAAGAGTAGTTTAAATAATGTTGAAGTTTTAGAAACATTTTCATTTGTTGATGTTGATAAAGAACATACAAACTTATTAATCAAAACTATTAGTCAAGAAACTTATAATGGAAGAAGTGTCAATGCTGAGATTTCTGAGAAAAAAGGTGGAAGTAGATCTAATAGTAGAAGTAGAGATAGAGGTAGTAGATCTAGAAACTCTAATGGAAGAGATCGTGCTAGAGGTAACTTTAGAGACGGTGGAAGAAGTAGAGATAATTTTAGAACAAGTAGCAACAAAAGGGATAGAAATAACAAAAGATAACGTTGTAAATAGCGTTATCTTTTTTGTAATTATATACCTGTAACAAATTAATTAATATATAATAGAATATAAAGAAAGGATGTTTATAAAAATGGATAATAATTT
>CAYJHB010000060.1:0-5442 GCA_964370105.1 uncultured Muribaculaceae bacterium | reverse complement strand
GATTAAAGAAATACTCATCAAGTAATCTAATGATAGCTAGAGTATAAAAAAGAGTTGCATTTTAATCTAGTTAGGATTATAATAAAGGCATTAAAAGAAGAGCGCTAGTACAGGCTTATATTTATAAGTTTTGTGCTGGTGTTTTTTTGTAGGAGGTAATAAAATGATAAAATATACTGACTGTATTGATTGGAATAAAAAAATAATTTTTGCACCAAACGCAACAGGAAAAACAACTGTTGCTAAAGAAATATATTCAAATCAAAAGCTTAGTAAAGAAGCAGTAGAGTTAATGACAGCAAAAAATATAGAAAACTTAGTAAGTATAACTGATGAAAAATTATATGTAGGTATTTCATCTGCTAACGAAAAGGAAAATGCAGATATTGAAAAATATTTAGAAAGTATAAAAATTATTAAAGAGAAAATTTTTAAAGATTATAACATACAAAGCGCAACACAGTTAAGAGGAGTAAGTTATACATATGAACTATTAAATATAAAAAATGATAAGATAATAGATTTAATAAAGATAATAAAAGATAAAAATATATCAAATGAAAAGTCAACAGATTCTATAGACTACGAAACGGCGTTAAATATAGACAAATTGTTTTCAAAAAAAGAATTTGACAATATAGAGCTTGACAGTTTAGAAAAAATAACAGATAACATTTTCAATGAATCAAATAAAACATTATCAAAAGAAAAAGCAGAAAAATTAAGAGAAATATATAATACAATACAGTATTATGAAACAAACTGTCCACTCTGTGGATATGAATATAAAAGTAATGATGAATTATTAGAAAAAATAAATAATTACTTAAGTACTTTTTCCATTCAGGAAGAAAAAATAATAGCAGAAAAGATAAATTTACTATATCAAAAAGTGGGAACGAAACTAGATAAATCAGTATTAGAAGTATGTAATATCAAATACGATAACAATATATCATTAAAGGAAAAAATACAAGAGTTGTTAAAAATCATCAACTTATTAAATAAAGTAGAAGCAGTGATTATAAATAATATTTGGGAAGTGTTAAAAGTAGATCAACTAGACAAAAAGGTAGATGTTTACTTTAGCAATATAAAAAAAATAAATATAGAAAAATCAAAAATAATTAATATGACAAAATATTATGAAACTATTATAGAGGAATTCAATAAACTAGTCATTTTACCAGAAAACTTAAAACTATTAAAAGAAAACAATATAATAGTAATACAGGATATTAAAACATCGAAAAAGTTAACACCACAAGAATGTCTTTCTGAAAGTGAATTGAAAAGATTATGCTTGGCAGTATTAGCATCTTTAATACAGCATGCAGACCTCAAATATATTATATTAGATGATCCGTTAGATAGTTATGACGATTACTTTTTAAAAGTAGCAAGCGAATATATAATAACTTTGTTATCAAACAACACAAAAGTAAGATGGACTATATTTACCCATCTTATAGATTTAATTTTACACATAAATAAGAATGTACAAGAAGTTGATGGTATTAAATACATATTTTACCTTTATGAACCTAATTATAGATATGAAGAAGGAAGAAAACCAAACTTGTTACAATTAAAAAATGTAAAACCATCTCATATCGAAGAAATCAATACACACGAAATTTTGATGTTTAGTAAACTTTTTTCAGAAGATAAAAGAAGTAGTGTTAAAGAGAAAATGTTGATTCTAATAGCATCGATTTCAACTACAAGAAATATAGTGTTAGACATCTCTGAGCAGATAAATATATCATTTAAGAGAAATAAAGTAAAAACAACAACAAAATATTTAGAAGATACTGTAATCCATTATTCAAATAAGAACAAGTTTAAGTTTAAAAAATTATTGAAATTAACAAATAAAGTATATAAAAAAGCAAATTATAATAACAAGCACTATATAAAATATATAGAGACCGACACAACTTTAATAAGAAGTAACCTTATAAATGATTATGCATTTACAATGGAAAATGAAGTGATTGAAATAATATTATACACAATAATTAGAATGTCTTCTTGTAAATGGCAGTTAGAAAAAAAACTTATCAACAAATTAATAGAAAATGGTATAGAGGAAAAAGAAATAACCGAAATCTGTAAAAAAAAGAAAACTATATCTAAAAAAATTGAATATGCACAAAAAATAATAAAAAGAGAAAAAATAGAATGTGATATTAGTGAATATTATGATATTTATCAAGAATTTAAAAAACTGATCAATGACTTTAGTCATGGAACTGTTAGAATGTTTCCTCCATATTTATCTGTTAGTTCATATGATATAGCAAAATATGAATATTTGATAGAAAATATAACATAAAAAAAACAAAGTATCTAAAGACTAACAAGTCTTTTTTTGTTGCGCAAACTCATTATTTAATATATTATAAAACAAAGGAGCAGTTATGAATTTTTACAACACATTAATTGAAAAGTCCAAAGAAGATAATATAGTTAAAAATGTAGTAGGTGCAGTGATAATAAACAATCAACAAGAAGTATTATTACTAACAAGAGAAAAATCTGATTTTATGGGTGGTATTGATGAACTACCCAGTGGAAATATGGAAGAAAATGAGACTATAAAAGAAGCTTTAATAAGGGAAGTAAAAGAAGAAACCAATTTAGAAGTAAAAGAAATTAAACAATATATTAATTACTTTGATTACTTATCAGGAAGCGGTAAAAAAGCAAGACAATATAATTTCTTAGTAGAAGTAGAAACAAAAGAAATAGTACTAACTGAACATCAAAGTTATAAATGGGTATCAATAGAAGAAGCACTAACTAATACAAATATAACAAAAGAAGTAAAGTTAGTCTTAGAAATATATAAGTTTAATAATTAAGGAGATTATATGAAAAAATTAAAAGAAAAATTTGTTTATAGTTTTGATAACTTAATGTCTAAAGGAACAGTATCGCTAGTAGCAATGCTCTTTCTAATTACTTTTATAGTAGTTGTAGTATTAGGAATAATATCATTTCTTATTTCTGACGGAACTATTGGAGATAATATATGGATAAGCCTAATGCACACAATAGATGCAGGTACAATCGCAGGAGATGATACTAGTAACGGATTATTTATCTTAGTGATGTCATTAGTAACTTTATCAGGTTTATTCATTACAAGTATTTTAATAGGGATTATAACAACAGGTTTTGAAGAAAAACTAAATCAGTTGAAAAAAGGAAATTCAAATGTATTAGAAAAAGAGCATACTATCATATTAGGTTATAACGATAATATATTTACTATTATAAAAGAGTTAATAATTGCTAATGAAAATAAAAAGAAACCACGCATAGTTGTCTTAGCAGAAGAAGATAAAGAAACAATAGAAACAGCTATAAAAGAACAAATAGAAGACTTTAAAAATACTAAAGTAATATGTCGTACAGGGAATAGTACAGATATGACTATGTTAGAAAAAGTTTCTATAACAACAGCAAAATCAATTATAATAAATGAAGAAGATGATTATAAAACAATTAAAAGTATTTTAGTATTAAATAGTTTCCTAAAAGAACAAACTACTAAACCGTATATAGTGGCTACAATAAATGATGAAAAAAATTATGAAGTAGCAAAACTAGCAGGAGAAGATAATACTGAAATAATAATTACTCAAACAGCAATATCAAAAATAGTAGCACAAGCATGCCGACAACCTGGACTATCAACTGTCTTAGTAGAATTATTTGATTATGATGGAAACGAATTGTATTTTGAAAATTTTGAAGAGCTAGAAGGAACTAAATTTATAGATGTACTAAACTTGTTTAATAAAGCAATAGTATTTGGATATAAAAGAAAAGATAAAATTAATATAAATCCCTCTAAAAATGATATTCTAAAAAAAGACGATCAATTAATACTATTAGTAGAGGATGATAATACAGCAAAGCCATCTAATGATGTAAAAGAAGTTAAAGATTATAAGAAATTATTAACTAATAAAAAAGAAGAATTAAAAAAAGAAAATATTCTAATACTAGGAGATAATAAACGTTTAGTAAAAGTAATAGAAGAAATAGATAATTATTATACAAAAGACTCTTTAATTACAATTGCTAATAATCATTTAGACGAGTCTATCAAGAGTACTAAACTAAATAATATAAAGTTAAACTTTATCGAATGTGATATAAGTAATAAAGAAGAACTTAATAATATAACAAACAAAGATATAACACAAATACTACTATTAAGTGATGATAAAAATGACAAAGAAGAAAGTGATTCAGAAATATTACTAAGATTAATTCAATTAAGAGATATAAAGGAAAAAAATAACTACAAATTTTTAGTAACTAGTGAAATGAATAAAGCTACTAATCAAAAACTAGCAGAAGTTACAAAAGTTAATGATTTAGTTATTGGTTCTAATATAATAAACTTAATTGTTACTCAAGTGTCTGAAAATAGAGATTTAAAAGATGTATTTGATGAATTATTACAATCTTATGGTTCAGAAATATATACAAAGAAAATAACAAATTATATTAAAACAGACAAAGAAGTAGATTTCTATACTTTAACTAAAATAGTAGCAGACAAAGATCAAGTACTAATAGGGTATAAACAAGTAGAAGAAGATACTTTCAATGTAATATTAAATCCAAACAAAGAAGACAAAATAAAGTTTACTGATAAAGATGAACTAATAATATTATCAAAAGAATAAATAAAGTAAATAAAAGGGGAAATTATGAAAAAAGATTCAAAAGATATTAATGGGGTTTTATTCTTATTACTATTTTTAGTAGCAGGTATAGTTTTATTCGTCGTAGGTTTAAATATAAATAAAGAAGAACATCCATCTATGCAAGAATATATTGAAACAACAGGAACTTTTGTAACAGCAATAGAAGACACAGAAACAAGTTCAAATAGCAATACTACGTTATATAAATTAACTTATGAATATGAGGTGGATAACAACAAGTATAAAATAACATCAAATATTTCAACGTTAATAGTACCAAGAGAAGATACAAATAGAGTTATTCTGTACGATCCAGCTAATCCAAGAAGTGCAGTAATAAGAGGAATGGAAACAGGTTCATTGTTTACAATGATTGGGGTGCTTTTTATTCTAGCGTCAAGTATGATAATAGTACCTAGTATTACTTATTTAATTATAAAATCAAAGAAAAAAACACCAGTTGTTTTTATTGAAAAATTCAGTTCATTTGTAGGAGGTTTATTATTTTTTACAATAGCATATTACATTCTCTACGCAGTAACAGGAGAAGTAAATATAATAAGTATGATTGCATCATCGATATTTTATTCAGAAGAGTTTTTCAATAATGTACTACTATTTGTTCTAGTTATATTCATGTTATTTGGAATATTTGCCATTATATACTCTATATTCCTAACTGCCAAGAGAATAAAAAGAAATAGAGAAATAG
>CAYJHB010000059.1:0-5790 GCA_964370105.1 uncultured Muribaculaceae bacterium | reverse complement strand
CTCTATTTTTTTGTGATTGCTTTTTATAATTGTATTTGTTAAAATAATAGTAATGTTTTATGGTGGTGTAGTATGAATAAAAGTAGAGTTATTTTAATTAGTGTTATTGTGGTAATAGTTTTTTTAGTAGGATTATTAGGGTGCTATATTTCTAATATTATTAATGATATGAATGAAACTAAAGAAATAGGTGAAACAATTATTTCTTCCTTTGATGATTTTCGTGATGAGGTAATAGTTTTTTCTGATAAAAGAGAAGAAGTCACATTAAAGATGAATGAAGAGTTATATTATGATACGGTTAGTATTTTATATGATGATTATATTTTGATTTTAGAGGAATATAAAAATATAGTTGATAGTATTGAAGTTAATAGTGAAGTGTTAAAAGATAAGTGTAGTGTTATTTATGTAGATACTAATGTTAATCAAAAATGTGACGCTTTTAAAACAATGTATGAAGAAGTTATTAACTTATTTAGTTATGATGTTAAAAGATTTAATCTTTTTGTAGATAATTATAACTCAACTAATCAAGGGGTATTAGAATTATTTGATAGTGGGTATGAGAATTATATTGATTATAACAATGATAATGTATATTTAGGAAGTGAAGAATAAATGGATAATTATAGTGTTGATAAAAAGTTAGAGAAAAAATTAAGAAAAGTAGAGAAAAAAAATAATAAGAAAAAGATGACTAAGAAGAAAAAGGTTTTAGTGATATTTTTATCAGTTTTTGGTGGTTTGATTGCTACAGGATTATTTTTAATGTTTGGTCCTATTTCTTGGTTTAGAGAAACATGGATTACAACTGCTATGTCAACTATGTCTCATCATTATTTAGCAGAGATGTTTTTTAGTGATGAATACATAGCTGAAGTATTGAGTAAGCATTATGTTGATGATACTGGTTTAGAAACTAATCCGGATTTAGTTGATATAAAAGGGTATAATAATAGTGGTGTTTATGCGAATAAATATGAAGAACAAATATTAGATAGAGAAGAAGATGAGGAATATAAATTAATAGAAGTTAGTGGTCTTGGATATCAAGGTTATTTAGTAGCGATTTATGATCCGTCTAAAGTTAAATTAGCTACTACTTCAAAACTTAATGTAACTGGTGAATATATTGATACTGTTGCTGCTAGAGAAGATGCATTAGTTATGATAAACGGTGGTGGTTTTTATGACCCGGATTGGAATAGTAATGGAGCGCTTCCACATGGAACGGTTATTCAAGATGGAAAAATTGTAAGTGATTATGATGATTCTAATGTTGGTGGAGGATTCATTGGGTTTACAGAAGATGATAAATTAGTTTTGAAAAATATGACAGCACAACAAGCTTTGAATATGGGTATTAGAGATGCCGTTGAGTTTGGTCCTTATTTAATAGTTAATGGGAAAAGGTCTTTTATCCAAGGTGATGGAGGATGGGGAATTGCTCCTCGTACTGCAATTGGGCAAAGACAGGATGGGATAGTATTGTTTTTAGTTATCAATGGTCGACTTGCAACAAGTTTAGGTGCTGATATGGTTGATCTTACTGATATTATGTATAATTATGGCGCTTATAATGCTGCTAATATGGATGGTGGTAGTTCAAGTGCGTTAGTTATAAATAATGAAATTATAAATACACCAGTAGCGGCAGGTAAAAATGGGCTTCGAACAATTCCAACTTTTTGGATGTTAGAAAAATAGGAGGTTAGTATGATTTATATAAATATAATAATCATTTTAGTCTCTTTTTTTATTTTAATGAAAGCAGCTAATTACTTTGTAGAAGCTTCATCTTCACTTGCTTATAATTTTAAAGTACCAACTTTTATAATTGGGTTGACCGTGGCAGCATTTGGAACTAGTGCACCGGAGCTTGCCATTGCTTTAACTGCAGGTTTTGCTGATGGTGCTGATTTGTTATTTGGTAATGTAGTTGGTAGTAATATAATTAATATTTTATTAATACTCGGTATTGCAGGTTTGATATTTCCTTTTAAAGTTCATAGTGAGGTTATTAGGCGGGAAATACCTATTTTATTTATTATGTACTTAGCACTTGGCTTTGTTTTTTTTGATACTTTATTACTTGGTAGTGAGTATAACTCTTTAACTATTGTTGATGGGGTTATATTGATTTTGTTTTTTATGCTATTTGTTTATTATCTTATTTCTTTAATTCGTAAAACTAAATATGAACATAAAAGAGAGAAACCTAAATATAATAAAGTTAAATCTATTATTTATATAATTATTAGTTTAATTGTTATTATTTTAGTCAGTGATGTATTAGTTGATAATGCGATTAATTTTGCAAGTGAGTTAGGTGTTAGTCAAAGAATTATATCTTTAACAGTAGTAGCACTTGGTACTTCTTTACCAGAGATTATTACTGCAGTTACAGCTGCTAGAAAGAGGGAAGCTGGTTTGCTAGTTGGTAATGTAATCGGTAGTAATATATTTAACATTGGAATAGTACTTGGAGTTACATCTTTAGTTACAGGTCCTTTAATACCGACAGGTTTTAATATGTGGGATCTTCTTATGATGTTTGCTTCTATTTTATTACTTAATATTGTATTGTTTAAAAATAATAAAATTGAAAGGAAAGATGGAATTATTTTATTGAGTTTTTTTGCTATTTATTATTTACTAATACTTATTTTATAGTGAAATAATTGTCGATTTTCAGTTAATGACATGTTATAATAAGCTTGGTGATTTTATGTGTAATAAAAGTAATAAGGAAATAAGTAAAAAGAAAAGTACTTATTCAAGGAGACAATTTATTTTTAATGTAGTCAGTTTAGTTTTTTTGTTGGGAGTAGTAGGAACTTTGGGAATAAGATCTTTTTATTACTTTGCTAAAATCAATTATGAAATGGCTCAGTCTGATGGTAAACTTGGTTATTTAGTTAAAACATCTCAAGAAGAAATTACTGTAGGTGATGGTCTTTATAAAGTTAATGATGAATATTACTATAAAGGAATGGCTACTAACAACTATGTTTCTTATGCTAATCGTTTATTTAGAATTATGAAGATTAATGCAGATGATAGTGTTTTGTTAATCAGTGAAGATAATCAAACGGTGTTACCGTATGGAGACAGTAATAATTATATGAGTTCTAGTCCAAGGTATTATTTTAATAATATCGAAGGGGAGGAAAATAGTGGTGCTTATCTTGATAGTCTTGGAGATTATGAATATTTCCTTGAGACAATGCCTTGGTCTTTAGAAGTAGTTGTTAATAGTGAAGTGGTTAGTTTTGAAGAGTATGAAGATGATTATATTCGATTATTAACAGTTGAAGATTATTTAATGGCAGGTGGTAAAGAAGGGTATTTATTTAATGGTGAATATACTTATTTGATGAGTGTTAATAACGAATTGGATAATTTATATATTAATAAAACAGGTGATGTAGCTGGTAGTGCAACTTACAATATGTATGGAGTTAGACCTGTTATGACTATTTCTAGTGATGTTGAAGTTAGTCGTGGTAATGGTAGTGTTGATGATCCTTATGTTTTAGATAAAGAAAAAGATGAAGCATTAGTTTTGGATTATGTTTTATTAGGTGAAGATAAGTACCAAATAATTGAAGATAATAATAATATATTAAAACTTACAAAAGTTGAGTCTTCATTGGTATATGAATATAGTAGTAATACTTCTAATTTTGTTACTAGTGAAAGAAATAGTTTAGCACAGTATTTGAATACCACTTTTTATAATAGTTTAAGTTATAAAGATTATTTAGTTGATTGTACTTTTTATAATGGTGAATTATCTGATGATACGGGATATCATATTAATAATCTTTATAGTAGTAGTGTAGTTAGTAAAGTTGGACTTAGTTCAATTACTGATATTAAAGTTAATAGTGAAGTTAGTGATTATTTCTTGATTAATAAAACTTCTCAATATGGGCAAATGGGTTTTGTACATAATAATAGTGGAGTAATGAATTTTTCTTTAGTTTCTTCGAAAAAGTTAGTTGTGCCTAGTATTTGTATTAATAAAGATAATTTAGCAGATGGGGATGGAACTATTTATGTTCCTTATGCGGTGAAATGATGAAGAAGTTTAAGAAATTTACAATATTTTTATTTATAATGGATATTCTTGCCTGTATTTGTTTATTTATTATGTATGGCCCTATTAGTTATTTTAAAGAGTTATGGGTTACTTCGGCGATGGCTTCAATGGAAAATCATTTTTTAGCTTATACTTTTTATAATGAAGATACTATTTTGGGTGTTCTTGGGAAAAATTATATTAAAGAATCAGATGAAATTATTAATTTAGATGATATAGTTATAGATAGTAGTATACCTGATTATTTTTCGTCTATTTATGAAGAGCAAATATTTACTAAAGATTCTGATAATGATATTTATAAAATAATACCAATTAAGGAGTCTAGTTATGTTGGTTATTTAACTGTTGTTTATGATCCTGCTGATGTTGATTTAGTTGTTTCTTCTAAATTAGGTAGAATGGGTGAAACAATTACTAAGATGGCAAAAGATAATGATGGTCTTGTTGGTATTAATGGTGGTGGTTTTGAGGATTTAGATGGATGGGGTAATGGATCTAAGCCTTATGGAGCTGTTATTCAAGATGGTGAACTTGTTTATGATGGTCCTCATGGTGATGGTGGCTTAATAGGATTTACTACTGATAATAAAATGTACTTAACTAAAGAAGCACCAGAAGTTGCAATTGCTAATGGCATGGAAGATGCTGTTGAATTTGGACCGTTTTTAATTGTTAATGGTGTTCCTGCTGAAATTGCTGGTAATGGAGGATGGGGGATAGCACCTCGTACTGTTATAGCGCAAAGAAAAGATGGTATTGTACTTATGTTAGTTATAGATGGAAGATTACCTGGATATAGTTTAGGTGCGGATATGAATCATATTATTGAGTTATTGCTTAGATATGGAGCTTACAATGCGGCTAATTTGGATGGTGGTGCCTCTACGACAATGTCTGTTGATGGTAAGTTATATAATAAACCTTCTGCTGGAGGAGAATATGGTGGTAGAACTGTATCTAATGGTTGGATAGTTAAAGATAATAGTAATTAGTAGGTGAATTATGAAGAAAAAATTGATGATAGTGTTTTTAATAATAGTTTTTATTAGTGTTGGTACTTTTATTTATTTTGATCATGTTAAAAAAGAAGATGAGTTAAAACATTTAGAGTTAGAAAAAGAAGAGCTTATTGAATTTATTTCTTCTAAGAATAAAGATATAGTTTTGATAACTAGTGATACTAATATTTATAATAGTAAGGGTGAAGTTATTGGTAAGCTTTATAAAGATGAGATTGTTTATTTAGATCTGTTAGATTTGGTAGATGAGAATACTAAATACTTAAAATTTAAAGATTATGAGTATTATATATCTTATGTTGATACTGAGGAGTATTTAGAAGAGAAATTAATTGATGATAGTTATCTTAGTTATATTCCTTTTAATGAGAATATTGTTAGTGGAAATGTTACTTTTTATCGAGATGAAAAAGTAGTTATGGAAATTAGTGATTCTATTAATTTACCTATTTATAGAAAGAATGATACTTATTATTATGTTGTTTATAATGGTGAGTTGCTAAGTGTTAAGAAAGATTCAGTAGATGTTATTTCTAATACTAATACCACTTTAGAGACTGCGGATAGTGTTCCTGTTTTAAATTATCATTTCTTTTATAATACAGTAGAGGATGGTTGTAATCAAATAATATGTCATCATACTGATAATTTTACTAATGA
>CAYJHB010000058.1:0-5952 GCA_964370105.1 uncultured Muribaculaceae bacterium | reverse complement strand
TATTAATTCTTACTAACGATGGAGATTTATCTAATTTATTAATGCACCCATCCAACCAAATTGATAAAGTGTATGTAGCAAAATTAGAAGGTGTTATCAAAGGAGACGCAATCAATCAATTGAAAAACGGAGTATTAATTGATGGTTATAAAGTAAAAGCTTCTCGAGTTAAACTTAAAAAAACTGATTATAAAACTAATTCTTCGATTGTAGAAATAACTATACACGAAGGTAAAAATCATCAAGTTAAGAAAATGTTTGAAGCTGTTAATTATGAAGTTTTAAAACTAAAAAGAGAAAGAGTTGGTTTCCTAGAATTAGAAAACTTAAAATCAGGTGAATTTAGAACTCTTAATCCTAAAGAAGTAGGAAAACTATATAATTTAAGCCAAAATAAAAGAGATTAATAATCTCTTTTTATTCTGCACTAATTGCAGCAGTTGGACATGATCCACATGCATCAGTAACACTATCAGCATCACCATCAGCAACTTCGGCCGTTTTAACAACAACTAGTCTTTCTTCGTTAAGTTCAAAGTAAGTAGGAGCGATTGCTTCACAAGCACCACATCCAATACAAGCATCTTTATTAGCTGTAATTTTCATAATATCTTCCTCCTACTTAATTATAATATAAATAGTAAAAAAGTAAAGTAAAAATATTTTCATTTTATGAAATATATGTTATTATTAAGGAGATAGTAGGTGGATGCAATGAATAGTCGTATGACAAGATATGAAAACAAACCAAAAGAAGTAAAACAAAGCTCAAGAACTGATAAAAATGATAATTTATATCAAACTTTTTACCGTGAAACAAGTTTTGCCGAATATGATCAAGGATCGTTGGAAAGCAATTTAGAATCACTAGCAGTTGACTTAAGTAAAAAAAATAATTACCAAAAAAGAGAAGACTATCATCGTGTTAAAGAATATGATTTCATCGCACCTAAACCCCAAACAAAACAAGAGTTAGAAGACTTTAATACTAGATATTCAACTGAAAATAAAGTGTATGATATAAATAGTGTATTAGAAGTTGCAAGAAAAAACCGTGAACAAAAAGATGAACTGGAACAAAAAAGAAAACTTCGCAACGATGATTATAATGTTTTAAATAGTAAAACATTAGGAGAAATTGAAAAGTATCGCGAAGAAAAAAGACAAAGATTATTAAAACAACAATCAGTGGATGCACAAGAACTTAGTGAACTAATCGATACGATAACTAAAAAGACTTTTTTAGATGAAGAACATAGCCGTGATTTAATGAGTGATTTATTACCGGTTGAAACTGCCACTGATACAATTGCTCCAATTAGTGAAGAACAAGTAGAGGTAAAAATAGATAATTCGTTTTATACTAGAAGTATGGATTTATCATCGAAAGACTTTGCTATGGATAATTCTTTTGATGAAGAAATTAAACAAAGTGCACTAGGTAGTGTAATAAAAGTTATCTTGTTTATAGTATTATTAGCTGTAATAGGGGGAATAATTTATTTCTTGTTAAATATAGTATAAAATTGTTTGCTAGATACTTAGAATATGATATGATATTAAAAGTTAGTAAGGGTGAGTAGTATGAATATAAAATTTACAACAAATGATTATATGTTAGCATGGGATGTTTTGTTCCAAGCATCTATAAACGAAGAAATTCATAAAATAAAAGAAAAACTATGGAATAACCATAAAAAAATATATAACTCAATGGCAAATGATAATCAACTTATTGTTAATGATATTAGGAATTTTATCCCAGATGATGATACTTTATATAATTTGTTATTCAATAATCCGTTATTTACTATTTTGAAAAAAGATACCGAAAAATATCGTCAATATCTTTTAAAAGTATGGGATGATAACAAGAAAAAAATAGTTGAATTAATTGCTAAAATTATTCGAGTAGAACCAAAGAATTATCAATTATTAATTGTGAACTCACAAATAGATAAAATAACTATTATGGAACAAGAAAAAAATAATAAGACTATTATTGTTTGGGGACAAAAAAAAGACTATGACAGTCCATATTATTTTATTATAGAACTAATCTATAAAATATTAGAAACAGAATTAAAAAAGAAAAATATCTGTAGTACGAACCAAGATTTAGTAAAAGCCATTTTAGAATTAGCTACTCTAAATGAATTACCAACTTTGTTAGATGGAAAGAGCCATTATTTAGAAGGCACAACTAAGTTGAAATCACTAAAAAAGCAAATATACCCTTATTGGTTGATGTACTTAGGGGCAGATAAAGAAGAAATGTTAACTTATATGATGCGTGATAAAATAGCTTTCGATGTTGATAAATATGTCGTTGAAAAGAAATTAAAACAACTTGATATCTACAATTTTATAGAGTTTTGTAATCGCAATCAAAAATATATTGTAAAAATAGATGAGACAGAGATTATATAAATATAATCTTTTTTTAAGTAGGGGGCAGTATGGAAGAAAAATTAAAAATATTATTAGAAAGATTAAAGGTAGATGAAAAAGACTATCCTTATTTTAATGATGTTAAAATAGAACGTATTGTTTCAGCTACTAGAAGTGCTACTTTAACTTTTTTCTTAACGAGCAAAGAGTATTTGCCAATTGAAATAATTGAAAAAATGAATTGTAATAAGGATAAAGCTTTTAAAGATATAACTGCTGTTAATCTATTGTTCACTATTGAAAAAGATGATTTAGTAAAAGTCTTAGAATATATTGAACACTATATTGATACTAATACACCATCACTTAATTATTTTAAAGATCATTTAAAAATAGAAGATGATAAAATAATAGTGGAGGTTGCTAATAACGCAGAAAAATTGCAGTTTAGTAATTGTCTTGAACAATTAGAAAAATATTTATTTGCTATCGGTTATAAAGATAGTATTAGTATTATAATCAATGAAGAAAAAAGAGAGGAGATTCAAAATCAAATCACTCAAGAAATTAATACTTATGAACCACCAGTAGTACCAGTTAAAGAAGAAAAACCAAAAGAGAAAAAAAAGACTAAAACAACGGATAATGAAAATGTCGTATTAGGAAGAAATATTAATCAAGATCCAATTACAATTAAAAATGTAGTAGGTGAAGATAATAATATCATCTTAGATGTATATGTCTTTGGAACTGATTATTTCGAATCGACAAAAACTGATTTTAAAATTATTACTCTTAAAATAACTGATTATTCAGACAGTATGTATTGTAAAGTATTTGTTCGTGATGATGAAGAGTACGGAAGATTAAAAAAAGAATTAAAGCCTGGTAATTGGTTTAGAATTAGAGGATATACTAAAAACGATACTTTTGCTAAGGAAATTGTTTTAAATGCTCGTGATATTAATAAATTAGATAAAGTTGATAGTATTCGTTTTGATGATAGTGAAGAAAAAAGAATTGAATTACACGCTCATACTATGATGAGTCAAATGGATGGAATAGTAGAAGACAGCGCATTATTGAAAAGGGCAATTAAATGGGGACATAAAGCCATTGCAGTAACAGATCACAATGGAGTACAAGCATTTCCACATGTTTATAATACTGTTAAGTATCATAATAAAGCTTTAAAAGAAGGTCAAGAACCATTCAAAGCTATTTATGGAGTAGAACTTAACTTAGTTGATGATACAGTTGATATTGTAGTCAGAAAAACTAATGATAAATTACTAGAACAAACTTATGTTGTTTTTGACTTTGAAACTACAGGGTTTAATGCCGGTGGAGCAGACTCGATTATTGAAGCAGGAGCAGTTAAAATTTTAAATGGAGAAATCATCGATCGTTTTGATGAACTAATAAATCCAGGAAGAAAGTTACCAGCTAAAATCACAGAAATAACACACATTACAGATGCCATGTTAATAGATAAAGATAATGAAGAGACCGTTATGAGAAGATTCATAGATTGGATAGGAGACTTACCAATGGTTGCTCATAATGCTAAATTCGATGTCTCGTTTATGGAAATGGCTTATAAAAAATATAACTTTGGTACCTTTTCTAATACTGTTATTGACACATTAGAATTATCAAGAACTTTAGATAATAATTTTGCAAGGCATTCATTATCAGCGTTGGTAAAGAGATATGAAATACCATTTGATGAAGATTCTCATCACCGAGCAGATTATGATTCTGAAGCAACAGCTTTAATTTTTCATAAGATGATGAAAAAATTAGAAACTAGAAATATTGATACAATAGAGGATTTAGATAAGTTAGTATCAAAAGATGAAATTCATAAGTATGGTAGAATGTATCACTTTAATATTCTTGTTAAAAATAAAGTAGGATTAAAAAATCTCTTTAAAATAGTTAGTTTTGCTAATACTAAATACCTATATAAAACACCTAGAATTATTCGTAGTGAAATCGAAAAATTAAGAGAAGGTATTTTAATAGGTAGTGGGTGTTATGAAGGTGAAGTCTTTAAAGAAGCAAAGTCAAAGTCAGATGAAGAACTATCAAATATTATTTCTTTTTATGATTATGTAGAAGTACAACCAATTGAATGTTATAAACATTTACTAGCCTCAGGGGAATTCGGTAGTACTGATGAACTTAAAAATCATTTAGAAAAAATAGTTAGAGTAGCAAAAGATGCAGGTAAACTAGTGGTCGCAACAGGAGATGTTCACCACTTAGATCCAGATGATAAAATTTATAGAGAAATCATTGTTAATCAAAAAGTACCGGGAGGAGGAAGACACCCTCTCGCAAGATACAGTGAAATACCATCAAATCACTTAAGAACGACAAAAGAAATGTTTGAAGGATTTAACTTCTTACCACATGATTTAGCAAAAGAAATTATTATTGATAACCCCCATAAAATAGCTGATCAAGTAGAAATAATCGAAGTTATTATCGAAACAGGAGGAGTACCATTTTCTCCTAAAATAGAGAATTCTGAACAAGAAGTTAAAGATTTAGTTTATGGAAAAGCTACTAGTATGTATGGAGATGAATTACCTACTATTGTTAGTGAAAGAATAGAAAAAGAATTATATGGGATTATAAAAGGTGGATTCGATGTTATATACTTAATCTCCCAAAAACTAGTAAAAAAAACAAATGATGATGGTTATCTTGTAGGTTCACGTGGGTCAGTTGGGTCGTCATTTGTTGCAACTATGATGGGAATAACAGAAGTAAACCCCTTGCCAGCTCATTACTTATGTCGAAATTGTAAATATAGTGAATTTAATAATGAAGAAGACAAAGCATATGGAGTTGACTATACAAGCGGTTATGATTTACCCGATAAACTTTGTCCAAAATGTGGTTCTCCATTAGGGAAAGAAGGACAAGATATGCCGTTTGCTACCTTCTTGGGATTTGATGCTGATAAGGTACCAGATATTGATCTAAACTTTTCCGGAGACTATCAGTGGAAAGCTCATGAATATACTAAAGAATTATTTGGAGTTGATAATGTTTACCGCGCTGGAACAATCGGAACAGTCGCAGAAAAAACAGCTTTTGGATTTGTTAAAGGGTATTTCGAAGACAAAGGTATTATCAATATTAGAACGGCAGAAGTCGAGCGTCTTGCCATGGGTTGTACCGGAGTAAAAAGAACAACAGGGCAACATCCAGGTGGTATAGTAGTTGTCCCTGGTTACATGGATGTTTATGACTTTACTCCATATCAATTTCCGGCAGATGATCCTAATTCATTATGGCGAACAACACACTTTGATTACCATGCCAATGACGAAGATTTGTTAAAACTAGATATCCTAGGACACGATGATCCAACTATGTTAAGAATGTTACAAGATTTATCTGGAATAGATGTAACAACACTTCCATTTGATGACGAAAAAGTCCTTAGCTTACTCCGTAAAACAGACGCTCTAGGAGTAACAGAAGAAGATATAATGTGTCCAACAGGAACATTAGGTTTACCAGAACTTGGTACAAGATTCGTTA
>CAYJHB010000057.1:0-6238 GCA_964370105.1 uncultured Muribaculaceae bacterium | reverse complement strand
TAGAATTTCTTAATGTTTATTTACCAATCATATTAATGATACTTGCTAGTATACTTTTAGTAGTACTTATTGTGTTAGGAATTAAGACAATAGGAACTGTTAATAAGGTTAATACCTTAGTTGATGATGTCAATGATAAGATGGATTCTTTAAAGGGTCTGTTTGAAATTGTTGAGAAACTTAATTATGGTGTTGAGACTGTTGGGTTTAAAGTTGTTGAAGCTTTAGGTAATCTTACGAGTAGGCTTTTTAAAAGTAAAAATAAGGAGGAAGACGATGAGTAAAGATAAGAAAAAAAGTGGAATGGGTAAATTCTTTTTTGGAGCGGCAGTAGGAGCAGGATTAGGACTTTTATTTGCGCCTGATAAAGGTAGTGTTACAAGAAGAAAATTAAAAAATAAAATTGATGATTTTATTGAAGAAATTAAGAATATTGATGTAGAAGAAGTTAAAGATAATCTTCAATTTAAAATCGAAGAGTTAAAATTAGAACTTGCAGATTTGGATAAAGAAAAGGTTTTAACTATTGCTAAAGATAAAGCTAAGCAAATTAAGAATAAATCTGAAGAGTTAGTTAAATTAGCTGTTGAAAAAGGAACTCCTGTTATTCAAGATGCTGCAGAGGAAATTCGTAAGGGTGCTGTTGTTGTTACAAAAGAAGTGCTTGATCGTTTAGAAAAAAAAGAAAAGTAATTTGACTAATATATAGGTATATGTTACTATAAGTATACATTTTCAGTGAAAAATTATAAGTATTAAATAAGAATGTTTTATAGAGACTTAGTGGTTGGTGGAAACTAAGAGTGTTTTATTTAAGAAATACAAGTTTGGAGAAAAACGTATAACGGCGTTAACGTTATTTGAGTGCATAGTAATTACTATGAATTAAGGTGGTACCGCGATTATTCGTCCTTATCTATATGATAAGGGCTTTTTTTATTGAAAGGAGATATGAAATGAAATTATTTGAAGAATTAAAATTACGTGGTTTAGTTAAAGATATGGCAGGAGAAAATTTAGAGGAAGTTATAAATGGTAAGCCTTTTACTTTTTATTGGGGTACTGATCCAACTGCTGATAGTTTGCATTTAGGTCACTATTCATCTTTGATAACAGCAAAGAGATTAGCACTTGGTGGCCATAATCCAATTTTATTATGTGGTGGAGCTACTGGCTTAATTGGTGATCCTAGACCTACTGCTGAGAGAGAAATTATTTCTAAGGAGAAATTAAATAGTAATTTAGAAGCTCTAAAGAAACAAGTTACTAATATTGTTGGTGGTAATGTAGAAGTAGTTAACAATTATGACTGGTTTAAGGGATATGAATTTACTGATGTATTAAGAGATGTAGGTAAGTATATTAATATTAATTATATGTTAGATAAGGACATTATCAAAAGGAGATTAGATTCTGGTATTACGTTTGCTGAGTTTGCTTATACATTAATACAAGGTTATGATTTTGTTCATTTGTTCAAAGAGAAAAATTGTATCATGCAAGTAGCTGGTTCTGATCAATGGGGTAATATAACAACGGGATTAGAACTTATAAGAAAGAAATTAGGTAAAGAAGCTTTTGCTTTTACTATGCCTTTGGTATTAGATGATAAAGGAAATAAGTTTGGTAAAAGTGAAGGTAATGCATTGTGGTTAGATGAAGAAAAAACATCTAGTTATGAATTATATCAATACTTTATTAATACTGCTGATGAAGTAGTTATTGATTATTTGAAAATATTTACTTTTTTAACTTTAGATGAGATTAGTGAAATAGAAAAAATACATTTAGAAAAACCTGAATTAAGAGAAGCTCAAAAAGTACTTGCTAGAGAAATTATTACAGCTTTACATGGTGAAGATAGCTATAATAAAGCTCTTTTGATTACTGAAAGTTTGTTTTCAGGAAATATATCTAATCTTAATAGTAAAGAAATAGAGACAGTATTTAAAGGGTTAGATGTATATGAAATAGACTGTGATGTTAATATTATTGAATTATTAGTTAATAGTTCTATATGTTCTAGTAAGAGAGAAGCTAGGGAATTTGTTAAGGCTAATTCTATTAGTATAAATGGTAATAAGATAGCAACAGAAGAGTTTGTTGTTACTAAAGATGTTGCTATAGAACAAAGATATATTGTAATAAGAAGAGGAAAGAAGAAATATTTTGTCGTTTCTTATATATAAGGATGCAGGGCATCTTTTTTATTGTATAATTTGTGTAAATTTGATATATTAATAATAGGTGATTATATGAATTTAAGGCAAAAGAAAAAACTTGAACATCAAAAATCAAATACTAAAGTCTCAGGTAAAAAATTAAAGAAATATAAGAAAAAAAGCTTGCTGTTTGTATTAGGTATTATTTCTTTAGGTATTTTATCAACGATGGGTGTTTCTTTTGCTGTATTATCTTTAGTTATAAGTGGTGATGAGTTAGTTGGTTTAACACTTGGTACATTCGATGTTACTCTTCACGATGGAGAAGTTATTAACTTAGATAATATTTATCCTATGAGTGATGCACATGGTATGCATCAAAATAGTTATAGTTTTAGTATCGAAAATACTGGTAGTGTAGCTAGTGCATATCGTTTAGTATTAGAAACTGATAGTAGTTTAGATCAAAGTGAAATTATACCACTTCATTATATGAAAATAGCGATTAAGGAGAATGATGGAACTTATAGTACGCCGACACTGCTTTCTGATATCGGTAATGGGTTATATATTGTTAATAATGAAATTTTGAATCCTCTTGATACTGTTAGTTATGAAATTAAGTTATGGTTAGATGAGAGTGCTGGGAATGATATGATGGGTAGAGTCTATAAGGCTCGACTAAAAGTAGAAGCTGTTCAGTTGATTGATGGTTATTATATTGATAATCAAGCACCTATTATTGCTTTGAATGGTGATTATGTAGTCAATTTAGAACAGGGAAGTTTATATATGGATGCTGGAGTTAGTAGTGTTAATGATGATACCGATTCTATTGAAGTAAATGAAGTCGAAACAGGATATAAAAGCTGTGATGTTAGTGGTGTTTGTATTGACATTGCTAATATTGATACTAATGTAGTTGGGATGTACCAAATATATTATGAAGTTAGTGATAGTTCTTTAAATAAGGGTATTGCAGTTAGGAATGTTAATATTCACTTAAAAGATACAACTGGTCCAGTATTGACACTTATTGGTGATGAGCCTGTTATGCACGAAATGGAAACTTCATATATTGATCCAGGTTATACTGCAATTGATGATATAGATGGAGACATAACTGGTAATGTAGTGGTTATTGATGTGGTTAATATTAATTTAGAAGGATCATATATTATTAAATATATAGTGGGTGATTCTTCTGGTAATTATAGTATAGCTAGTAGGACTGTTGTTGTATATGATTCTTTTAGACCTAATAAACCAGAACTAATAGGTGATATGATTCCGGTTGTTTATGATGATAATCAGAGTGAATGGGTTAAAGCTGATCTTTCTACTGAATGGTATGATTATGATATACAAATGTGGGCTAATGCTGTTACTGTGACAGCTACTAATAGAGAATCGTTAGTTAATAGTTCACCTGGAACTGTTATACCTATGAATGATATTAATACAATGTTTGTCTGGATACCTAGATACTCATATACATTGGGTAATACATATGGATATCAAGGATATGGAGGAAGTACACCTACTGTATCTACACCTGGAGCATTTGATATTAAATTTGTTGATGATGATGTTACTGAGTTAGGCACTGGAGAGTATACAGGTAGTACAGTTGAAAATTGGTATACTAGTTCAGCTTTCTGTTGGGGTAATTCATGTGATAATCCTTCAACTAGAAGTAGTGATGAAAATAGGGAGTTATCTGGTATATGGATAGCTAAGTTTGAGACTAGTACAACTGGTAGTACAACTAGTAATACAATTCAACAGCCTATTGTAAAACCTAATGTAACTAGTTGGAACTATGTTATTTTATCTAATGCTTTGCCTAGTGTGTTACAGTATATGAATAATGGAAATGGGAATACTATTTATGGTTTTAGTGGAAATACGTATAATACTCATGTTGTAAAAAATACTGAGTGGGGTGCTATGGCTTATTTATCACAATCAAAATATGGTAAATATGGTAATCCTAATTACAGTGGTAGTAATAAGGAAATTGCTATTAATAACTGTTCTAGTTTAGTAACTGGTATAGGTGGGGATACGGTATCTGCTACTGTTAGTACAGCTAGTTGTAGTACTAATTTTTATGATACTTTATTAGGTCAAGCTGCTTCAACAACTGGAAATATTTATGGAATTTATGATACGTCTGGTGGTCTTATGGAAATTGTGATGGGGAATATGCAAGACAGTGCTGGGAACTTTTATTCTTCCAATGCAGGATTTACTAGTGCACCAGAGAAAAAATATTATAATAGTTATGTTTATGGAACTAACTCAAGTGATTTTTCTAGAAGAATATTAGGAGATGCAACTGAGCAAGTAAGTGGTTTTTATGATGATATTAATTTATTTCCTTATCAAAGCTTAAGTTGGTTTGTGCGTGGGGGTTATCATACTAGTAGTGTTGCGTCGGGTATTTTCTTTTTTGGTACTAGTAGTGGTTCGTCAGGAAGTATAGGTGGATTTAGAATATCAATTATTCCATAATAGTGTAGTTTATTTTATGAGGGAGTTAATTAGTTGATTAACTCTTTTATATTTACTTGATACATTATTATATTTCTTATATAATGATTATAGTGAGGTGTATATGAAGAATAAGAAAGTCAGAATGATTTTACAAATTGTTGTATTTTTATGTATTGCTGTTTTGATAGTGGATTTAGCTATTATTGGAATAACGCATTTTACTAATCAAGGTAAACTTGTTTATTCTACTAGTGTCAATCAAACTGTTACTTCAAGTGATGGTTATATTACTGTTGGTAGTAGTGATTTTAAGAATAGTGATGAATATAGTTATACTGGTGGTTTACAAAAAGCTATGATTAGTAAATACGATTATGAACAGAATATGTTGTGGTCTGTTCAATATGAAAATGGATATAATAGTATTTTTAATGGTGTAGTTGAATACGAAAATTATTATTATGCTGTTGGTAGTATTGAATCTACTGAAGAGATGAGTGAAAATAATCTTAGAGATGCTTTACTTGTTAAGTATAATCGTTTTGGAGAAGTTATTGATGAGTCTACTTTTCAAATATTAGGTGATTCTAATTTTATGAAACTTGAAGTTGTAGATGGATTTTTATATGTAGTAGGTGATAGTATTTTACCTCCTATGGATATTGGTCTTGCTACTACAGGTGGTGGTGTTCTTGTTAAATATAGTACTGATCTTAATGAAGTGTGGCGTGCAAACTTTGGTGGTGCTAAATCTGGAATTTTTAATGATTTAGAAATTACTAGTGATGCTATTTATGTTGTTGGTAAAGATGCGGCTAATACTGGTTTAATTGTTAAGTATGATTTTAATGGAAATAGATTATTCGTTAAAAACTATGAGTTTACTGATACAATAGGTTTCAGTTCAGTTCTTATAAAAGACAATAATATGTTTGTAGGTGGCTCTAAAGGAGTTGACACTGAACTTGGAATTATTGACACAGAGGCATTATTACTGTCTTATGATTTATCAGGCAATTTACTTGGTGGTTTGACATATGACGCTGGTTTAATGAGTCGTTATAATGTTTTAAAGATTGTAAATGATGAGTTATGGGCTGTAGGTTATACTTCGTATAAAAATGAAGTAGAGAGTACAGATGATATAAATGTATTTAATTATGATGGAATAATTGGTAAATATGATTTTTCGTTAAATGAATTAGATGTAGTTACAGTTATGGGTAATAAGGATGATTATTTTACAGATATATTGTATTTATCAGAACCTTTTATTATTACTTATAGTAATTCTTCGGATTTTGAATTTGGAGGAAATGAAAAAGACTTTGTTGCTGGTATGCTTAAACAATAGTCTTTTTTTTACATTCAAAAAAAAACTGGATTAATCCAGTTAATTTATTATCTACTATAGAACTCAACGATCATTGATTCATTAATATCGATGTTTAATTCATTTCTTTCTGGTAATCTTACGAAGTTACCTTCAAGTTTGTTTTCATCAAAAGTTACAAATTCAACGCGTTTAGTTACTTTTTCTAAACTGTTTTTAACAGCTTTGTGATCTTTAGATTTTT
>CAYJHB010000056.1:0-6367 GCA_964370105.1 uncultured Muribaculaceae bacterium | reverse complement strand
ATATTATTTCCTCCTGTTAATAGTATAGCAATCAAAAGTGACTTTATAGTGACAAAATAAAAATAATTTGTAAACTAATAAAGAGGGAAATTATGAGCAAATTAATCATCATCAACTACTCAGTTAAATTACCGCACAGTAGCAATACCACTAGTGTATTTGAACATTTAGTAAATAAAAATAAATAATTATATTAAACCATTTTTTACCACTTGTAATATCAAGTTAATATGATAAACTATTATTAGGAAGTATCTAGAGTGGTTACTAGTGCTTGCTGGGTGTACTTAATTCTTTACGAATTAAGTTTTTTTATTATATTGCTTTATATAAAGAGGCAACTAATAAAATAATTATCGTAAGAAGAAATAATATTAAAAAATCTCTTTTACTCATAATTATCACCTCCTATTCAAAGAATCCCCCTGAATAGCCAACAAGCCTAAATCTAAATACCTCCTATTTAATTATTTACAATTAATAAAATAAAGGTTCCTCCAATTTTTACCACTTGTAATATCAAGTTAATATGATAAACTATTATTAGGAAGTATCTAGAGTGGTTACTAGTGCTTGCTGGGTGTACTTAATTCTTTACGAATTAAGTTTTTTTATTATATTGCTTTATATAAAGAGGCAACTAATAAAATAATTATCGTAAGAAGAAATAATATTAAAAAATCTCTTTTACTCATAATTATCACCTCCTATTCAAAGAATCCCCCTGAATAGCCAACAAGCCTAAATCTAAATACCTCCTATTTAATTATTTGCAATTAATAAAAAAAAGTTCCCAACAAGGAACTTTTATATTATATAATTTATTTTCTTAATACTATATTTTTATATGCTCTTTAGAAAGATCGTATAAAACCATATCTTGAATACCTGCATAATAATAAAACATATTCCCCGGTCTTTCCCCTTCATATTGAAGACCACATTTTTTCATTGTTAAGTTTCATTTCTATAATTTTAGATCCTGCTTTTATTAACTGAAAAGGACTATTATGTAATCTCATAATATGTTTCATTTACTTAGCCATAATTTCTAGCAATTCCTCTTTTGTTATAGAATAATAACATAAATCATTAACATTCCCATTACTTTTATTAATTGCTCTATCCCTTAATTTTCCATCATATTTTAAACCAGCTTTCGCCATCACTTTACCACTCGCAGGATTATCAGAAATATACTTAAGCTCAACTAAACGATAATCACATTCAAGTAATAAAAACTCAACTACTTTTCTTAAAGCTTCTGTACCATAACCTTTACCCCAAGAATCTCTTCCATAACAATAACCAACTTCACAAATTTGATTACTAATATGATTATTAACTACATCAATACTACCAATTAACTCTCCTGTAGATTTAAGCCCAACAGCCCAACGATAAGTATGATCAACATTATATAATGGAATCCACATACCTAATACTTCCTTAGAAACATCAATGCTAGTATGATAATCCCATGGTAAATACTTTGATACTTCAGGATCGCTAGCCCAATTATTATACATTGCTTCTGCATCATCAATTACAAACTTTCTGAAAAACAATCTATCTGTTTCTAAATTAACACTTCCTATATTTTTCATAAATTACACTCCTCAATCAAATTATTTTCTATATCATATAAACTTATTTTCTTGTCTAAATAAACAGCATAACTAGGCTTACTACCACCCCTAGGTAATGAAATAGAACCTACACATATAAACTTACTACCATCACTCTCTTTAATATAAGGAATATGCTCATGCCCATATATCAATACACCCTTCTCATCAAAGCCATTAGAATAACTATAATAATGACCATGAGTACAATATATATCAATACCATCTACATTAACACTAATAATATCCTCTACTATTTTAAAATCACTAATTGTCACATCAATTAAAGAATCACAATTCCCCTGAACACAAAGCAATCTATCTTTGAACCCCATTAAGAAATCTTTAACTACAAAATTATTATATTCATCTAAATCAACTTCATTAAATCCCATATAATACAAATCCCCTAATACAATAACTTTATCAAATTTCTCCTTCTTATCTAACTCTTTAATATAATCAAGATTAGTAATAATCCCATGTATATCTGAAAAAAACAATATCTTCATTATTTATTAATTCCACCTTCCATATAATTTTTATTTCGTCTATTATAATACTCACTTTCGCTCCAAGTATAACCAGCATTCTTAGCAACCTTTAAAGAACCAATATTATCCCTATCTATCTTCAAAAATATATTATTAATATCTCTATAGTTCAAACATAAATAATTGGTAACTTCATCAAGCAATTTCGTTCCATACCCTAATTTTCTAACATTTTCTCTTATTGTATACCGTAAATAAACATCATCATTTTCATTTTTTTTACCCATATGTAAATATCCAATAATAGAACTATCAAAACTAACAAAATAACCTTTACCAAAAGTAAAATTTTCACCTAAAGAATGCACACGAAGTTCCAACCCATTAAATCTACTTTTAACTTCATTATCTCTCATTAATTCCTTCAAATACAACAAATGATCTTTATTGTTACAATCAAAATTTTCCAACACTAAATCATTCAATTTAAACTTACTCACAATTACTCTCCATCTCTACAAATTAATTATATCATAAACGAAATATTTTCTAATATATATCCAACTCTTTTCCAAATAAAAAAACTAGTATTGCACCAGTTTCTTTTGTTATTTATTATCTAAGTAGGAAAAAACTATATCCTTTATTGACATATTAAACTTTTCTTCAACAAATTCATCAATTGTTTCCCATATATTAATTTTATTAAAAGCAGGATGACCAGACTTCAAATCTTGATAACAACCTAAACCACTAGGGTGTGAGCATCTAACTGCGTTTTTAACATTGGGAGTACAATTAATTGCATGATTACCCATAGTAACAAACAATACATCACCCTTTTGTTCTAAATAATTAACTACTTCCTCAAAAAATGGTTTCCATATAGAAAAATGTTTACCATCTCTAGCTTTCCTATTTTCATTATCATCTAGCTTATTTATTACCTCAATTGTAAAAGCTGAATTAATCATTAAAAAATTATTATACCCCAAATAACTAAAAAGATATTTAAAGTCTTCATTACTAATTTCATATTTAGATCCCACATAATTTTGTAATGCTTTCTTAATATTTAAAGCACTTCCTGGTATTTTATCAGATCCATATAAGAATGAATATCCAATTGCATTTTCTTTTTCAGGATAAGGATCTTCTCCTACAAACACAACTTTAATATCCTTATAATTAGTGTTAAAAGCTGCGAATATTTTATTAAAAGAAGGTCTAACCATATCACCATATTTAACAGATTTATCTAACTTCAATAAACTACTTTCTATTAAATCACAATTTTTAATAAAAAAAGGAGCCCAATCACTTTCAAAGTTAAAACCAATATTTCTATCTTTAAACAATTGAACAAGCTTCTCTTTTTTATCCATTATTATCCTCTTTAAATCCTTGATACCAATTATCAAGTGCATCAACTGCATCATTCCAAGTATCTACAACTACATCTTTAGCATCCTCTACATAGGGTTCTGCACTTTCCCAAGCATCAGCCACTACATCTTTAGCATCCTCTACATATGGTTCTGCACTTTCCAAAACCTCTGTTACCGAATCAACAACTATATCCTTATATTCTGTAATTTTATCTATAGTTTCAGGTTCCAATTTTTCTTCTGCATATGCCACTACATTGTCTTTACCTGTTTTAGCTAAATCAACAATAGTATCAGCAGTTTCTTTAGATAATTCAACTACTTCTTCTTTATAGTTAGGATAATACCCCTCAATAAATTGATCTAAATTATAAAATGTATCTAAAGTAGCTTCCTTAGCTTCATCACTTAAATCATCAAATGTCTTACCATTGATTTTTCCTCCATAAAAGATAAAATCAACAAAAGTAATAAAAGTATCCTTAATCTTAGTATTAAGATCACCACTAACATTATTAGAAACATCATCAGTTAATAAAACAGCTTGTTTATTTAAATCTTCAACAATCGCAACTTCTTCTTCTATCACAATCTCAGCAATTTTAGTAGAGTCCACTATTAATGTCTCTTGTTCCCCTTTATCTTCAACCTTTACTTCCTTAGCCTCAGAACAGCCTACAAATAATGACAACAAACAAATAATTAACAAAAATTTATACTTCATACTTACTCCTTTTTCTGTGCATATTTTAACACAAACTAATTAAAAAGTCCATTAATATAATTAGAAAATTCATATTTTGAAATTGAATTTTTGGTATAGTGATATCAACTATAATAAATTTTTCTGTTCATCTAGTCACTTATTCTGACAGTCACACCATTAATTCTATCATATACACGATTTTTATTTTTTAATACTTTTTTTTCTATCTCTTCACCTAAGTCAAATCCCAGTATTTCAGATAAACCTAGTAAATAAATAGCTACATCCGCTAGTTCTTCTCCCAAATCATCTTTCTTCTTACGATAAGCACTATAAGCCTCTGATACTTCTTCGTATAATAAACAAAACTCTCTAGGAACATCGGTAACATTAAAACCTTTATTCACTTTATTTTGATAAATTTCTTTTTGCATTTTCTTAATATCCATCTTATTCACCTCAATAAAATTATATCATAAAAAAAGAGAATAACTACTACTTAATCTCTTTATAAACATCATATATATTTTCATCTAACATTTCAATAGCGGACATTATTTCCTCATCATATATCGGTGCATATCCAGAAAAAGTTTTATCACCAATTACTAAATATGGAATACTGTTAACTTCTTCCTCAAAATGTTCACCTATTTCAATCATAAGTTCCTTATTATCATCATTATACCAAATCTCAAATGAATTAAAAGTAAATAATTCTTTATATTCTAAGGGTAAGTCATTAATAAACTCTTTTAAATTCTCACAATGACCACAACCATCTCCCCAAAAAAAGTAAACATTCGGTTTAGTATCAAAACTAATATCTTCAATTGATTCATTAACAACTAATTCATCATATTTAAAAGTATCCATTCCGCTATCTTTAAAATTTATAAACCAAATACTCACAACTACTATAATACTTATTATAATACCTACAATAACTTTCACAAACTTATCCATTCATTTACTCCTATATATAAATTATATCACATCCATAATTTATTATATAACTACTATCTTATTTACAACCTTTAATATGATGATTACTTTTCTTCATTTTAGCATAAGTATGTGGTTTCTTCTTACATTCTACACATTCATACATAATTCCGTATTCAGTAACACTACTAGGTTTTAAATTAATTTTATCACCTACTTTATATATTTTACCTTCTTTATCTTTAACAAAATATTTATCACGATTAAAATATGCAGTTTCACTAATATTTTCTAAAGGAACAATCCCATCAGGAATACCCATTTTCTTAGTAGTAATATACTTTTCATTACAATCAATTATTATCATAGGAATAGACTTTATTTTATTAGTTTGAAAATAATCAAATATTTTTAAACTCTCTGCCATTTTTTCTACTTTATCAGCTTCTCTTTCTTGTTTGGAAAAATGTTTAGCACATTCACCAATCATAGAATGCATAGATTCCTTATCATACTCTACACCACTTTTATACATATCTAACATAGTCTGAGTAATTAAATCAGCTCCTCTTCTAATAGGTGAAGTAGAATGTGCATATCGATCAAGTCCCAATCCAGAATGACCAATATTATCAATACTATACTCTGCTCTCATAAGCATACATAAAAGAAATCTACTAATCGCATACCCTTTTTCATCTTCTGGCAATTGCTTTAATATATCTGTAATACTACTATAATTTTTCAAGTAAGAACCAGGAACTATATTTAAAGACCTAATTCTAGAAATTGTATTACTAGCTTTACTCTTATCCATTTCTTTATGATTTCTAAAAATAATATCAAATTCATTCTTTAAAGCATAATCAGCCATACAAGTATTAGCATCTACCATAAAGTTTTCTATCAAAAATTCTGCTTCCCCATGAGAAACTTGTTTAATACTAGTAATATTATGATTATTATTAACTTCATATTTATTCTCACCAGATATAAAGTTTAATAATCCCTTTTTTTCTCTAATCTTAGTACGCAAACTAGATAATTCTCTAGCTTCATCAAGTCTATCAGATAAATAAGCAATATTATCATCGATGATACCACTGTCAAAGTACTTATTAACCTCATCATATGTAAAAGCCTTTTTAGAGTTCATAACAGAATCATATATTTTATAAGATACTATATTACCATTATTATCATATC
>CAYJHB010000055.1:0-6403 GCA_964370105.1 uncultured Muribaculaceae bacterium | reverse complement strand
TTAATCTTGAAAATTGTATGTTTGAGTTGAAAACTATTTTAGATTATTTAGATTCATTGTTTAATGATTTTGAAAAAGAAAAACTTAGTCGTAAAGTATATGATGAAATAGTAGGAGATTTTCAAAAGAAATTTAAGAAAATTAGTAAATTAATTAAGGGTATATACAATCAAATGGATGACATTAAGGATATGTATAGTTTAACTGATAAGGATTTATTGTTGCTTGATGAGCTTAATAAAAAGTTAACAGTTTTAAATGATGAATATAAAATGGTTATTAAGCAAGTAGTAGATCGTGTTTCCCCTTATTCTAAATCTCATGAGGAAATTGAAAGATTATCAGGTAAATTAAGAGAATTGGAAGAAGAACTTGATTTAGCACTTAGATCTTTAGGTAGTATGTACGATGATGAGCTTAGAGCTAGAGAACAATTAGATGAAATTCAAGACTTTTTAAAACAATGTAAAGCTAATATTCGAACTTTTAAATTACCAATTATTACAGATAATTATTTTATTGAACTTAGAGAAGCGAATGAAGCTATATTAGAAATAATAAAGGAATTAGAAAAAAAACCTATTGTTATAAAAGTGTTAAATGTTAGAGTTGATACTGCAAGGGATTTAGTACTTAAATTATATAATACAACTAATGATATGATTAAAACAGCTAAGAGAGTCGAAGATATTATTGTATATGGTAATAGGTATAGAATGATTTCTAGTAATGTAGAAGCGGGTCTAACTGAAGTGAAAAATTTATTTTTTAAAGGAGAATACACTAGAGCGTTAGAATTAGCAATTCAAGTTATAAAAGAATTTGAACCTGATTTTGATGGAAAGGTTAGTACTTGAAATGATAAAGAAAGTTAATAATAAGGGATTGTCGTTAAGTGAATTAGTTTTAGCTATAGTGATATCTGGTTTTGTAATTGCGGTAATTACTGGTATTGTTATGGAAATTGCAGAACAAGAGAAGTTTAAAACATTTAAAAGTAGTGCCTCAAATCTAGGTAAAGTTTATTTGTTTCCAGAAGATTTATTTTATGATGATAGAGTTTATCTGGGTGAATTAATTGAAATGGGATTGATTTCCTCTATTAATAATCCTTTTTATATAAAGGATTATAATGATGTGTACTGTGATAATTATGAGTCTTTTGTAGATTATAACGGAGACTTATATGTTACGTTACTTTGTGGTGATTATTTGATTAGAAATGCCTTAGGTGGACAACACATTGATGAATATACTGTATATGAAGTAAGTTCTTGGGATGATGAAGTCTTAGAATTAGATGAAGGTGAAGAATTAGAAACTGTTGTTATGTATAATTATTTATATGATAATGTCGAAGTTAATTATAGGTATTATGATGAGAGAACTTTTATTAGGTTATTTAATATTGCTACTAATAAATCTTTTACTAATATTGATGATGTTAAGAATAATGCTAATGTAATTGAAAAAACATTTTATCGAACTATTAAAAAGGCTGACTTATAGTCTTTTTTTGTGCTATAATATGGTGCAGGAGGTAATTAGATGGTTTATTTAGATTATAGTGCAACGACACCAGTAAATGATGAAGTTTTAAATTCTTTTGTTAAGGTTTCAAAACAATATATTGGTAATCCTAATTCTTTACATTCTTTAGGTGTTGAAAGTAAGAGATTAATGGAAGAAACTGAAAAGCAAATCAGAAGTTTATTAAAAGTTAAGCATGATGTTATATTTACTTCTTCTTCTACGGAATCTAATAACTTGGCACTTTTAGGTACTTGTGGTTTTTATAACATGAGAAATAAGCATATCGTTACGACTAAACTTGAGCATTCTAGTACTTTGAGTTGTGTTAATAAATTAGAGAAAGATGGATTTAAAATTAGTTATGTCTCTTTGGATGAAAATGGTTTAATTGATCTTGTATCTTTAGAGGCAATCTTAAAAACTGAGCCTTTAATATTTAGTTGTGTTTATGTGGATAGTGAACTAGGTATTATTCAAAATCTTGATAGTATTAAAAATTTATTAAGTAATTATCCTAAAACAATTTTTCATTTGGATGCGACTGGTGCTGTTGGAAAGATTAATTGTGATTTTAGTGAGATTGATTTAGTTAGTTTTAGTGCTCATAAGTTTTATGGTTTAAAAGGGATTGCTTGTTTATTAAAGAAGAGTAATATTTCATTAAAACCGCTTATTTATGGTGGTAAAAGTCAAACTGAATATCGTAGTGGAACACCTGCTTTGGCGTTAATGGTTAGTATGGCTAAGGCTTTAAGATTAGCACTTGACAACTTAAAGGAAAAATATTTTTATGTTAGTGAGCTTAATAGCTTCTTAATTAAAGAACTTAGTAAGTTTTCTAATATTGTTATTAATAGTAGAAATAATTATTCTCCTTATATTATTAATATTAGTTTAAAAGGAATAAAACCTGAGACAATGATTCATGCTTTAGAGCAACATGATATTTTTGTTTCTACTAAGTCAGCGTGTTCTAAAATCAATGATGTTTCTAATACATTATTAGAAATTACTGGTGATAAGGAGATTGCTAGTAGTTCGATTAGGATAAGTTTATCTTATTTAACTACTAAGCAAGATCTTTTATATTTTTTGAATTATTTAGAGAAGTCTCTTGTTGAATTAAATTTTTTGAAAGGAGAATACTAATTATGAATAGAGTTATTTTAATTAAGTATGGTGAGTTAACTACTAAGAAAGGAAATAGAGGTTTTTTTGTTAAGACTTTATATAATAATGTGTTAACTAAGTTAAATGGATTAGATATTAATATTTTTAAAGATAATTCTCGTATGTATATTGAGTTTAATGATTCTGAGCTAGAGGAAGTTATTAGTCGAATTAAAGAAGTATTTGGAATTCATTTATTTCATATAGCTTATAAAATAGATTTGGATTTAGATAATATTAAAAATACTATAGTTGAAATTGCAAAGTTAGAAAAATTTAAAACTTTTAAGGTTGAGACTAAGCGTAGCAATAAGAATTTTTCTCTTGATAGTATGGAACTTAGTAGATTACTTGGTGGAGTTATTCTAAAGAATATTGATTCTATTTCAGTTAATGTTCATAATCCTGAAGTTTTATATACAGTAGAGATTCGTGATAAGGACTGTTATATTTATACCAATGCTTATAAAGGTTGTGGTGGATATCCCGTTGGTACTCAACCTAAATCTTTATTAATGCTTAGTGGTGGAATTGATTCACCTGTAGCAGGTTATTTAGCTATGAAGCGAGGTGTAAAAATTGAAGCAGTTTATTTTGAAGCTATTCCTCATACTAGTTTAGAAGCTCGTGATAAAGTTATTAATTTATGTAAGGAATTAAATAAATTTGGTGGTAATATTATACTTCATGTCGTTCCGTTTACTACTATTCAAGAAGAAATATATAAAGTTAGTGATCCAAGTTACTGTATTACTATTATGCGTCGTATGATGTATCGTATTATGGAAAAATTAGCAAAAAAACAAAAAGCTTTAGCTATTATAAATGGAGAATCAATCGGGCAAGTTGCATCACAAACATTAACTAGTATGTCTGTTATTAACAGTGTTACTAATATGCCTGTTATTAGACCGGTAGCGTGTTTAGATAAATTAGAAATCATTGATATAGCTAAAAAAATAAATACTTATGAAACTAGTATTTTACCTTTTGAGGATTGTTGTACAGTATTTGTACCTAAACACCCAGTTATTAATCCATTATTAGAAACCGTATTAGAAATTGAGAATAAATTTAATTATAATGATATGATTGATTCTACGATGAAAGAAATATTTACTATAAAAACAAATAAATATACTAATGATGAATTTGAAGAGTTGTTTTAGGAAAAATTTACCAATAATTTTTTAGTATTAAATTTCATTTTTTTCACAATCTATAAATGTATAGGAGGTGAAACAATGAATAACACAAATAACTATTCTATGAAAATGAGAGTACCTGGTGCTAAACAAGCAATCGATAAAATGAAATATGAAATTGCTAATGAGTTAGGTGTTAACTTAGGACCAGATGCTACTTCACGCGCTAACGGTTCTGTTGGTGGTGAAATTACTAGACGTTTAGTTCAAAATGGATTAAACCAAGTAAGTGGAAGTTATGCTAGTAAGCAATAATATAACTTAAAAGATAGGGAAACCTATCTTTTTTAGTATCTTTTTATTATAAAAATTAGTAATGCTTAATCTGGCCATCATTTCTAAGGTTAATAATTGAATCATATCGTCATTAGATTGTTCTTTAGAACACCAATGATAGATATTAGTATCATGATTTGTTATTTGAAAACTGACTAATAATTCTAAATTTGAATTATTTGAAATAAGATTTATTATTTTATTATTTTCTGGATTATTAGAAATATAGGTTAATCTACTATTTAAAGAGATTATTAAGCGTCCTTGGAGTTGTCTATCTTTTTTGATGATTAATTCATACTCATTTTGATTATTTTTATCTAAGGATGTATCATATTCTGGTAAGTTAGTTACTACTGAATGAATTAGTTGAATTGTTTTATTATTTGTTATAATTTCTTTATTAATCATAATCCTCCATTTTCTTGTGTATATATATTATATATGAAATATTAGAAAAGTATATACTTTTTTAAAAAAGTTATATATAATGTGATTAAAGGAGAGTACTATGGAAAGAACTTATGTAATGTTAAAACCTGATGCGGTTAAGAGAAACTTAGTGGGTGAAATTATTTCAAGAATTGAAAAGAAAGGATATACTATTACCCGTTTAGAAATGATGACGTTAACTAGCGATAAGATAAAAGAACATTATCCACATCATTTAGGAAAGGCTTTTTATCCTGGTTTGGAAGAATTTATGATTTCTGGTCCTGTTGTGGCAATGATTGTTGAAGGTGAAGAAGTTATGAGAGGTATGAGAATGTTAACAGGACCTACTAAATGGTTTGATGCTTTACCTGGAACTATTAGAGGAGATTATGCTAATGGGGATGATTTGAGTGCTAATTTATTACATTCCTCTGATAGTTTAGAAGCTGTTGAAGAAGAAATAAAAAGATTTTTTAATTAAGATATTATATATATCTTTTTTTATGGTATAATTGTTTTAGTAGAAAAGAGGCAAATATGAAAATTATATGTATTAATGCAGGTAGTAGTTCTTTAAAATTTACTTTATTTAATATGGTAGGAGAAGAGGAAATAGCAGCTGGTCTTTTTGAAAGAATTGGTATTAGTGGTGGTTGTTATAAAATTACTTATGGTGATGATGTAGTTAAATCTGATATTCAAATGAATGATCATAAAGATGCAGTTTCCATTTTACTTGATAAACTTTTATCTTTAGGAATTGTTTCTTCACTTGATGAAATTGAAGGTGTAGGTCATCGTGTAGTTAGTGGAGGAGAGAAGTATAGTAAATCAATTATTATTGATGATACTGTAGTTAATGATTTAGTTGATTTAACTGATTTCGCACCATTACATAATCCTGCTCATGTACTTGGTATTAGAGCAATTAAGGAAGCATTACCTTCTGTACCGATGGTAGCAGTTTTTGATACTGCTTTTCATCAAACGATGGATCCAGTGACTTATTTATATCCAGTACCTTATAGTTGGTATACAGACTATGGTATTCGTAAATATGGAGCTCATGGGACATCTCACCGTTATGTTACTAAGAAAATTAGTGAGCATTTTAAGAGAGATGACTTAAAAATTATAAACTGTCACTTAGGTAATGGTTCTAGTATTTGTGCTATTAAAGATGGTAAATGTGTCGATACTTCAATGGGGCTTACTCCACTTGCTGGTGTTATGATGGGAACTCGTTCTGGTGATATTGATCCATCTATAATTCCGTTTATAATGAATAAAACTGGTATGAGTGCTGATGAGGTTATTTCTGATTTGAATCGTAAATCTGGATTACTTGGACTTGGTTTAATAAGTAGTGATGCTAGAGATAATGTGACTGCTGTTAGTGAAGGAAATGAACAAGCTATAATTGCAACAGAAAAACTTGTGAAAACAGTAGTTAGTTATATTGCTAATTATTATGTATTACTTGGTGGAGTTGATGTTATTACTTTTACTGCAGGTATTGGTGAGAAAAGTATTTATTTACGTACTAAAATTGCTGAAAGTTTATCTTGTTTAGGTTATAAATTGGACGAGAAAACTAAAGATGCATTTTCTGAATTCACTAAAATTAGCAGTGATGATTCACCGGTTATGTATGTAGTGCCAACTAATGAAGAATTGATGATAGCACGAGATACTTTAGAATTGATTAGATAGGATGTAATAATGATAAAAAGAATATATAAAACAATTAAAAACTATGACAAAATAGTTATTGCAAGACATAT
>CAYJHB010000054.1:0-6742 GCA_964370105.1 uncultured Muribaculaceae bacterium | reverse complement strand
AGAAATTTTTGATAAAATGATATGTATAGGAGAAAAAGTATGAAAATATTAAAGAAACTATTCGACCATGAATATAAAGAATTAAATAGATTTAATAAAATAGCAGATCAAGTAATGGCACTTGATGAAGATATGCAAAAGTTAACAGACGATGAGCTAAAAGCCAAAACTCAAGAGTTTAAAGAACGAATTGCAGAAGGAGAAACGCTAGATTCGTTATTAGTAGAAGCTTTTGCAGTTGCAAGAGAAGCAGCATATCGTGTTGTTGAAATGAAACCATTCTATGTTCAAATAGTAGGTGCTATTGCAATTCACGAAGGAAATATTTCTGAGATGAAAACTGGAGAAGGAAAAACATTAGTAAGTGTTCTTCCTGCCTATCTAAACGCCCTATCAGGAAAAGGCGTTCATATCATAACTGTTAATGAATACTTAGCAAGTCGTGATGCAGAGTGGATGGGAGGAATCCATAGATTTTTAGGTTTAACAGTTGGTCTTAATACAAGGGATTTAGCACCAGAACAAAAAAAAGAACAATATAATTGTGATGTTTTATACTCAACTAATAATGAAATTGGTTTTGATTATTTAAGAGATAATATGGTGGTAAGAAAGGAACAACGCGTTCAAAGACCATTTAATTTTGCGGTGATTGACGAAGTAGATTCTATTCTAATTGACGAAGCAAGAACACCATTGATTATATCAGGTGGTAAAATGCAATCATCAAATCAATATTTTGATGCTGATAGTTTTGCTAAAAGCTTAAAAAGAGAAAAAGATTATGTCTATGATGAAAAAACAAAAAGTGTATCTTTAACAGATGAAGGAAATAAAAAAGCAGAAAAAAAATTCAATGTTGAAAATCTATATGATTTAAGTCAAGCAAATTTAGTACATTATATAAATCAAGCTTTACGTGCAAATTATGCTATGAAAGTAGACATTGATTACGTTGTTCAAGAAGATAAAATAGTTATAATTGACCAATTCACAGGACGTATGATGAAGGGTCGTGCATTTAGTGATGGACTACATCAAGCAATTGAAGCAAAGGAAAATGTTAAGATAAATGAGGAAACTAAAACTTTAGCAACTATTACTTTTCAAAATTTATTTAGAATGTACAATAAATTATCTGGTATGACAGGAACAGCAAAAACAGAAGAAGAAGAGTTTAGAAATATTTATAATATGTATGTTATATCTATTCCAACAAATAGACCAATTGCACGTGTTGATGCACCAGACTTAGTTTATGCAACTAGAGAAGCTAAGTATAAAGCAATTATTACAAAAATAAGAGAATGTTATGAAGTAGGACAACCAGTGCTAATAGGAACTATCGCTATTGAAACAAGTGAATATATCAGTAACATCCTAAAGAAAAACAAAATACCACATGAAGTACTAAATGCTAAAAATCATGAGCGAGAAGCGGAAATTATTTCAAAAATAGGTCAAAATAAATCAGTTACTATTGCCACTAACATGGCAGGACGTGGAACAGATATTAAATTATCAGAAGAAATCAAAGAAATTGGTGGGTTATGTGTTATTGGTACTGAAAGACATGAATCAAGACGTATTGATAATCAGCTAAGAGGTCGTTCTGGAAGACAAGGAGACCCCGGATTTACTCAGTTTTATGTGTCGATGGAAGATGAGTTGATGGTTAGATTCGGTTCTGATCGTATAAAGGGATTACTACAATCATTAGGTTTTGGTGATAATGCTATTCAAAGTAAAATGTTTACTAATTCAATCAGTGGAGCTCAAGCGAGAGTAGAAGGAAATAATTTTGATGTTCGTAAAAACTTACTACAATATGATGATGTAATGAATAATCAAAGAGAAATAATTTATGAAAGAAGAAATGATATCTTGGATCATGACTCTATTCATGAAGTTGTTTTAGAAACATATAAAAACCACATTGAAGATATTGTAAAATCACATTATTACCCAGAAGGAAACTTGACAAATGATAAAATAGTAGAGATACTAGATATAGTTAATAATAATCTAGTAAAAACTGATTTTAAAGTAACAGATTTTGAAGAAAGACACTTAGAACCAACAATTGATGAATTTTTCAATATTGTACAAAAAGAATATGAAAATAAAATAAAAGAAATTCCAAATGAAATCACAAATGAATTTGAAAAAGCTATATCACTTAGAGTAATAGATAATCATTGGATGGAACATATCAATTCAATGGCTCATTTAAGAGAAGGTATCCATTTACGCAGTTATGCACAAGAAAATCCACTAAGAGCTTATAAAAGTGAAGGGTTTGAAATGTTTGATAGCATGCTACAAACAATAGATAAAGAAATAACAATGTTTTTATTAAAAGCTGAAATCAAAAAGAACATTGAAAGAAAAGAAGTAGTTAAAAATAAACTAACTAATGATGGAAAAGAAAGTGTTAAAAAAACACCTAAAAAAGCAGAAAAAGTTGGTAGAAACGATCAATGTCCTTGCGGTAGTGGTAAAAAATACAAACAGTGTTGTGGTAAATAAAAAGGAGAAAGAATGAAGAAAACAATTAAAATCGCATCCCTAGCTATTTTGATGGGGGCCTTAATCACAGGTTGTAGTGATGAAGAAGAAGTAAAAAAGGAAGAACTAAAAAATCTTGTTTGTAACAATACTATAAATAATGAAGAACAAGGATATCAAAGTACAATTACTAATACAGTTACATATAATGACAATAATGAAGTAACAAAAATTGAAAGTTTCGAAGTTATAAGTAGTGATGATACAGAGTTGTTAAATACATTTCAAAGTAGTGCTATTGAAACCTACCAAGAATTAGTAGAAAACTATGGAGGATATGAAATATTAACTTCTCAAAAAGAAACAGAGTTAGAAATAACAACAACAATCGATTATAATGTTTTTGATTTAGAACAATACACAAAAGATGAAGAAGCTTTAAAAGAATATGTTAATGAAAATAACAAACTAACTGTTGAAAGTGTTACTAAAATGTATGAGTCAACTGGAGGTACATGCAAATAAGGCCAAACGGTCTTTTTTGTTGTTGAAAAACAAAATATAGTCTATAATATAGGTAGAGGATTGAATATGGAATATAACGATATAAAGAAAAAAATAAGTGAGTGGGATGTTATCCTTAAGGATTTAAAAAAAATAACCAACTTTGATAATAAATTAAAAGAAATCAAAGAATTGGAAGAGACAATGAATCAAGTTAATTTTTGGAGCAGTCCTAATAAAGATGAAGTTATAACTAAAAATTCATCTCTTAAGGAAAGTGTTAATGAAATAATATATATAGAAGATAAAATTAACAATAGTAATGAACTTATAAACTTATTAGAGATAAGTGAAGATAAAGAATTACAAGAAGAATTAAGTAATGCTATGTCAGATATTGAAGAAAGGCTATCTAAACTGCAGGTTAAATTGCTACTAAGTGGACCTTATGATGAAGATGACTGTATTTTAGAAGTTCACTCAGGAGCTGGAGGAACAGAAGCGTGTGATTGGGCAAATATGTTATATCGCATGTACAGTCGCTTTTGTGAACAAAATAACTATCAAGTTTCTCTAATTGATATACAAGAAGGAGAAGAAACTGGAATAAAAAGTGTCTCTTTAGAAATAAAAGGTCAATTCGCCTATGGATATTTAAAGAATGAAAAAGGAGTACATAGATTAGTACGTTTATCACCATTTGATTCCAATAATCGAAGACATACCTCATTTGCCTCAGTAGATGTTTCTCCTATTTTTAAAGAGGTATCGAGTGTAGAAATAAATGAAAGCGATTTAAAGGTAGATGTTTATAGAGCAAGTGGTGCAGGCGGGCAACATGTCAATACAACAGATAGTGCTGTTCGTATAACACATTTACCTACTAAAACAGTAGTGACATGTCAACAAGAGAGAAGTCAAATAAAAAATAGAGAAACTGCTATGAAATTATTGAAAAATAAATTAATGATCTTGGAAATAGAAAAACAAAATGAAATGATAAAAGACGTCCAAGGTATACAAAAAAATATTGAATTTGGCTCGCAAATAAGAAGTTATGTATCTCATCCGTACTCGATGGTAAAAGATCACAGAACTAATACAGAAACATCGAATGTAACAAAAGTATTAGATGGAGACTTAATGATGTTTATAGAAAGTTGTCTAAAAGGAGAAAATGATGCTTAAAATTTTTAAAAGAGAAGATATGAATGTATTAGAAATAATAAATCATAAAAAACTAGTAAGAAGAATGGCGCAATTCTTACTTGGATTATTATTAATAGCAGTAGCATTTAATTTGTTTTTTGCCCCAAATGATTTGGTAGTAGGTGGAGTTAGTGGTCTATCGCTAATAACAAAGCAATTATTTAACATAGAACCATCTCTATTCATACTAATAGCTTCAATAGTGTTGCTAGTGATTAGTTACTTTACTTTAGGAAAAGAAAAAACAGCAGCGTCGGTACTAGGCTCACTATTATTTCCGCTATTTGTACAATTAACATCATTTTTACCAGAAGTTATAATAATCGATTACGATAACTTATTGTTAGCAGCTATTTTCGGTGGAGTTATTAACGGAATAGGAGCAGGATTGATTTTTAAGGCAGGTTTCACAACTGGCGGAACAGATATTGTTAATCAAATAATATCAAAATATGCCAAAACTAGTATTGGTAACAGCATGTTAATGAGTGATGGATTAATTGTTTTATCAGGAGTGTTCCTGTTTGGATTTACAAAATTAATGTATGCCATAATAGTATTATACATCCTAAGTTTATTAACAGATAGAGTAATATTGGGTATATCAGATAGTAAAGCTTTTTATATTATTACAGATAAAGAAAACGAAATAAAGGACTTTGTAATGAATTATTTAAATCATGGTGTAACAATATTTAATGCAACTGGAGGTTATACAAAAGAAAAACAAAATGTATTGCTATGTGTTGTACCAACAAAAGAGTATTTTAAACTAACAGAAGGAATAAGAAGTATTGATGAAGAAGCGTTCTTTGTTGTTAGTGATGCCTATGAAGTACACGGTGGTGAATAATGAAAAGTAATATAGATAATGTATTAATCAAAATAAAAAATAAGGATTTAGTAACAAGATATTCGATGCTAATAATTAGTTTGTTTATTTCGTCAATTGTCTTTAATTTATTATTACTGCCCTCCCAAATAGTTTCAGGTGGAACAGCCGGTATAAGTGTTATAACAGAATATACATTAGGGTGGGACCCAGCAATATTTATATTTGTAGCATCAGCATTTTTACTAGTGTTAAGTTACATTTATTTAGGAGTAGAAAGAACAGCAGGGACAGTAGTTGCTACCTTCTTATATCCGCTTTTTGTAAAAGCAACTGCCAACTATGCAGAATTTATTAAAATAGATAACTCTGACATGATATTGATTGTAATTATCGCAGGTGTACTTAGTGGGATAACAAGTGGGATGATATATAAAACAGGATTTAGTGGTGGAGGAATCCAAATAATAAATCAAATAATTTTCAAGAAATTTAAAGTAAGTGTCGCTAAAACAAGTTTAGTAATAAATAGTATCATTGTGGTTATTGGAGGTTTATTTTTTGGATGGACAATGGTGATGTACGCAATTATTATATTGTACATCAGTAGTTTGATTTCAGAACGAGTTTTATTAGGAATCTCTAAAAACAAATCATTTTTCATAGTTACTGATAAAGAAGAAGAAGTGAAAGAATACATCATAGAAAAATTAAACCATAGTGTGACGATATTCGATGTAAAAGGAGCTTTTTTAAAACAGAAAAAAAGAGTTGTAATGGCAGTAATACCAACAAAAGAATATTTTCAAGTAACAGAAGGTGTAAGATTAATTGATAGTGATGTATTCTTTGTAGTTAGTGATGCTTATCAAGTAAAAGGTGGAGTCTAGATAAATCTCTTAAAATCCCTTAACAAAGGATTTTTTTTATGTTATAATTAACTGTAAGATAAAGGTGGTAAGCATGGATATTATTAGAATAAATAATGTTAGTAAAAGATATAAAAATGGTGTAACAGCCATATATGACTTGAATTTAAATATAAAAAAAGGTGATTTCCTTTTCTTAATCGGTGGAAGTGGTAGTGGAAAAAGTACACTCATCAAAATGCTTTATCGTGAAGAAAAACCCACTTCTGGAGAAATCTTATTAGGTGGACTTAATGTAGCTAAATTAAGAAACTCTAAGGTATACAAATTAAGAAGAAAATTAGGGATAGTCTTTCAAGATTATAGACTTTTACCCAAATCAAATGTATATGAAAATGTAGCGTTTGCCTTATTATGTATAGGAGAACCTAAAGATCAAATAAGAACCAAAGTATTAAAAGCTCTTGAGTTAGTAGGTTTAAAAAGTAAAGTTCATAACTACCCAGATCAATTATCAGGTGGAGAACAACAAAGAGTAGCTATAGCAAGAGCTATTGTAAATGAACCAAAATTACTTATTTGTGATGAACCAACAGGAAATTTAGATCCTGAAATGAGCTTAGAAATAGTTAAGATAATTGAAGGAATTAACCAAACATTAGGAACTACTATTATTATGGCAACACATGATAGGGATATTGTAAACAAGATGAATAAACGTGTCATAATTTTAAAAGAGGGAAGATTGGTAAAAGATTACGAGAAAGGAAGTTATGATCATGAAAGCTTTTAGAATATTAGATAATTGTATTAAAGATGC
>CAYJHB010000053.1:0-6872 GCA_964370105.1 uncultured Muribaculaceae bacterium | reverse complement strand
ATGAAAGATAAATTAGTAGAAGCAAACAGTAAAGTAAATTGGTACCCATCATATGTTGGAGAAAAGAGATTTGCTAACTGGTTGGAAAATGCTAGAGATTGGAATGTTTCAAGAAGTCGTTATTGGGGAAGTCCAATCCCATTTTATAATTGTGAATGTGGACATTCTCATATGGTTGGCTCAATCGAAGAGTTAAAAGAACTAGCGACTACACCACTAGATAATGATTTAGACCTACATAAACCATACATTGATGAAATAAAAATAAAATGTTCAAAATGTGGTAAAGATATGACAAGAATACCTGACGTACTAGACTGTTGGTTTGATTCAGGGTCAATGCCATTTGCGCAGTACCATTATCCATTTGAAAACAAAGAAATATTCGAAGAACAATTCCCAGCAGATTTTATTTGTGAAGGAATTGATCAAACAAGAGGATGGTTCTATACATTATTAGTAATATCAACTTTTGTTAAAGGCTGTGCTCCGTTTAAAAATGTCTTAGTAAATGATTTGTTATTAGATGCTGAAGGAAAAAAAATGAGTAAATCTCGTGGTAATATCGTTCAACCATTTGATACGATTAAGGAGTATGGCGCAGATACAATTAGATTTTACTTACCATATATTTCTCCTGTATGGACACCACTAAAGTTTGATATTGATGGCTTAAAAGAAATATATTCTAAGTACATATCAACATTCAAAAATGCTTATTCATTCTTTGAAATGTATGCTAATGCAGATAATATAGATCCAAGAAAATATAATATTCCTGTTGAAAACAGAGAACTAATCGATAAATGGTTAATATCTAAACTTAATAAATTAATTAAAAATGTCAATGAAGCATTTGAAGAGTATGATGTTAATAAAGTAACAAAATTAATTATCCCATTCTTAAATGATGATTTATCGAATTGGTATATAAGAAGTAACAGAAGAAGATTCTGGGACAGTGAGTTAACAGAATCTAAAAAAGCAGTGTACTTAACTACTTATGAAGTATTAGTAGAACTTGCTAAATTATGTGCACCAATCACCCCATTTTTAACAGAAGAAATATATAAAAACTTAACTAACGAAGAATCCGTACATCAAGCTGATTATCCCAAAGTTAATAAAGATTTAATCGATGAAGAAATTGAAAGACAAATGGATTTAGTAAGAGATATTTGTTCATTAGGAAGATTTGCTCGTGAAGAAGAAAACATCAAAGTAAGACAACCGATTAGTGAAATAATTATTCCATTTAAAGACAAAGTAATTATTGGTGATATTGATGACATAATTAAAGAAGAACTTAATGTTAAGAGAATTAATTATGTTGAAGATATGACTACATATATGGACTATATTATTAAGCCTAACTTTAGATTAGTTGGTAAAATACTTGGACCTAAAATCAAAGAGTTTCAAGATAAATTAAATAACCTAACTAACGAAGAAATAGAATCACTAAAAGATAGACCATTACTTTTAGAAATTGATAATGAAACAATGGAAGTAACAGAAGAAATGGTAGAGATTACAATCAAAGTAAAAGAAGGTTACGCTTCAAGTAGTAACAGTGATACTTTCGTTATATTAAATACAACTCTAAATGATGAGTTAATCATGGAAGGTATATCACGAGAATTAGTACGTAAGGTTCAAAGTCTAAGAAAAGAAGCTGACTTTGTCATAACAGATCGTATTAATGTTTACTATAATGGAGATGAAAAAGTAGACCAAGTAATTGAAAAATTCAACGATTACATCAAAAATGAAACTCTAACAGATACAATTACTAAAAAAGAAAAAACAAGTGAAGTATTTGATTTAAATGGTACACTAGTAGAGTTATCAGTTGAAAAAAAATAAATATAATGTATAATTAAAAGAGTATAAAACTCTTTTTTTTATGGAGGTAGTAATGAAGAAAAAAACATTAATCATATATTTTGTTTTCATATTTATTTACTTCTTATTTCATATAATAGAAAAGCCATTTACTAATCTAGATGAATTATGGCAGTATAACTTTGCTAGAAGTATAGCTGATGGATTAATTCCTTATAATGATTTTAATATTATTACCCCGCCATTTATTTATTTTTTACCAGCACTAGTATTAAATATTTTTGGGACTGAACTACTAGTAATGAGAATATTCACAGTAGTTGTTTACACTGGAATAAGTTATATTATATATTTAGTCTTAAAAGAATTATTTACTAATCAAAAAAAAATATTATTAATCCATCTACCATTAACTATGTATATCAGCATACTTCATATCTTTGATTATAATTTTTCTACAATACTAGTTTCCTTAATTGCTCTTTTATTAGAAATTAAGTTATTAAAAAAAGATAATATATTTTCTACAAACTTTAAAAGCAATTTTTTAATAGGATTAACAGTAGGATCTATAATAACAATAAAACATACAGTAGGATTATTAATAGTTATAGCTTCTCTTGGCTATAAATTATTACTAGTAACCAATAAATTAGAATTAAAAAAATATTCAAAGATATTTTTATATCGATTTATGGGTTGTATTATACCAGTTATATTATTACTTTTATATCTATTAATTAATAATAATCTAATGTCATTTATCGATTACACAATATTAGGAATAAAACACTTTACAGTTGTAGTCCCGTATACTTCAATCTTTACAACAGATAATATTATTATAAATATAGTAATGTTACCTCTAGCAATAATAGTCCCAGTTATGATTGTTTACTCGATAGTAAAAGGACTTCAAAGAAAAAACAGAAATATTCATAATTATATTAACATCATGTTTTTTGCCTATGGAGTAACAACCTTTATCCTTGTTTATCCACTCACAGACATGCCTCATTTTATTTATGCTAGTATAATTGCCTTAATAAGTATTGGTTATAATATCAATTATTTCCTAAAAAAAAGAAAGACAAAAATTAAATTAGATTATAAATTAATATTAATTTCTATGATTTCTATAATAAGTTTTAAGACCATATATGCCAGCTACAACTATTTCTTTTTGTGTTATAAAAGTGACATAAATAATTATAAGAATATAACAGTAGAGAAAAAAATAGAAGACCAATTAATTCTAGTAGTAAATTATATTAAAGAACAAGAGTCATTAGAAAATAAAGTGTACATATTAGACTCAACATCTATCTATTATACTTTGCCACTGGATATTTACACTAAACACAATGATACATATAATATAGGGAACTTAGGATCAAAAGGTGAAGAAGGGGAAATAGAAAAAATAAAGCAAAGTGATAATAAAAGTATTTATTTAATCTATAAATATAATAGAGAAGGGAAAATTGAATATTCACAAAGAACATTCAAAGTAATTGATTATGTTACAGAAAACTTAACTAAAACAGGACAAATAGGTGATTTTGATATCTACATAAAAGAATAGAAAATATTCTTTTTTTTCATATAATGTAATAAGGCTAGGCATAAAAGAAAAACTAGTCTATAATATAAATAGGTGATAAAATGAAAAAATTAAGAGAATTATATAATATAGATAGTGATATAGAAATTAAATCTATCAAGATAAATTCAAAAGAAGTAGAAGCAGGAGATATTTTTGTTTGTACAATGGGAGTAACTGCTGACAGACATGATTTTATAGATGAAGCCATTAAAAATGGTGCGAGCGCAGTAGTAGTCAGTAAAGATATAGATAGTAAAGCAGTTCCCATTATAAAAGTATCAGATACAAATTCAGAGCTATCACTTCTTGCTAGAAAATTCTATGATTATCCAGAAGAAAAATTAAAGATAATAGGTATAACAGGTACCAACGGAAAAACAACAGTTGCAGAAATTATCTATCAATTAATCGGACCTGATAAATGTGGGTACTTAGGAACAAATGGAAAAAAGTGTGCCAAGTTTGAAGAAAGTATTATTAACACAACTCCAGATGCTGATAGATTATATAAGTATTTAAATGATTTTGTAGGAGCTGGATGTGAGTATTTAGTTATGGAAACATCATCAGAAGCTTTTTACCGAAACAGACTAACAGATATAAAATTCACAACAGGGATAGTTACTAATATTACACAAGATCACTTGAATATTCATAAAACAATAGAAAACTATGTATCTTGTAAAGAACAATTAATCAAACAAACAACGAAATATAGTATTCTAAATAGTAGTGATCAATACTTTGAAAGATTTAAAAAGATAACTAATACAGTTTTAACTTATGGTGAAAGTAATGATACTATCAAATTAGAAGAGTACAAAAATAACATTTCAACTATTACTTATAATAATCAACAATATAAAGTAAAGAACCCATACTTAGGAAAATATAATGCCTATAATATAATGGCTTCAATTACATGTCTGCTAAGTCTAGATTATAAAATAGAAGATATTATAACTAAAGTAGAAACACTACCTCAAATACCAGGAAGAATGGAATATTTAGATTTCAATCAAGATTATGATATTATTTTAGATTACGCCCATACACCAGATGCCCTAGATAAAATACTTTCTGTCTTAAATGAAATAAAAAAAGACCGAATTATAACAGTAACAGGATCAGCAGGTGGAAGAGAACATGATAAAAGAAATGCAATGGGAAAAGTAGTCTTATCAAAATCAGACTATGTAATATTTACTATGGATGACCCAAGAGAAGAAGACGTAAATGAGATAATAGATCAAATGATTGAAACTAGTAATAATACTAACTATGAGAGGATTATTAATAGAGAAGAAGCAATCGCTAGAGCTTTTAATATGGCAAGAAAAGATGATATTATTTTAATAGCTGGTAAAGGACGAGATAACTACATGGCAGTTGGTAAAGAGTATTTACCATATAATGACTATGAAGTAATAGAAAAATATTTCAATTAAAGGAGAAGTAATGAAAGTATTTATAACAGGATGTACAGGATATATTGGATCACACACATGTGTAGAATTATTAAATAAAGGACATGAAGTAGTAGGACTAGATAATTACAGTAATAGTAAAAAAGAAGTTTTAGATAAAGTAAAAAACATTACCAATAAAGAAATTAAATTTTATGAAGGAGATATGATAGATAAAGATCTTCTGAGAAAAATATTTAAAGAAAATAGTATTGATATAGTTATTGACTTCGCAGCATATAAAGCCGTAGGTGATAGTGTTAAAAAACCAGTAGAATATTATGTTAATAATGTAAGTACAGTATTAAATCTTCTAACAGTTATGAAAGAAGTAAATGTTAAGGCATTAATCTTTAGTAGTAGTGCGACAGTATATGGAGATGCTAAAGTAATGCCAATTACAGAAGAAACACCAATTGGAGGAACTACTAACCCATATGGTACGAGTAAGTTGTTCGTAGAACAAATATTAGAGGATTTATATAAAGCTGATAATACATTTAACATTTGTGTATTAAGATATTTTAATCCAGTAGGAGCACATCAAAGTGGACTGATTGGTGAAGATCCTAATGGTATACCAGCTAATCTAATGCCTTTTATAGCTAAAGTTGCCAATAAAGAACTAGAGTGTCTAAGTGTTTTTGGAAATGATTATGATACCAAAGATGGAACAGGAGTAAGAGACTATATTCATGTTGTAGATTTAGCTATTGCTCATGTCAAAGCCGCAGAAAAAATATATAATGATAAACAAGGATATAATATTTATAACCTAGGTACAGGAACAGGGTATAGTGTGTTAGAAATGATAGAAGCCTTTGAGAAAGTAAATAACTTAAAGGTAAACTATAAAATAGTTGAAAGAAGACCTGGTGATATTGCAAAGTGTTATGCTAAATGTGATAAAGCACTAAAAGAACTTGGTTGGAAAACAGAAAAAACAATTGAAGATATGTGTAAAGATACCTATAACTTTATTACAAAAGAGAAAAGTAATTAATATTGCTTTTTTTAATAATTATGCTATAATAAGTGACATAAAAAAGGAAATAAAATCATAAAAAAGGAACAATGAAATGAAAGAATTAAAGAAGATTAAAATATTACCATCAAATGATATAGAAGTAACATATAAGGAAAAGAAAATTTATACTACAACAACTATAGATGAAAGTAATTTAGAAGCAATCAAAAAAAAAGCAAAAGAAAATTTAATTGATTTAACAGAAACAATTGAAGTACCAATTAAGAATATGGTTATAGCAACTACATCAGTAATGATGGGTTTAGCAGCAGGATATCAATTTATGATTAACAACCATAATGACTTTGCCTATATTGGGTTACCAGCAGCTTTAATAGGGTTGTCAGCAGTTACCATTAGTACAGTAAAAAAAGAAAAACAAAAAAAGAAAAAAATATATTTAACCATGAGAACACTGGAAATACTAGAAGAATATGAAGCAAGTAAGTGCCCTGCAGGAGAACAACAAAAATTTGCTTCTAATCAATATATAAAAATGAAAACTAAATTCTAATAAGAAAAGTATTGAATATAAATCAATACTTTTTATATACCCTCATCAAAAGTTTTATTCTTCATAAATTCCCTAAGTATTTTAGTAAGAGCCCTTTTCTCAATACGTGAAACATAACTACGAGAAATAGAAAGTTCTTTCGCAATAATTTTTTGTGTTTGTTCATCATGATTGTTAAGACCATATCTTCTAGTTAAAATATCTTTTTCTCTACTAGATAAAATATTAAAGTATCCACTTAATAAATTAATATTGTCTTTAATATGAATATCCTCAATAAGATCAGGTTTAGGAGTTTTAAGTATATCAACAATAGTAATTTCATTACCTTCCTTATCAAACCCAACAGGTTCATTAATAGAAATATTCTTATTATTCTTATTATTACTACGAAAATACATAAGTATTTCATTT
>CAYJHB010000052.1:0-7112 GCA_964370105.1 uncultured Muribaculaceae bacterium | reverse complement strand
GTGACAAAAGAGGGCTATCAAATTTTAACGGGAGAGTGAAAAGAGATGGCAAAAGAAGATACAATCGAAATAGAAGGAAAAGTATTAGAAATAATACCAGGCGGTAAGTTTAAAGTTCAATTAGAAAATGGACATGAAATTGAAGCTCACGTTTCTGGTAAAATCCGTATGCATTACATACGCATTCTACCAGGTGATACAGTTACTATTGAACTTTCGCCTTATGATTTAACACGTGGGCGAATTACCTATCGAAAATAATAGGAGGGAATAACAATGAAAGTAAAACCATCAGTAAAAAAGATTTGTGCAAAATGCAAAATTATTAGACGCAAAGGTCGTGTAATGGTAATTTGTGAAAACCCTAAACACAAACAAAGACAAGGGTAAAATATAGGAGGTTATTATATGGCACGTATAAAAGGTGTAGATATTCCAAATAATAAACAAGTTTGTATAGCACTAACTTATATTTATGGGATTGGAAGAAATTTAGCATTAACTGTTCTAAAAGAAGCTAACGTTGATGCAGCAAAAAAAGTTTCAACATTAGATAATGAAGAATTAGCTAGAATTCGTGATGAAGTATCTAAACATTTAACAGAAGGTGATTTAAGAAGAGAAATCACTATGAACATCAAAAATGAAATGGAAATCAATTCATATAGAGGAACTCGTCATAAAAAAGGTTTACCAGTAAGAGGACAAAAAACTAGAAGCAACGCTAGAACTCGTAAAGGTAAAGTTAAAAAAGTAGTAGCAAATAAAAAGAAAGTGTAATTCACTAAATCTTTAAAGGAGGTTAAACTATGGCTTATAAAACAAGAAAAAGAAAAGTTAAAAAGAATGTGCCTGAAGGTGTAGCACACATTCATTCTACATTTAATAATACAATAACTACTATTACAGATAAAGAAGGAAATGCAATCAGCTGGGCATCTAGTGGAGCATTAGGTTTCAAAGGAAGCAAAAAATCAACTCCATTTGCTGCTGGTATAGCTGCAGAAGCTGCAGGGAAAGCTGCATATGATATCGGAATGCGTAAAGTAGAAGTTTTTGTTAAAGGACTAGGTCAAGGTAGAGAAACAGCTATCAGATCACTTCAAACTGCTGGATTAGAAGTTACAGCTATTACAGATGTAACACCAATTCCACATAATGGATGTCGTCCACCAAAACGCCCACGCGGGTAATCAAAAGGGAGGTTAGTTTCATGTTAGAATTTGAAAAACCAATTTACAAAACTACAAACTATGTAGAAAACAATTTTTACGGTAAGTTTGAATTAGAACCATTAGAAAGAGGTTTTGGTACTACTTTAGGTAATGCTTTAAGAAGAGTTATGTTATCTTCATTACCAGGAAGTGCTATTACTAGTGTGAAAATTGAAGGTGCTCTACATGAGTTCCAAACTCTTGAAGGAGTAAAAGAAGACGTTACAACAATTATGCTTAATTTAAAAGGAGTAGTTGTAAAAAACCATTCAAATGAAGAAAGAGTAATTCGTATAAACGTTAAAGAAGAAAAAATCGTAACAGCAGCAGATATTGAACATGATGCTGATATCGAAATTATGAATCCAGACCAAGAAATTGCTACATTAAGCAAAGGTGGTAGCTTAGTTATTGAAATGATAGTTACTAATGGTCGTGGATATGTTAAGAGTGAAGAAACAAAAAGATTACTTGATAATAAAAAAGTGGGAATGCTTGCAATGGATGCATTATACTCACCAATTGAAAGAGTATCTTATGAAGTGGAAAGTGCTCGTGTTGGTCAAAATGAAAGTTATGACAAATTAGTATTAGAAGTTTGGACTAACGGATCAATTAAACCAGAAGAAGCAATTGCTCTAGCATCAAGAATCATTATTGAACATTTCAATATTCTTACAGATTTAAGTAATATTGCTGATATGACAGGAATGATGATTGAAAAATCAGAAGATCCAAAAGTAAAAGCACTAGAAACTACAATTGAAGATTTAGATTTCTCTGTTCGTGCTTATAACTGTTTAAAAAGAGCAGGTATCCATACATTGCAAGATTTAGTTAATAAAAGTGAAACAGATATGATGAAAATCAGAAATCTTGGTAAAAAGTCATTAAAAGAAGTATTAGATAAAATTAGAGATATGGGACTTCTATTAAGAGACGAAGACTAATATAAGGAGGAATTATCATGGCATATAGAAAATTAGGTGTAACTAATAAACATAGAAAATCTATGCTTGCTACGTTAACAAAACAACTAATTTTAAATGAAAAAATTACTACTACTGTAACTAGAGCTAAAGAATTACGTCGTGTTGCTGAAAAGTTAATTACTCAAGGTAAAGACGGATCATTAGGAGCTAGAAGAAGAGCATTAGCTGCTGTTCATAATGATAAAGCAGTTGTAGAAAAAGCTTTCACAACACTAGCAGAACGTTATGCTAACAGAAACGGTGGATATACAAGAATTTTAAAACTTGATGAACGTCGTGGAGATGATGCTTTAATGGTTATTATCAGTTTAGTAAATGATGATGCAAAAGTTGAAGAAGTAAAAGAAACTAAGAAAACAAAGAAAGAGACTACTAAATAGTCTTTTTTTATTGACTTATATAATGGATAGTAATATAGTAAAAAAGATGATACCTATTATCATTAATAAATTAATAAGACATAAGGAGAAAAAATGAATACTAAAGAAAAGAGAGTACAACTTGGTGATTCTGTTAATGTAACAATAGAAAGATATCCTGATATAAGTAGAACAAAAAATTATGAAATCATTTCTAAAGACGCTACGACTTTAACAGAGTTATCAATAAATTCACCAATTGGACAAGCAGTATATCAACATCAAGAAGGAGATATAAGCACAGTTCCTTTTGGGAGTATAGAATTAACTGTTACAGTTAATCATATTGAAAAAAGAAAAAGTCTTGTTAAAAATACTAATAATTAAAAGTTATTAGTATTTTCTTTTTTATGTTGTAATATAACACTTTTCTATTGTTAAGTTTAACGAGACATGGTATACTCAATATATAATATTATTAAGGCGGTGATTATATGAAAGCTTTAGTAACAGGTGCATCAAGCGGAATCGGAAGAGAGCTAGCGATATATCTATCAAAACTAGGATATGATTTAATTTTAGTTGCAAGAAACAAAGAAAATTTAGAAGATGTTCAAACCCTTATTAAGACAAAATCAAAAATAATCGTTACAGATTTAAGTAATGAACAAAAAATAAAGGAATTATATGTCCTTTGTAAAAATGATGATATAGACTTACTAGTAAACAATGCTGGTTTTGGTGTCTATGGAGACTTTGTAAGTACAGATTTAAATAAAGAGTTAAATATGATTGATGTAAACATTAAGGCAGTACATATCTTAACGAAAATGTTTCTAAGAGATATGCAAAGAAAGAATAATGGATATATATTAAATGTATCATCATTAGCTTCGTTTCAACCAGGACCCTTAATGGCTAGTTATTATGCTACCAAAGCTTATGTAACCAGACTAACAGTAGCAATTAGTGAAGAACTAAGACAAAGGAAAAGCAAGGTAAAAATATCTTGTTTATGCCCAGGGCCAGTAGCAACTAAATTCAATGAAGCTGAAGGAATTGAGTTTACAATAAAAGCTTATGATCCAAGGGAAGTGGCGATTTACGCAATAGATGAAATGCTTAAAGGAAAACTAATAATTATTCCAGGTGCCAAAATGAGAATAGCTAAATTCTTCAGTAAATTTTTATCCGATAAAAGCTTAGCAAAAAAAATATATAAAATACAAAGAAAAAAGAAAAGTAAATAACATCAAAATATTGATGTTTTTTTGTAAAAAAAGTATAATAAATACAACAGTGGGGGACAGTATGAATAATTTGAAAATTGAAAAGTTTAATTACAAAAAAATTTTTAGCAACCTATCTTTAGAGATAGAGGAATCATCTTTTACAGCAATTTTAGGAAATAATAATTCTGGAAAGACAACACTTGCTAAATTACTAGCAGGTTACATTATAAGACAAGAAACGATAATGATAGGCAATAAGTATATTAACTATCAAGATACCAAGACATTATCACAAACAGTAACATCAGTAATAGAAGGACTAAATATTCCTTTTTCCAAAAAAACTGTACAAAAAGAACTAGCAACTACCTTAGAACAATTAGGACTAACAAAAGCTCTAATAACGGGAAGATTAAAAAAAATATACAATGATTTTGAATTATCCGACTATAAAAAAGAAAACCCGAATACTTTAAGCAAATATAATACTACGAAGTTGTTACTAGCAAATGCTATCGCACCCAAACCAAAAGTATTAGTATTAGATAATGTTTTAAGAATGTTAAGCAAAGAAGAAAAAGATATTATAATTGGTATTCTAAAAAAATATCAACAAGAGGAAAAAACAACAATAATATTTATAACATCGTTACCAGAAGAAACAACTAAGATGGATAAATTATTAATTTTACATAACGGTAAAATAGCACATGAAGGTAATCCTTTAAGTTTATTATCACAAGACAAACTAATGAATACACTTAACTTTAAGGTTCCGTTTATGGTTGACTTATCCATAAAATTAAAGTTTTATGATTTACTACAAGATATAGAAATAGATATGGAAAGGATGATAGATACACTATGGAAATCAGAATAAACAATGTTAAACACAAAAAAAATGACTACTATGATTTATCATCAGAAAAAGTATATGCGTTATATGATAATAATATAGATTATAAAAAATATACATATCAAGAAAAAACAGATAAAAAAATTGAAAAAGAATTAGAAAAAGTTGAAATACTAGAATATATTGATCAATATGAAAACTTAGGACAAACCATAGAAGAGTATATTGATTTAGTTTGTAGAGTGAAAAAAATATTCTTTAAAAACAGAATTGAACGTATTTGTACAGCTTTAAAAATAGTAGGGTTAAATGATGAGTGTCTAAGAAAAAATAAAAATCAGTTGTCAATAAGCGAAAAAAGACTACTACAATTAGCTATTATTCTTCTAAGTGGACCAAAGGTTATATTGATAGAAGATATACTAGATGATTTTGATAATATTAATAAAATTAACTTAATAAAATTATTAAAAAAAATAGGAAAAAGGTATAATAAATTAATAATATTTATTACTAATAATAGTGAAACAATTTTTGAGTGTTTTGATCACATATTAATTATTGTTAAAAATCAAATTATCAAAGAAGGAAAACCAAGTAAAGTCTTTCAAGATGTCTTAACAATGCAAATAAACAATATTGTTGTGCCAGAAATAATAATGTTCACGTATTTAGTAAAAGAAAAGAAAAATATTAAATTATTCTATCACGATGATACGAGAGATTTAATGAAGGATATATATAAACACGTATAAGGAGGTAATATGCGTTACAAGATAACTTTTTCATATGATGGAAGTAATTATTTAGGTTATCAAGAACAACCTAAATTAAGAACGATACAAGAACAATTAAATAAAGCACTATATGAAATAAATAATAAACAAAAAACAACTGTTACCTCTTCAGGTCGTACTGATAAAGGAGTTCACGCTCTAGGGCAAACTGCTCATATAGACTTAAATATAAATATAACGCCCTATAAGTTAAAACGAGCTATGAATACACTACTTCCAAGTGATATACATATAATTAAAACAGAAGAAGTAAATAATGAGTTTCACGCAAGATATGATACAAAATACAAGACTTATAAATACTTGATAAATACTGGAGAATATAATCCAATAAACAAAAACTATCAATATCAACATAATCATAAACTAAATATAAAAGATATGAAAAAAGCTATCAAATATTTAAAAGGGACACATGATTATAGAGCGTTTGTCACAGAAAATGTGGATAAAGATAATTGTGTAAGAACAATTACAAAAGCAAAGATAAATAAAATCAATAAAGAAGAATATGAAATAGTATTTACAGGAACAGGTTTTATGAAATATCAAGTTAGAAATATGGTGGGAATACTGTTAAAAGTAGGAACTAATAAAATAAAATACAATCAAGTAAAAGAAATACTAGAAAGTAAAACTAGAGGAAAGTATGGATCATGTGCCCCAGCAGAAGGATTATATTTAGTTGAAGTTGGATATTAAGAAGTAGAATATGATGAAACTAATAGATTTATTTATGTTCTTTGTTTTTATCTTACTAAGTATAGGATTTGAAAACCCTTGGTTTCTAATTGGTTGTGTTGTTTTAGGAGTTCCACCTCTAGCAGAGTATATTGAAAGAGAACATGAAAAGTCTCTAGAAAAGCAAAAAGATAGAGAATTAAGAAGAATAAAAAGAATGAGGCTAACGAGAGAGATAGAAGAATTGAAAAGAAAAAAATAACAAGAAGAGAAAATATACAGAAATGTGTATTTTTTTATGCTAAAAATCAAAAAGTAAAACTCCGTAAAATCATACACAAAAGTATTGTAATAACCATTTGAAAGACTAAAAAGCTTGACAAAAACACCAAAATAAAGTAAAATATACTGAATTGTCATAGGGGTTAGAAAAAAAGGTGAAAAATGGAAAAATTCATAGTAGTAGATGAAAATTTTAATTCAGAAAAATATGAAAATAAAATACATGAGTTTAAACAAGAAATTATAAGATGCAATAGTAAATTTGCTGGTAATAGACGATTAAAATTTATTGAAGATATAGATGAGTGGATAAAGTATACCATTAACTCAAGGAATATTGAAACTATGCCAGAAGATGGTATTTTAAAACATCAAATATTATTAGTTAGAGAAAAAGATAACAAAGTATTAGGTATGGGAGAAGTAAGATTCGCTTTAAACGAATACTACACAAAATATTTTGGTCATATTGGATATTCAGTAGCACCATCAGAAGAACGAAAAGGTTATGGGCGAAGAATGTTGGTATTTTTAACAGAGTATGCTAAAAATCAGGGAATAAAAAAAATAACAGTCATTTGTGGAAGTAACAATATTGCTAGTAACAAAGTAATTGAAAAAAATGGTGGGATATTTATAAAAAGTATTATTAAAGAAACGGAAGATAATAAGATAAAATTAAATCAATATGAAATAAAT
>CAYJHB010000051.1:886-7379 GCA_964370105.1 uncultured Muribaculaceae bacterium | reverse complement strand
CCTATTTTAGTTACTGAGTCTGGTATTGTTATTTCTTTTAAAGATTCACATTTTGAAAATGTCTCTTTTTCTATTTCTGTTAGTGAGTCTGGTATTGTTATTTTTTTTAAAGATTTACATCCTTCGAATGCATTTTTTCCTATTCTTGTTACTGAATTCGGTATTATAATTTCTTCCAAACTAGTGCAATTTCCAAATGTTAACTCTCCTACTTTTATTACTGAGTCTGGTATTGTTATTTTTTTTAAAGATTTACACCCAAAAAATGCATATAATTCTATTACTCGTACTGAATTTGGTATTGCAATTTCTTCCAAACGGAAACACCATTGAAATGATGCGCTTTCTATTCTTGTTACTGAATTCGGTATTATTACTTTTTTTAAGTGTTCTGAATCAAAAAACTCTCTTGCTTTTATGATTCTCACTGTATTTGGAAGAACAATGGTATCACTGATTTCAGTACCCTTATGTTCTATTCTTGTTCTTTCAATTCTGGTTTTAGACTTTAGTGTGTCTTGCCTTTTTTGTGATTCTTTTGAAATTTCTTGTTCTATTTTTAGTAACTCATTATTTAGTCTTTCTAATTTATTTGCTAATTCTTTTTTCTTTTGTTCTAATTCTTCAATATTCATTATATCGCCCCTATAACATTTTGCATTTATTATATATCAAATATCCTCGTTGTGCAATGTTTGTTTTTATTTTTTCACTTAGAAATAAATGTTATAATAAATGATAAGTCACTGCAATATTATAGTGTTTTAGTTTCTTTATCAGGTTTATCAAAATTATTTATTTTTTTATCTAAAGCTGCATATTTTCTTATAATATTAATTAACATTTTTTCTTTATATTCATCTTTTCTTGCAAATAATAAACGATAATCTTCTATATTCCAGCTATTCATTAATTTATTATTTTTAATAGTAGGTTCCATTAGAAAAACATCTTTTAAAAGAGTGTCTTTTTTACTATTATTTTCTGCTTTACTAATCCAATCTCCTATATTATCTTTTTTTGATATAATAGATAGAAATGCTAAAGCTGATGTTGTTTCGTTAGATTCTCTATCCTTACTAAATCTAAATAATTGTTTCAATTCACTGTCTGTTAAGTCTTTTTTTATTTCATCTTTTATGTATAGACCTTTAACTAGGCTTAATTTAATTTGTTTATTATTTGGATTTATTATTTTGTTATTTATAAGTAGGTCTTTTTTTAATGTTACAATAGCTTTTTTATTGACTTCTGTAATGCTATCGATTCCTTTTTCTTTAGTAAAATCAATATTAGACATACTTTTTTGATCATGCCACTTTATATCTTCTATATGATTATAAATTGTAAAACTATCTTCATTTAACATATTGTAAAACAATCTTGCTGTTCTACCATTACCATCACTGAAAAGATGTAAGTCATTAATAACATAATACAGCAATTGCGCTCTAAGTTGATTGGAACTCATCGTTTTAATCGCTTCAAAAGTATTCTTAAGTACTTTTTCTTGAACAGTTAAACTAGGTGCCATATAAAGTCCAACTGACATATTTTCAGATATTTTACGATCACTTTTAGGTATTTCTCTTAAAACCCCATTAACTAAAATTAGAAACTTCTTAAACTTTTCATAGTCAAGTTCCTCTATCATTTTATTCTTAGTTGTTAAATCAGATAAGTCATCTAATAAATTTAATTTGCTTAACATATTTTCAATCTTCATGTAATCTCCTATTGTAAATTATTTCTATCTTTTACTTTATTATTATTAATATTTTTGCACATGCAAAATGCTGATATTTATGCACCATAGAAGTTTTTTCACCTACTTTATGTATACAATGTCTTTTTACAAAAAAAAAGAGTTGCTAATTTTTTTAACTCTTAATTTGATAAGGATCATTTTGACTTCCTGTACCACTTTCGATTAGGATGTCTGGGGATAAATATATAACTGGTCTTGCTACTTGTTCATGATCAACATGATTATAATGTGCATTCCCTGAGGATGTTATATTCCATGCAAGATAATCATGAGATGAATATGTGTTAATTACCCACTCATACTTTTCAACACCAGTATAATCATCAAGAATAAACAACCAGTTTTCTTCGTGACATTTTGCGGAATTATAAGCTGATGATAATGTTGCTCTTGAGCAATCATTTTCTTTAACTGCATACATGTAATCACTTTGATACATCAGACCGACATTACCAGTCCATGCTGATGGGAAACCAAGCGGAGTTGAAGTTCCTTTTTCTGATGTGTAAAATTGTTCTGCAGTAGATGGTGAGGCAATTCCTCCTAAATTCCAATTTACTTCTTCGATTAAAGTACGATATTCACTAGCAATTCCTGTTTCTGTATATATATCTAATTTGTTATAATAAAGTTCATTTAATTTTGTTTTTACATTAGAATTTGCCCAATTGTTTTTTGACGGTGCCCATTCAAAAGTATCAGCTTCTCTTCTTCCAATATTATAAATACCGTCATTGTTATTATCAATTGGTGTAGACTTTATTATTTTTATCAATTGATCTGTTGTCCCATTACTGTAGCTTGTATCAAAAAGTCCTATTATTCTCCATTCTTCGTTATTAAAAGTTATATAATTATTAGGATTTGCACCTTGATATCTTAAGCCATTTTCATTAACAATATCGCCGTTTCCAGTTAAATTACTTATTTGATCAGTTAACTTTATCTCGCTATCATCGGCTATTATATCTATACTCTTATAACTAGTAATTTGTTTACCGCTTACTGCTACTGCTGTACATTCTAGTGTATGACTTCCTATCGATAGACTAGCTGTATTAGTCGGATTACAACTTATATTATCTTTACCACTTATTCCATAATCAGCATCATTAAAATAATCTTCAACACTTATGGAACTACCAAATGTGATTATTTCTATATCTTCTGATTTTACTGTTAATGTAGGACCTGTCTTATCTACTTTTACTACTATTTCTCTTGTTGCTTTATTACCAGCATTATCATATGTTGTAAGTGAAATGGTTTCTCCTGTGGTATCGTAGTCTATTATATCTTTACTTAGAGTTGTATTAGCAAGTCCTGACATTGCATCTGAACCAGCCATTGTTTTGATACTTACATCACTTATATACCAACGATCATCTCCTAATGTTCCACTCAAGGCAAATATTTTGGCAATAGGAGCAGTTTTATCTACTTTAACATTAATGATTTCTTCTGTTTTATTTCCTGCTAAGTCAGTAGCAGTCATCACTATATTTTCACCCAAAGTTTCATAATCAATTAGTGTCTTATTTATATCAGAACTTTCAATCCCTGATAAATTGTCTGTTGAAATATAATCTTTAATTTCTACATCTGTTGTATACCAATCATTATTCCCTTTTGTTCCCAAAAGATTATAACTTATTTCTGGTTTTGTTTTATCTACTTTTAATGTAATAGACTTCGTTGATATATGACCAGCATTATCAGTAGTAGTAAGTGTTATTATTTCTTTTTTTGTATCGTAATCAATTACACTCTCGCTTACATTTATTGATGATATCCCTGATGTGCTATCACTCCCGCCAATTGATTCAATGAATACATCTGAAATATACCACTCATCATTTCCTTTTGTGCCTTTTATAGAAAAATCGGCAGGGATAGGCGCTGTTTTATCTACTTTAACATTAATGATTTCTTCTGTTTTGTTACCTGCGAAATCAGTAGCTGTTATGATTATATTTTCTCCTTTAGTTTCATAATCAATTTTTGTTATATTAGCTGTTATATCTTTTAATCCAGATATTTGATCAACTGCACTATAGTTTTTTAGTTCAACATCTGAAATATACCAATTATTACTACCTTTTGTACCTTTAATATTATATTCTATTTTCGGTCCTGTCTTGTCTATCATATATTCTTCACTACAAATAATGTCACTAAAACTTCCGTCAGTGTATTCTGACATAAGACAAATTTTTGTTGACTTACTTTCAATGCTTAGTTCATAACTATTATTTTCATATACTGAACTAGGATAACATTCCGTTTCACCTGTCTCACAATATAAAATTCTATTTATTTCTAGCTCACTGTTTTCAACTGTTTTTGTTGTTATTTGGACATTTTTATTATTGTATTCATTAAGTGCTGACTCACTTGAAAAAGAAACGTTGAAATCAGATTTTAAATCTTTATTTTGGCATTCAAAGATAGTTCCATCATATGAGCAATATGTCTTTTCCTCTTGTTCTATTTGACAATCAAAAAATTCCAAAATACCTTCACTATATGAAATACTATTACAAATAAAATTTTCATCGAATAAGTCATTATTTTTCAAAAAATCTTCTTCTATCTCAAAGTTTGTATAGTCATTGTTTGATAAATACAAATGTAATTTTTCATAAAAAACAGTATTAGTATTCCTATTATTAAGAAACAACAAAAAAATTATTAATATACTTATAAAGCATATTAATAAAATCGTTACTTTTCTCTTAGTTGTCTTTTTACTACTGCTCATTTATTTTACACTCCTATGTTATATATACAATAATTATATCAAGGGTAAATTATATTTACAACTTTTTTGCAATGAAATTGACATGAGTTTACTGTTTAATTATTTGCCAAAACTTTTTCTAGAAAAATTTTATCTTTAAACCCTCCTCGTTTATCACTCTTTTCCTTAGCTACTTGGATTAAGTCGCTTAGAGTTTTACCTTCTAATTCGGTTAGTGATATTATTATTTCTAAAAGATCTGCTAGTTCTTCTATTCTATCTTGTCCTGTTGCTTCTACTACTTCTTTTTGTTCTTCTAATATTTTTATTTCTAGATATTTTTTATATTCTTGGTCATCTAATATTCTAGTAATGGGTATTTCATTATTATTTTTTATTATTTCTGGTATTTTATCTCTTACTAATTTATTATATTTTTTTTCTTTTTCCATTTTCCCTCCTAAAAATACATGTTATATTTAACACTTGAAGTTCTTGTCATCCCTATACTTTCATATAATTTGTGTGCCGGTATAGCCGTGTCTAAGCAAGTTAGACACATTGATTTATAATTATTTTCTTTAGCATACTTTATTACTTCTTCAAATATTTTCTTAGCTATATCTTGTTTACGATAATCTTTCAAGACACTAACATTAAATATTTCTAATGCTGGTTGAAAGGAAAAAGTGAATAAATCTAGTTTATAAGCTGTTATACTTCCTGTTATTTTGTCATCTTGTTTCATTACAAATATTTTATAATTTTCATTTTGTTGGTATTTTTTGTAATATGATAAATCATTACTTCCACCAAAACATTCATCAATTAATTCTTTATATAATTTAATATCTTCTTCTTTTAATATTTCTATCATTTATTCTCTTTTCCTTTTAAAAGTTTAGCAAGTTGATGATAGGCATCTGTGTTCCATAGTAACCATCTTTCTTCATCTTTATAATTAGCTAGTGTTTTATCTTTTCCTTGAGGTATAAAAATGAAATCCCAACTCCAGCCGTATGTTCCTGATTTAGTTAGTGATATAGTTCCGTTTGTAATGGATTTAAATACTATTGGTTTTTGATTATATTCACAATAGGCAAAAGCTTCTATGAAACAAGCTTTTCTATTTTCTTTTCCTTCTAATAGTTTTAATATGCCGTCTTCTCCTAGTTTGTCATCAACATAGTGTGTATAAGGTCCTGGAAAACCATTTAGTGCTTCTATATATAATCCGGTATCATTTTTTAAAACAGTACACTTTAATTTATCACTTGCTTCTTTAGCTGAATGCATAGCTACTTCTTCAACTGTATCTGCTTGTATTTCAGTTGTTTCCATTTTTATGTTATCTACTTCTATTCCAAGTGGTTCTAGTATTTGTTTGGCGCTTTTTATTTTGGCCCAATTACCTGTTACATAAGTTATCTTCATATTATCACTTCCTTTAATTAAATTATAGTTTTATAGTTGTTTTTTTGCAACTATAAAAAGAATAATAACTTATATATTACTCTGATGTTTTTTATATTTTCACGAAATATGATTAATTTTGATATTTCTTTTAATCCCTTATAGATGTTTGTTAACTCCCTATTTACAACACTTTATAACTCTAACTTCTTATTTTTGTTCTTTTTTATCAAAAAAACTCTTTTTCAAGAGTTTAATAGTTATATAGACCATGTATTTTTTGTCTTTCTGTTTCTGTTATGTCATCTAATACCCAAATATCTTCTTTTTTAGTAAGTGTTAAATTTAGAGTATATGTAACTTTATCTTTAACTTCATTTAAAAGTTCTATTTTTTTGTCCATGTATTTTTCATCAATAATATTTCCTTCTTCATCATAAAAGTCTTCCCTATTTTCTTCAATATGAGTATTAAGTTCGTTGTTTACAGCATAGTAGTCATATACTTCTATTTCAACTTCAACAGTAGCATTATCTCCATCAATTACTTCATCTTTGATTTTATAAGTCAAG
>CAYJHB010000051.1:0-876 GCA_964370105.1 uncultured Muribaculaceae bacterium | reverse complement strand
TTCTTCATTATTTCTTGATATTCTTCTTTTTGATCCTTAGTCATGGTCACTTCATTTTTCATCACTTCTTCTAGTTGTGATAGTACTACTTCATCGTGCATTTGATATTTGCCAATAAATTCTTCGATTTTTTTAGTTGGTGTATTAGTAAGATTATTGCATCCTGATAGAAATAAAACTCCTATTAATAAAACTATTGTTTTTTTCATAATTTCTCCTTTAGTTGTATTATGGAAGAAATCATTGATTAATATACAAAAAAAGATGATTACTCATCTTTATCAGTTATTTTAAATCTAGTATTTCTTGTTCTGTCAAATTAGTTATTTTCACAATGAACTGAATATCCATATACTTTCTTCTTTTTCTTATAATCTACTCTTGTTTTCACTGGAGCCACTGATCTTATATCCATATAATATTCAAATCTACTATAAAGGTTTACATTACTTGTATTTTAATACTCACAGTTTTGTGGTGTTCTTGGGAATGGTATTACATCTCTTATGTTTTCAACTCCTGTTAGATACATAATTAATCTTTCAAATCCCATACCAAACCCTGAATGAACGCATCCACCATATTTACGTAGATTTAAATACCAATTAACAGCATCCTCATCTACTTCCATTTGTTTCATACGCGAAATTAATTTGTCATAATCTTCTTCTCTTTGTGAACCACCCATTAACTCACCTGCTCCTGGGACACAAAGGTCAACAGCTGCAACTGTTTTGTTATCAGGATTAGTTTTCATATACCAAGCCTTAATATCTTTTGGCCAATCAGTTATGAATACTGGTCCATTAAAGTATTCAGTGATATATCTTTCATGTTCTTTAGCAATATCTTCTTCATAATCAGGGGTGAATTCCC
>CAYJHB010000050.1:0-7506 GCA_964370105.1 uncultured Muribaculaceae bacterium | reverse complement strand
AAGAGAGTTCATGTTTGGTGAGAATGAACCTAATACTTTATTTATCTACTCTATAGATGGATTAATAAATCCCGGTAATACCGTTATTTAATTAAGTTAAAAAAGGATGGTACCGCGTTTTAAACGCTCCTTAGGTATTATCCTTTTTATTGTTATAGGAGGAAAAAAATGATAGATATTAATTTAATTAGAGACAATAAGGAACTAGTAAAAGAAAATATAAAAAGAAAGTTTCAAGACAAAAAACTAGTTTTAGTAGATGAAGTTTATGAAAAAGACCAGTTGTTTCGCGAAATAAAACAAGAAGGGGATACATTGCGTGCTAAACGTAATACTGAAAGTTCTTTAGTTGGTAGTTTAATGCGAGAAGGTAAGAAAGAAGAAGCAGAAAATCTTAAAAATGAAATAAAAGATTTAGGAACTAAAATAGAAGAATTAACTACTAAAGAAGAAGAATTATCTAAAGAAATAAGAGAAAGAATGTTACTAATTCCTAATATTATGGATAGTAGTGTTCCAGTAGGTAAAGATGATAGTGAAAATGTACAAGTAGAATTATATGGTGAAATAGAAGATAAAAGCTTTGAAGTACCATATCATGCTGACATATGTAGTAAGTTTAATGGTTTAGATAAAGAAAGTGCAGGTAGAACTAGTGGTAATGGTTTTTACTATCTAACAGGAGATATTGCTAGACTACATTCAGCTATGTTATCATACGCAAGAGATTTCATGATTGATCGTGATTTCACATATTGCATTCCACCATTCATGATTAGAAGCGATGTAGTAACTGGTGTTATGTCTTTTGAGGAAATGGATGCAATGATGTACAAAATCGAAGATGAAGATTTATATCTTATAGGTACAAGTGAACATTCCATGATTGGTAAATTCCAAGATCAAATTGTAAAAGAAGAAGAATTACCAATAGCTATGACATCATATTCACCATGTTTTAGAAAAGAAGTAGGAGCTCATGGTATTGAAGAACGTGGTATTTACCGCGTACACCAATTTGAAAAACAAATGGTTGTATTATGTAAAGAAGAAGATTCAATGAACTGGTACAATAAAATGTGGCAGTACACTGTAGATTTCTTTAGAAGTTTAGATATACCTGTTAGAACACTAGAATGTTGTAGTGGAGACTTAGCTGACTTAAAAGTTAAATCAGTTGACATAGAAGCATGGAGCCCTAGACAAAAGAAATTCTTTGAAGTGGGATCATGCTCAACTCTAGGTGATGCACAAGCAAGAAGATTATCAATTAGATCTAAAGGTGAAGAAGGGACTAAATTAGTACATACACTAAACAACACAGTTTTAGCAACACCAAGAGGATTAATAGCTTTCTTAGAAAACAATTACAATGAAGATGGAACTATAAGTATACCTGCAGCCCTAAGACCTTATATGGGCGGTAAAGAAAAAATAACAAAAAAATAAAGGAGCATTTATGTATTTAAGATTAAATGAATGTAATGAAAATTTTCTTGATAAACTAAATGTTGCAAATTTACATTTACCAGGTAGTAACATAAGCACAACAAAAGATATTAATCACATTGTCTATAAGTATGGAATGTTTGATGAAACTGAAACTAAAATTGTCAGTATAGCTAATATAATAGGACATAATTCCTTCTTTAGTGGAAATGTATTTGAACAATTAGACGAATTGTTTGACAATAATGGAGATAGTTATCATCAAAGAAGTGTAGGTATGTTAGATTATGATAATGATGAGATAATAGAAAAACTATCAAGAAGTTTTAAGTCTGAGCCTATCGAAGTAAATGAAATAGAAGAAAATCAAAGTGTAATCTCGACTAACGGACTTCATCGTTGGACTACATTAAGATGCCACTATCTAGCTGAACTTCAAACAACTACTAATATTGAAGAATTAAATAAAAAATATGAAATCCCAGTTAGAAGTGAAAAATGTAATTATACTAAAACTTACTGTAATTATTTCTTGAATTTAATACCGGGACTTAGTATGACAATAAGGAATCAATATGATAGTAATTACAAGAAAACAGGAAATGTTGAATTAACATTAAAAGAAGGAAAAAAAATATTAAATGATGATGAATTATTATTGTTTACTAAATCTTGTTTAGAAGTTCATGGCATAGAAGTTAATTATGAGATGGCGCATAGATATTACGATACAGAAAATCTAAAATCATATCAGACTTTTCTAAAAGACAACTTTCCAACTTACCAAAAAGGAGTTGATAATAATGATATCTCTAATAAAAATAGATAATCAAATCACCAATTATTTAACTAATAATAAGTGTCGAAATATATTCTTAATTATAAAAGAAAATGTTGTTATTGGATCTATTAAAATAAATAGTGATATCAATAATATTATTGATATCTTTATAAAAAAAGAATATAGAGGAAATGGACATGGTAAAAAAGCCTTCCAAGAAGCGATTAACATGTGTAAGAAAGAAATCGAAGAAGAATTGTTTACTTCGTTTAGTAATGATAACCTAATTGCAAAAAGATTAGTATCAAGTGTTAATGGGATTCATTTGACTACAGAAAATGGCATTACTAAATATGTAATACCTAAAAAATAACAAAGTGTTAAGTTGAAAAAACTTAACACTTTTCTAATGAATGTATATTTGTCAAAATATCAAGAAAGTGATATAATAAGAAAATAGAGGTGGTATTAGTGAAAGCTAAAATAAAAAAGATTAATGAAAATATAGTGAAACTTAGAGAAAATCCTAAAGGAACTATAAAAAACCTAATTAATATTATTAAAACATATATAGTAAAGAACAAATTATTTGTTGCTTTTGTTATTTTGACTGTCTTTAACTCAACAGCATTAAGATTCGTAACAATGACAACACTTGAAAATTATTTATCATTAAAACCTATTTTAGCAGATTTATCGTTTGCTATTATCATTGGCTCTTTTTGTTATTTATTTAAAAATAAAACAAAACAGTTTATTTACTTGTTCACTTTAACAATTATTTTAACTGCACTGTGTACTATTAATTCTATATATTATACTTTCTATACATCATTTGCTTCCATTTCTATGCTACCACTTATGCAATTTGCTATTGGAGTAGGAGATGCAATTGTTGAAAATGTTATTAGTGTTAAAGATGTTATTTATTTAATAGCACCAATAGGAATGCTATTCATTTATTTTTATAAAAAAGAAAAACTAAACCCAAAGGTAACTAATGTAAAAAACAAGACCAAGATGTTTAAAACAGCTTTAGTTGGTGGGGTATTATTTGCTTTGTTTGCATTAAGTCTTTCATCTTTAGAAATTGGACGTTTTGCTAATCAATGGAATAGAGAATATATTGTAATGAGATTTGGAATCTATACTTATCAATTAAATGATATGGTCCAAAGTGTAGGGCCACAAATATCATCATTATTTGGATATGACCAAGCTCTTAAAGAAGTAAAAGAATATTATGAAGAAAATCCAAACGAAGAATCAGACAATGAATATACAGACGTTTTAAAAGGTAAAAATATAATTGCTATTCATGCTGAAAGTATTCAACAGTTTGTAATAGGAATGGAATTTAATGGGGAACCAGTAACACCTACTTTAAATAAGTTAGTCGAAGAAGGTCTATCATTTACTAACTTTTATTCACAAGTAAGTGTTGGAACAAGTAGTGATACAGAACTAACACTTGCAACATCGCTAATGCCAACTTTGAATGGAACTGCATTTGTGAGCTATTTTGATAGAGAATACTTAACAACTTATGACTTATTAAAAGAACAAGGTTATTATATTTTTAGTATGCATGGTAATACAGGAGATTTTTGGAATAGAAGAGTAATGCACAATAACTTTGGATATGATAGATTTTATAGTAAGAACGATTACAATGTTACCAAAGAAAATACTATTGGTTTAGGAATAAGTGATGTCGATTTCTTTGATCAATCAATTCCATATATTGAAGAAATCGCAGCTCAAGGACAACCATATTATGGAACAATGATCATGCTAAGTAATCACACACCATTCTCTGATGTTGATAAATATGGAGAATATCCTGTTGATATAAAAGAAGAAGTAATAAATGAAGATGGAACAACTACTATTGTAAGTTATCCATATATGGAAGGTACAAAACTAGGTAACTACATAAAATCAGTACGATATGCTGATATGGCCCTAGGAATGTTCTTAGAAGATTTAGATGAAAAAGGATTATTAGAAAATACAGCTATTGTAATTTACGGAGACCATGATGCAAGACTTTCTAGTAGTGATTATGAAAGATTATATAATTATGATAAAACCACAGACGATTTAATTCCAGAAGATGATCCTACTTATTTTGAAATGGATGATTACCAATATGAATTAAATAGAAAAGTTCCATTTATTATTTGGACTAAAGATCAAATAGTAACAGGAACTAATGATAACGTCATGGGAATGTATGATATTCAGCCAACTTTAGGAAATATGATGGGATTTTATAATGAGTATCAATTAGGACATGATATTTTTGAAACAGAAGAAGATAATATTGTAGTTTTTCCTAATGGTAACTGGTTAACTAATAAAGTATACTACAATGCTCAAAAAAGAGAATTTTTACCGCTAACTGAAGAAGTAATATCACAAGAATACATTGAAGAAAAAACATTATATACCGAGTCGCTACTAAGTGCATCAAATAATATAATTGTTTATGATTTAATAAAAGGAATGGAAGAGATAGAAACAGTTGGAGGAGGAGAAATAAATGAAACTGAAAAAGCAAGGTAAAATCATTCTGATCGTCGCAGTAATTATATTAGTTATTGCAATAAGTTTTTTCTTATATAATATTTTCTTTAAAAATAATAATTCAACAAAAATAGAAAAGTTAAAAGAAATAGTAGAGTATGGCTATGTTTTAAATAGTAATACAAGTAGAGAATATCAAAATTTATTCTATGAGTTAGAAGAAATATTGCATAGTGAAGAAGTAGATGAAGAAGCATATCTTAGTAAAATAACTGAAATGTTTATAGTGGATTTTTATTCTTTAGAAGATAAGAGTAGTAAATATGATGTTGGCGGATTAGATTTTGTCTATCCTGCAAAACAAGAAGATTACCTTGAAAAAGCTTCAAATACCATTTATAAAGAAGTTGAAACAAATATAAATAATGAAAGAAAACAGGACTTACCTAAAGTAAAAGAAGTAACTATTGAAAGTATAAATACAGTAACATATTATTATTTAGAATATACAGATGTAGAAGCTTATGAAGTAAATGTCAGTTGGACTTATGAAAAAGATTTAGGCTATCAAACATCAGCAATCATGTACTTTGTACATGAAGAAGATAAATTATGGTTAGTTGAATTGAAAGAAGAAGAGTAATCTTCTTTTTTTTTCACAAAAAAAATAGACTAAGTCTATTTTATTCATTATCAGTATTAGAACTATCACCATCTAAAGAAGAATCAGTATCAGTGTTATCCTTAACTTCATCATCGTCTTTTGGATCTTCTTCAATTGGTTCATTTTTAGAAATAGTAATTGTCAAAGTCCCAGTTATTTTATCTAATCGCTTCATAGCGGGTAGAGATTGATTAATCACCACACCATCTTTAGCACTAGATTCCTTTTCTACAAAAGAAACTTTAACTCCATACTTATTAGCCCAAGATTGCACATAATCTTCTGTCTGTCCACTGAAATCAGGCAATAAGCTGTATACTGTAGTACTATTATAAGGTCCTTCACCAATGATAGGTATTTCATAATCTTCATCAATTGTAAAACTAAAACTTTTAATCATTTCAGGTTCAATTAAACCTAAATTAGATTTCATAGCACTAACAACATCTTCTAAACTTTCTTCATTGATAATATAATTCCAAAGATTAAGTCTCATACTTTCGTCATATATTGTTTGACCAACACCATCTAGAAATAACTGCTGAATTTCTAAAGAACCTCCCTCAACAGAACTACTAGCTAATATATCCATTAATATATTATAAAAAGATAATATTTGTGTTTCTGAAAAGTTAGTATCCATATTAACTGCGATTGTATCTAAAATACTAATAATTTGATCAGCTGAGTTAATATTGGAAACACTATTGATAATTCCTTCAATAACAAGTTGCTGGTTTAATCCTCTAGAAATATCTCCATCAACAAAAGCTTTTCTATTTCGAGAAAGTACTAAAGCCTCTTCACCATTCAAGGTTTGAATTCCTTCTTCAATACAAACTTCTTGACCTCTACCACTATTATCTGTACACATATCAACAGGTACATCAACAGTAATACCACCAACAGCATCAACTAATCCAACTAATCCCTTAAAGTTCATCTTAACATAATAATCAATTTCAACTTCTGTAAAGTTCTCAATTGTATTTATCATACACTCAGTACCATTCCAAGAAGCATGAGTAATTTTATTCTCATATTGACCATTAAAACAAGTAATTGGAACATAAGTATCTCTTGGTATTGATAAAACAGTGGCATTTAAAGTTTTAGGATTAAAAGTAACTAATATAAGTGCATCTCCATTAGCACTATCATTTTCGCTTAATCCTTCAAGTTCAGAATCAACACCCATAATTAATATTGTAAAAGGTTCTTCTAATGATTTATCACTAGTAGCTAAAGCAGAATCGCTATTGCCAACTTTAGGTAATAACTTGCTCTCACTCATAACAACTCTTGTTTGTTCTTCGATTCCTTCATATCCTTCAGTAGATTCAAATAAACCTACATAAGAACTAGATATAAATATAGCGTCTAATTCTCCACTGTACAAACTTGCCATCAAAGAAGGGTAGTCATTCTCCTCAACGATATCATTTTTCTCATTTAGTTTATTATCATAAATAACTTCTCTAGGAATAATATAACCATCGGGTGACTCAGTATTATTAAGCATACCAATATTCATATTATCTAAATCATCTAAACTAGTAATAGAACTATCACTTAAGACAACTAGACTACTAGTGTAATTAATTTCATCTTTATTAATCGCTCCTAAAGTCCCATATAAATAACCAATAAGTAAAGAACTACCACCATATATAATTGCTAGTAATAGTCCAGTGATAGAAAAACTAACAATCTTTTTTTGTTTCTTTTTTTTCTTATTAATAAACTTTAAAATAAATAGTATATCAATAATTATTACTATTCCAATAACAAAATTTCTAAGTAAAGGTTCAATCGGACCTAGTAAAGCTAAAGAATATATAAAGTAACTACTAGTGATGAGTAAAAGAACTAATACAACTAGTAAAAATATTTTTTTAAAAGACATCTTCTTCTTTCTCATTTTAAAATCCTCTGTTTCTTCCATTAAATACCTCCAATGTATCTATAATTATACTAAATAAAGACTTTAAATACAAATCATAAATCCCATATAACTGTCAATTAAATGCAAAAAAAAAGCATTATTATGCTTGTTCTTCTTCATTAACGTTTTCGTTTCTTC
>CAYJHB010000049.1:0-7533 GCA_964370105.1 uncultured Muribaculaceae bacterium | reverse complement strand
GTAATAATATTAAATTATTATATGATGGTCAGGCTAATAGTGATAGTGCCTATAATTATGCATTATCTTTAATTGGAGATGAGAATAAAATAATTGAATATGATAAAGATACAAGTAAACAATTGATTAAATAAAAAAGACACTAGATAACTAGTGTCTTTAATATTCTTTGTGTATTTTTAAAGTTTAGTTTGGCAACTTCGTTTAATTTTTCTTTTCCATACTTTTCAACTAGTTCTTCACCGATTTTATCTACGGCAGGTCCTGCGCCTTTTACAAGTGGTAAGTGTACTTCATCACATAATTTATCAAATTCTTTTAAAAAGATATATCTACTTATAATAGAAGCACATGCTACAGCTAGATTTTTATCTTCTGCTTTAGTCATGAATGTTATTCCTCGTTGAACAGGATTAGCATCTTTTAAATAGTTATAATAACTATGTTCTTTAGCAAACTCATCTACTATTATATAATCATAACTGCTAATTTCTTGAGTGATGTTATATAAGACTTTGTTATGCAGTACAGCTTTTATTTTATTCATATTTAGATCGGCTGAATGTGTGTTGTTATACTCTTTGTTTGATAAAATAATACTTTTATACTTTATTCTTTGTGATATTTCTTTAGCTATTTTTAATATTTTAGTATCATCTAGTTTTTTTGAATCTTTTATACCTAGGCTTTCTAAATATGCTATTTCTTCTTTTGGGACATAACATGAGGTTACTACTATTGGTCCGAAGTAATCACCTGTACCAACCTCATCAGAACCAATAGAACTACAATTATAATATTTGTTATAAGTTTTTTCTTGTTCTTTTTTATCTTCTGGAGTTGTTCCCATCATTATTTGCCACATAGAAGCATCAACATCTGCACTTGTTCCTTGAAACATTACTTTGTTAGATTCATATAATGTAATTACGGTATCTTCTTCTTCAGCTTGGAAAACGACATAAGGTATTACTTTGTCTCTTTTTTTATCTTGATAGTATTCAATCATTTTCTTTTTTACTTCATCATTTATTTTAAATACAATATTCATGTGTCCACCTCTTATTTATATTATAGCATATTTTTATAAATTGAGTTATAATATAAATAGAAAGGATTGAAGTATGAATATTATTGATGTAGTTATTTTATTAATGATAGGTTTGTTTGGGGTTATTGGTTTTAAGAGAGGTTTTTTTACAGAGGCAGTTAATGTTATTGGTATTATATTAGCTTTTGTTTTGTCATTTATGTTTAAAGATCCGTTAGCTGATTTTTTCATGAGTGTAATGCCGTTTTTTAATTTTTTCGGGTCATTAGAGGGAGCAATTAGTTTAAATGTGATAATGTATCAATCGTTTGCTTTTTTAATTATTTTTGGAATATTAATGGCTCTTCTTAGAATACTATTATTAGTTACTGGTGTTTTTGAGAAAATACTTAAATTTACTATTATATTAGCAATACCTTCTAAAGTATTAGGATTTATATTAGGTCTTATTGAAGGTTATGTAATTGTAATGCTTGCTTTATTTTTCTTTAGGCAGCCAGCATTTGGATTAGAAATATTTCAAGAATCTGAATTAGCTCATAATATGGTTAATAATACACCAATTTTAACACCAATTGTTAGTAGTACTAATGAGAGTGTAAATGAAATATATAATTATATAATAGAATTTAACGAAACAGAAGATGTTAATCAACTTAATTTAAATGCCATGGATAGTATGCTTAAACACAAAGTTATATCTGTTGATAGTGTTGAAATGTTAATCGCTAATAACAAATTAGATACGGTTCCAGGGCTTGATAATTTATTAAATAAATATAGATAGGAGAATTTATGATAGTTTACGTGAAGGATAATGATTTAAAAAAGGAAATTAGTGAAGGAAAAGTATTAGTTGATTTTTTTGCTACTTGGTGTGGTCCTTGTAAAATGATAGGCCCAGTACTTGAAAAATTTAGTGAAGAGAGAAATGATGTTCGAGTTGTTAAAGTTGATATTGATGAAAATGAAGACTTAGCTAGAGAATATGGAGTTATGTCTGTGCCAACTTTACTTTTGTTTGAAGATGGAAAGGTAATCAATAAAACGAGTGGGTTTATGCCACTAGAACAAGTTATTGAGTTTGTTAAATAAGTAATTATTATTTTGTAAAGACTTAACTGAATAGTTAGTCTTTTTTTTTGTTTGAAAAGTTGTTTTGATTGACTTAAAAGTGATATTTGTGTTATAATAAGCAGGCTTATTTAAGGGGTGTTTTTGTGAATAATAGAAGAATGAGTCAAAAGTACAAAGTTCGAGTAAATAATAGAGAGATTAGTAAACATAAAAATTTAAAACTTGTTAAGGGAGTAGTTGGCGTTATTTTAGGTGCTTCTTTAGTTTGTGGTGGCGTTAAGTTGACTTCGGTTGTTTTAGATGCTGTTGATAAGGATCAAAATGATATTATTGCAATTGAATTAAAAGCTAATAGTGATAATAATACAGTTGATGTTGTTCCGCTTATTGATCAAAGTGGTGATGTTCATGATGTTTTAATAAATAACAATGTTGTTGTTACAACTGATTTTATTAATCGAGATACTAATTCTGATTATATTAAAGTTAGAGCAATTGATACTACTGGTAATTTTGTAGAGGGGAAAATTTCTAAAGATAATGTTATTAGTAATACTAAAATTAGTAATGATGATTTAGAAACTTTGTATCGTTTAACTACTGATGATGTTAATGTAAGAAGCACTGAAGAATATTTAGAAGATGGAAGTAATGTTATTGGTCAATTAGAAATAGGACAGTATGTAATTGGAGAAACTAGTAGTTTTACTGATGGTTATCGTTGGACTAAGATTACTTATCGTGAAAATGATGAGTTAGTTGAGTGCTATGTTTCAGGGCAATATTTAGAAGAAATGGCTGATTTGAGTAGTATGAGTAATGGAAGTGATATTGATGTATCTTTAGAGTTGACAGGTATTCAAAACAATGTATTATCTTCTTATAATTCAGAAAACGGATTGGTTTTTGGAATGGATGCTTCCTATATGAATCCAACTACACTAGATGCTTATCTTAAGGGGACAGCGGTTTTATATGATGATTTAAGTACTGTTAATTTTGGTAATGTAGATATTTCATCAATTGTTGATAAGTCTATTAATTATGTTTATATTAAGGCTGGTGCTTCTTTTTATGGAAATGATTCTCTATTTAATGGAGCAAAAAATGACATTTCTTATGAGTTAGCTAGGGTTTGTGAAGAAAATAACATCCCTTATGGTTTTTATTGGTATTCAACAGCAATTAATGCAGAAGAGGCGATGCTGGAAAAAATATGGATTACTAATCATTTGAATGATGAGAGACTGGATAATACTAATTATAATATGTTACCTTATGCTATTGATGTTGAATTAGCAGAAGAAGGAAGACAAATGTTAACTCCTAAAGAAGAAGTTACAGATGCTAAAATTGAACTTACTAAGTTGTTAAATAATGATGGAATAAATACTATTGTATATACTGAACATAGAGCAATCGCGTCTTTTTTTGATATTAATACATATTTAAACGAAGTTAATTCTGATATATGGACTATTTATCCTATTGGATATACTGAGACTAGTAGTCATGGTCAAAATAGTGAACAACTGGGTGATGATGTTTCTATGCATCAAATTGTTTTAGATGGTATTTGTTTTGATGGTTCTTTAATCGATTTAAATCAAATGAAGCAGGATGCTTTCGTTAGTTATATTGATGGAACTTATAATAATGATAAAGTTTTTTCTTTGGTTTATACTAATAATAATTAAGCAATTTATATTGCTTTTTTTGTTGTATTAAAGCTTGGAATGATACAGTAAATGAAAAAAAACTTGCAAAAATGTGATTTTTGTGTTATAATCTGTCCAATTGGAGAATAGGGGTCTTCAAGATAATTTGTTATACATATAATATAAATATAAAGATAAAGAGGGTATTATGAAAAAGAATAAAACACAATTAGAGAAAGATTTATTAAAAGTTGAAAAAGAAAATATTATAAAGTCAATTAGATCCATTAGTAATTATAGAGGTACTTTTGCTATGATTGGTATATTGGCATTAGGAGCAACTTTTTTTGCTTGTAATTCAAAATATAATAAGAGAGGAACGAGTGACTTTTTATCAAAAGTTTTTACTGATTCTAGTATTGCTGATGTAGTTACAAATGATATGTCGTTAAAAAGTGTTGGATTCTTTCTAAATAATGAAAAAGATAATGAGAATGAACATGTTTTAAAAGTTTGTGATCTTTCTACTGGAGTTGACTATGAGAAATTAGCTCAAGCTGTTATCAATAATGATTATGGACTTTCTAGTTTGAAGGGGAGTAATTATAATTGTGATTCTTCTACTCAGTTTAAATCTGATAACTTTGATCCGATTCTTAGTTACCAAAATTATGATTTTATTGGTGATAATCTATTAGAGGAAACTGTTATTAACTTAGAGGCTAATGGTAGTTATGAAGAAATTGTATCTATATACAATTGTTTAGATGATGTTTCATGGTTACAAAAAGAATTTATAGAAGAAAATGATGAGTTTTCTTTAGAAGCTGATTTAATATCTAGTGAAGTGACCAGGGGGCATGTTTATCAATTAATGCCTTAGTTATTGATTTTACTTGACATTTTTGACACTTTGTAGTATAATATACACATCTTGAGAGTTCAGGGACTTAAGATGCGGGGGGTTGAATATATGAAACATCTATATTTATTTGAATATTTGGATGAAAATGATTTTCGTAAGAAGGAAAGATCTGTAAGAAAGTATAATATGCTTGCTTATAAGAAATTGACTTTTGATTACTATCCAGCTTTAAAAGCAGGGGAGTTTTTAGGAGAATTAAAAGCCATTGATAAAAAGAATAATACTAAATCTTATGAGTTAAAATTACCAACTGATGAGTTATTTGCTAAGGTGCATGGAGATATTAGAATACATTATACAGTGTATGATGAGAGTAGAGTTATTTTACTTACTAATATTACTCCAGAAGGTATTTTAGATGAAGGTCATCGTGCTGAATTAACTACTTATAAGGGTGTTATGATTTCTAAAGAACATCCAGAAAAAGATATGTTTAAAGTAAATTTATTAAATATGTTACAAAAATAATACCTTGTGGTATTTTTTTTTATCAAAGTATTGCATTATTAGTGTTGATATGTTATTATTTATTGGTACGGACCCTTAGCTCAGTTGGTTAGAGCATCCGGCTCATAACCGGGCGGTCATAGGTTCAAGTCCTATAGGGTCCACCATACGCGGGTATGGCGGAATTGGCAGACGCGCTAGACTTAGGATCTAGTGCCGTAAGGCTTGCAGGTTCAACTCCTGTTACCCGCACCACTTTGTATTTACGAGCTTTTAGTTCGTTTTTTTTATAAAAAAATATCATATTGGAGGATATATGAAAATAATGAAGAGTAAATGGTATATTGGGGTTAAAGAATATAATGGTATTTCTAGATTAATTGAAAGAGATAACAATTATTATGAAGGAGTTTTTTCTTCTAGTAATGAAAATTTTTTGGTTGTTGGAGTAGTTGATGAAAAAAAGATAATGTTGATTCAGTTGTTTGATTCTTATAATAAACCGTCTTTGTTAATTGATAGTACTTTAATTGACTCTTCTTCCAAGAGTACTTATTATGAAGGGGTTGTTGCTTTTATTGAAGCAGATAGATCATATGATGTTGGCAAGACATTTATTGAAACCACTAATTATAATGCTTCACTAGATGAAATAGCTTTGTTAAACAAGTTAGTAAGTAATAAAAAAAGTACTTTGTTAGATATTAATAAAGAGAAGTATATTAATGCGATGTTGTTATTGAATAAGATGGATAAAGACTTTATAGCGAAAACAAAGCTTATATAAATAATATTAGAGATTAGATCTCTTTTTTTGTTGACAGTCAAGACATTTACTTCTTAATATTATCATGATATACTTTTATTATGAATGTGAGGTATTTAAATGTTAAGAAAAGATGAGAGATTAGTAATGGATAATAAATGTATTGATCAGCTTAGATCTTTGTCTTTAGATATGATTAATGAGGCTAATAGTGGACATCCGGGTATTGCTTTAGGTGCGGCTCCATTAATCTATTCTATTTTTGCAAGAAACTTAGTTTTTGATCCTAGTAATCCTAAATGGATTAATAGAGATCGTTTTGTGTTATCGGCAGGTCATGGCTCAGCTTTATTATATTCTACTTTGTTTATGTCTGGTTATCAAATTACAGTTGATGATTTGAAAAACTTTCGTAAAATTGATTCTATTACTCCAGGTCATCCTGAATATGGTGTTACTCCTGGTGTAGAGATGTCTACGGGACCTTTAGGGCAAGGCTTTGCATCGTCAGTTGGTATGGCTATTGCTGAGAGATATTTATCTAGTATTTTCAACAAAAACAAAAGAAATATAATCGATTATTATACTTATGTTTTATGTGGTGATGGTGATTTGATGGAAGGTGTCTCTTATGAGGCTGCATCGCTTGCTGGTACTTTAAAACTTAATAAACTTATCGTTTTATATGATTCTAATAATATTTGTTTAGATGGTAAAACTAGTACTACATTTAATGATAATATGGCTAAGAGATTCGAATCTTTGGGTTGGAATTACTTATTAGTTAATAATGAAGATGATATTGATGCTATTGATAAAGCTATTAAGAAAGCTAAATCTAGTGATAAGCCTACACTTATTGAAGTTAAGACAACAATAGGGAAACACTCAATGTTGCAAGGTACTAATAAAGTTCATGGAACTGTGTTAAGCGAAGAAGATACTACTAACATTAAAAAGAAATTAGATATTAGAGATATACCATTTACAGTATCTAGTGAAGCTGTTACTCATTTGACTCAACAAATTAATGATAGAAATTATTCTGTTATTAAAGATTGGAAGAAGAAAACTTCTAAATTAAATGAAGAAACTAAAAAGATGCTTGATGAGTTAACTCAGGATATATTTGATATTGATATGAGGGAATTAGATATTGACTTTGATGGTATTACAGAAGAGGCACCTAGAGAAACAGCAGGTAAGGTATTAAATGCTTTGGCTAAATGTTATCCATATATTATAGGTGGAAGTGCAGATGTTGCAAGTTCTACTAAGGCTTATCTAGAAGATATGGGGGATTTTGCTAATAATAAGAATAGTGGAAGAAATATTTTATATGGTGTTAGAGAACATACTATGGGTGCTGTTTCTAATGGGTTAGCACTTTCTGGTATGTTACCGTTTGCTTCTACATTTTTAACGTTTAGTGATTATATGAAACCATCTATTCGTTTAGCGGCTTTAATGAATTTACCAGTTATGTATCTATTTACACATGATTCTATTACAATAGGGGAAGATGGTCCGACTCATCAACCAATTGAACAACTTATTAGTCTTCGTTCTATTCCTAATGTAGAAGTGTTTAGACCAGCTGATCCTAATG
>CAYJHB010000048.1:0-7867 GCA_964370105.1 uncultured Muribaculaceae bacterium | reverse complement strand
TTTGCGCCGACGATAGTGTAAGCTAAAATAGGACGTTGCCAAGTATTTTTTTTTGATTAAATGTAAATATTATATATATATTCTCTAATATAGTTGTATTAGAGTTTTTTTTTGTTTATAATTAAATAGGTGATAGAAATGGATTATAAAATAACAACAAGAAATGAAAAAGAAACAATTATGTTAGCACAAAACTTAGAATCAGAAAAGTTTCCTAACATGGTAATTTGCTTAAATGGAGATTTAGGAAGTGGTAAAACTATTTTTACTAAGGGATTCGCAAGTGCAATGGCAATTGAAGAAACAATTACTTCTCCTACATTTAACATTATAAAAGAATATACAGAGGGAGAACTACCTTTATATCATATGGACGTATATCGCTTAACTAGTGATACAGATATAGGAATTGAAGAATATTTTTCTAAAAAAGGAGTAACTATAATTGAATGGTCAGATATGATAAAAAATATTTTACCAGAAGAAAGACTTGATATTAATATAAGAGTCTTAGATGAGGATTCACGTCTGATTATACTTAAACCATACGGTAAAATGTATGAAGATATATGCGAGGCAGTACTATGATAACATTATATATAGACACATCATCTAGCTATTTATATACAGCAATAATTAAAAATGACAAGTTAATAAGTTGTATCAATGAAGAGCTAGGCAAAGATATGTCTGCTTTTTCTTTACAAAAAATTAGTATGATGCTTAATGATAGTAGTATAAAACCAAAAGATATAACAAACTTAATTGCTGTAAACGGACCAGGATCATTTACAGGAATTAGAGTAGGTTTATCAATTGCAAAGACATGGGCATGGACTTTAAACATACCTATAACTACAATTACTAGTTTGGAAGCCATGGCATTGTCAGTAGAAGGATATGATTACCTAGTACCTGCTATTAATGCTAGAAGAAACCAAGTATTCGCGGGAATATATGATAAAAACATGAAGAAAATTATCGAAAATCAACACATCTCATGTGATAATTTAGTTGATAACATAGTAGAGGAAAAAAGCTACACTATTATCACTAACGACGATATTTTTAACAATCATAATAAAGCAGAATATAATCCAAATTATTTGAAAATAGTTAATTATATTAAAGAACAAAATATTAAACCGACAAATCCTCATATAGTTGAGCCAATATACTTGAAATTAACAGAAGCTGAGGAAAAGAAAAATGAAAATAACAAAAGTCAGTGACTATAGCATAATTGAGGATATTTTTAATTATAAAATAAATGCAAGTAATCCATTTTTAAAAGTAATAGTAATTGAAAAAATGAATACTATTTATGGATTTGTTGCATTTAATGTCATTTATGATCGAATAGAAATAGATATGATAATAGTCGTAGATAAATATAAAAGAAATAAAGTAGGAACCAAGTTAATGGAATATATTGATAATTACTCACTTCAAAACAAAATCAAAAATATCACACTAGAAGTAAGAGAAACAAATATACCTGCAATAGCTTTATATAAAAAGTTTGGTTATAAAGAAATTTCAATCAGAAAAGATTACTATAAAACAGAGAATGGAATTCTAATGCTAAAAGAGGTGAAATAATGAAAGATATGTATATACTAGCAATAGAAAGTAGTTGTGATGAAACATCAGTAGCAATAGTAAAAAATGGTACTGACGAAATAGCAACTGTTATCTCAACACAAATAGACGTTCACAAAGAATATGGCGGTGTAGTACCTGAGATAGCAAGTAGACATCATATAAAAAATATAACAATTGTACTGGAAGAATGTTTAGAAAAAGCAAATATGAAAATAGAAGAAATTGATGCGATTGCAGTAACAGAAGGGCCAGGTCTAATTGGATCATTATTAGTTGGATTACAAGCAGCAAAGACACTTGCATACATTCATCAAAAACCATTAATACCAGTTCATCACATTGCAGGTCATATTTATGCTAATAGCTTAGAAAAAGAATTAAAATTCCCATTATTAGCACTAGTTATTAGTGGAGGTCATACAGAATTTATTATAATGAAAAATCATTATAATTTTCAAAAAATAGGTGGAACACTTGACGATGCAGTTGGAGAGTGTTACGATAAAGTAGCTAGAGTAACTAAGTTAGGATATCCAGGAGGCCCTAAAATTGACAAATTAGCCAAAAGTGGGGAAGTAACTTATAAATTACCACTACCACTTAATGACAACAGTTATAATTTTAGTTTCAGTGGTTTAAAAAGTGCCGTTATCAATTTAAATCACAAAGAAATACAAAATGGAAAAGAATTAAATTATGCTGATCTAGCAGCTTCTTTTCAACAAACAGTTGTAGATATAATAAGAACAAAAACCCAAAAGGCCATTGAAGAATATCAAGTTAAGAACTTTATTCTTGCAGGAGGAGTAGCAGCAAATAGTGCAATAAGAGAAAATTTGAAACAGTTGTGTGAAGAAAAAAATATTGAATTCACAATGCCAAGTTTTATTCATTGTACTGATAATGCCGCTATGATTGCTGCAGCTGGTTACTATGCATACAAAGAAGGAAGGAGTGCTGATTTAGATCTTAATAGTAGATCAAGTATTAAATTAGCATAAGTAAAAATTATGAAATGTATATTATTATGTGCAGGATATGCAACAAGATTGTTTCCCTTAACAGAAAATTTTCCAAAACATTTATTAGAAATAAAAGAAGGGAAAACAATATTAGACTATAATATTGAACAAATCAATAATATTAAAGAAATAGATGAAGTTTATTTAATAACAAATCATCGTTATTATGAACATTTTGTGAAGTGGAATGTTGAAAGAACAAATAAAGAAAAACCAATTATTGTAATTGATGACCATACAACTTCTAATGCAGATCGCTTAGGAGCTATTGGTGATATCCAATATACTATTGAAAAAATGAATATTGATGATGATTTAATTATTATTGCAGCAGATAACTTATATGATTACTCACTACAAAAGGCAGTGGATTTTTATAATGAAAAAAAAGCTCCAGTTGTATTAGCAGATACTTGCGAAGACCTAGAGTATATTAAGAGCTTTGCAGTAGCTAAATTAGATGAAAACAACAAAATAGAAAGTTTAGTTGAAAAACCAGAAAATCCAGAAAGTAACATTAGAGTATGGGCAACTTACTTCTATCCAAAAGAAGTGGTACCGATAATTGATATGTATTTAAAAGAAAAAAACAATCCTGATTCACCAGGTAGATTTCCACAGTACTTGTATACTAAAATGCCAGTATATGCTTATTGTTTTACAGATGGAATTTGTTATGACGTTGGTACACATGATGCATTAGAGGAAGCAAGAGAAATATTTAGGAAGAAAAATTAGAAGCATAGGCTTCTTTTTTTTGTAACATAAAATCAAAAAAAAACGTATAATATTTTGAAAGAGAGGAATTGTTATGAAGAAAATATGGACACCATTAATAATTGTTTTAGCAATGATTGTTTTAGGTGCATCAGTATTCTTAAGTATTGAACCTACCAATAATAAAAATCTTATAGATTTAAAAGTAGCAGAAGTAACACACAGTATTTTTTATGCTCCTCAGTATGTAGCATTAACACAAGGATATTTTGAAGAAGAAGGATTAAACATTGAATTAGTATTAACTCCAGGTGCAGATGCAGTAACAGCAGCAGTGTTATCAGGAGATGTTGAAATAGGATTTTCAGGGAGTGAAGCAACAATTTATGTTTACAATCAAGGGGAAGAAGACTATCTTCAAACATTTGCACAGCTAACACAAAAGGATGGATCCTTTATAGTAGCTAAAGAACCTAATGAAGACTTTACACTAGAAGACTTAAAAGGTACAACAGTAATAGCAGGAAGACCAGGCGGTATGCCAGTAATGACGTTTGAATATATATTAAAACAAAATAATATAGACCCCAAAACAGATTTAATAGTTGATACATCAATTGACTTTGCCGCAATGAGTGGAGCATTTATTTCCAATCAAGGAGATTATGTCAATTTGTTTGAACCAACTGCTATGCAATTAGAAAAAGAAGGTTTAGGCTATGTAGTAGCGTCACTAGGAGAATTAGGAGGCAATGTACCATATACAGCATATAATGCAAAAAAAAGTTTTATTGAAGAAAATGAAACAACAATAGAAAAATTTAATCGAGCTATTCAAAAAGGAATTGATTATGTGTATAGCCATACAAATTTAGAAGTTGCAGAAGCTATTAGTAGTGAATTTCCAGATATCACAATAAATGACATTGCTAAAGTAGTAGAACGATATAGAAGTATTGAAGCATGGGCAAAAGATACAAAACTAACAGAAGAATCATTTAATCATTTACAAGATATTATGGAATCATCAAATGTCTTAGAGACAAGAGTCAATTATAACGATTTAGTTTATACGTCAGAATGAGTAATTTATTAACAATTAGTAATTTACAAAAAAAGTACTATGATTTAAAAGGAGAAATAGAAGCTATAGCTAATCTGAATTTTAGTGTAAAAGATAAAGAATTCCTATCTATTATTGGACCAAGTGGCTGTGGTAAGTCAACAATTTTATCAATATTATCAGGTTTAGAAACTAAAACAAGTGGTCATGTAAAATATAATAAAGATAATCCCAAAATAGGATATATGTTACAGACAGACTCACTATTTCCCTGGTTAACAGTCTTAGAAAACTGTTTATTAGGGTTAAAGATAAACAATAAGATTACTGACACTAAGAAAGAAAAAGTAACTAATTTACTATACAAATATGGATTAAAGGAATTCGTAAATAGTTATCCAAATTCACTCTCTGGAGGAATGCGTCAAAGAGTAGCGTTGATTAGAACCTTAGCAATTGACCCGGATATTCTTTTATTAGATGAGCCATTTAGCGCGCTAGATTATCAAACACGATTAGCTCTAAGTGATGACATATATAAAATAATCAGAGCAGAGAAAAAAACAGTAATTATGGTAACACATGATATTGCTGAAGCAATAAGTTTATCAGATAGAGTATTAGTAATGACTAAAAGACCAGGTAGTATAAAAAAAATATATGATATTGAATTAACAAATAAAAAAAGTCCAATTGAAAATAGAAAGTGTAAAGAGTTTACTAAATATTATGATGAATTATGGAGAGAATTAGATGTCCATTTATAGTAAAGAACAAAATGAATATCTAAAAAAAGCAAAAAAAGAAAAAAAAGTAGTACTAATAATTCAAATAAGCATCATTATTATATTTATAACTATTTGGCAATTATTAGTATCGATGAATCTAATAAACAGTTTTTTAACTTCAAGTCCAAAAGAAGTAATTGAAACACTTTCAGTACTAATATCTAAAAACAGCTTATTTAATCATATTTATATAACCATTTTGGAAACAATAACAAGTTTTTTATTAGCTACAATCATAGGAATAGTAGTTTCAACAATAATGTGGTGGTACAAGTATGTAGCTAAAATAGTAGAACCATATTTAACAGTAATCAATTCCATCCCAAAAGTAGCACTAGGACCATTAATAATAATTTGGATAGGAGCATCAACTTCATCAATAATTTTTATGGCTCTAATGATATCAGTCTTCATTGCTATTATAAATATATATAATGGATTTATTAATACAGATAAAAATTACATAAAATTAATGCAATCATTTGGTGCAACAAAGAGACAAATATTTAAAAATGTCATTCTGCCAAGCAATATTAAAGTAATTATAAATAGTATGAAAGTAAATATCAGTATGTCATTAATAGGTGTTATAATGGGCGAATTGCTAGTTTCAAAAGAAGGTTTGGGATATCTAATTATTTATGGATCACAAGTATTTAATATTGATTTAGTAATAACAGCAATTATAATATTAGCAGCAGTATCATGGGTCATGTACTTTATAATTTCATTATTAGAAAAAAAATTAAGTCGTTAAAAAAGTCATTAGACTTTTTTTTATGCAAAAATAACGAATTAACTTGAAAAAAAGTTGAAAAATAGGTATGATATTGATAAGGTATTGTTTAAAAAACAATTATTGCATTTTTGGAGCAATTATGATATAATATGCTCATTAATGAGAGGGGAAAATTATGATAAACACATTAAAAAAAGTATCAGCATCATTATTAGTTGTTATTACAGCAGTATTAACTATTTTTGGTGCAACAACAGTTGATGCAGCGCCATCAACAATCTCAATGGGAAACTCGAGTAGAGTAACACCATTAATTGACGGAGTATCTTTCGATACAAAAGTAATGACTGATGGAACATTAGTATTTTGTATGGATTATAACAAAGCAGCTCCAAAAAATACAACATTGACATTGTCAAGAGAACTTGATGCGGGGATGACATATATCGTTGCAAATGGTTATGGAAACAAATATCTTACTGGAAACGGAAGTTATGATTATTACATAACACAATCAGCAGTATGGTGGTATCTAGATGAAACTACAGGAAGTAATAATTTATCTGCATCATTTAAAGCAGGTAATAATGATACAGCCGGATTAATAGGATACATTAGAGATTTAGTGAATGGAGCAGTAGCAGCAAATAATAATGGTTACACTGTACCAACTATTAACACTAATACTAATTCAGATCAACTATTATTATCAGCAGATGGTAAATCATTTATTTCACAACCAATTAGTGTAACAGGTAATGCACTTGATAGAACTTATAAAGTAAGTATAACAAGTAATGTTACTGGGGCATCAATTGTTAATGAAAGTTTAAATAAACAAAATGAGTTCAATGTTGGGGAAACATTCAGAGTTATGATTGATGTAAATTCAGTAAATAACTATGATGTTAATACAGTGTCTGTAAAAGTAGATGCTGGAGCAACAGTAAATAAAGTATATGAATATGTACATTCAAGCTCATATATACAAAGAGTAGTAGGACCAGTTTTATATCCAGAAAAAACAGATGTATCTACAACTCGTAGTTTTACTTATCAAAAAGAAAAAGGCGTTTTATATGTAATTAAAAAAGATGAATCTACTGACCAAGGATTAGCAGGAGCAACGATGGTTTTAAAAGATGCGACTGGTAATGTATTATACGAATGGGTTACTGGTACAGGAGCAACTGAAATTAAAGGTGTTACTCATGGTACATATACAGTAGAAGAAATCAAAGCACCAGAGGGATATGTTTTAAGTGATGAAATTAAAACAATCGTATTCGATGATAATAACTTATATCAAGTAGTAGAATTTTATAATACAAAAGAAGAAGAACCAGAAGAAAAAGGAAGTATTATTATTGTAAAAAGAGATAAAGATACTGAAGAAATATTACCTGGAGCAACAATGGTATTAAGAGATGCAACTGGGAAAGAAATAACAAGATGGGTAACAACAACAGAAGCAAAACAATATGTAGATGTTCCATATGGGACATATACAATTGAAGAAATTCAAGCCCCTGAAGGTTATGAATTAAGCAATGAAAAAATTACAATTACTATAAATGATATAGAACCTGATCAATTAGTTACTTTCTATAATCTTAAAATAACAAAACCAACTGTAGAAGTTGTAAAAAAAGATGAAGTATCAGGAGAATTCTTATCAGGAGCAACAATGGTTTTAAAAGACGCTACTGGAAACATAGTTGAAACTTGGATTACAACAGGAGCACCAAAAATATTTACTGATTTAACACCTGGAACTTATACAATAGAAGAAACACAAGCACCAGCAGGTTATGAACTTAGTGGAGAAATAATTACATTTGAAGTAACAGAAGAAATCAAACACCAAGTTATTGACTATTTTAATAAAAAAACAGCAGTAGTAACAGTACCAGATACTGCAAGTGCAGGAACA
>CAYJHB010000047.1:0-8112 GCA_964370105.1 uncultured Muribaculaceae bacterium | reverse complement strand
CAGCATTACAAACTACATATTTTATATCACTTTTTTCCTTACGAGCAAATTCCCATTTCATCCCCGTTGGAAAACCTGCCCCACCACGACCACATAATTCAGATGTCTTAACTTCATTAATAACATCTAACCAACTCATTTTAGTAAGAACTTTATATAATGCTTGATAACCATCAAAAGCAATATATTCATCAATTTCTTCAGGATCAATAACACCACAATTCTTCAAAGTAATACGCATTTGCTTCTTATAAAAACTTAACTCATCAAGTCTTTCAACTACAGAACCATCTATATCTTTACAAAGTAATCTCTCTACTTTATTTCCAGACATAATATGACTAGTAATTATTTCCTCACAATCATCGAGTGTAACATTAGCATAAAAAGTGTTCTCAGGCCTAATAATCACAATAGGTCCCTTAGCACATAAACCAAAACAACCAGTTTGAACAACTCTAGCGTTATCTATTTTATTAGTTTTAATTAACTTATTAAAAATATTAATCATCTCGTCAGATTTGGAAGAAGTACACCCAGTACCACGACAAACCAAAATATGTTTCTCTCTTGTATCTGCTTCAGTATTAATTCTAAGGTCCAATTCTATTTTCTTATTATCACGTATTTCATTTATTTTATCTATAACACTCATACTTACTCCTTAGCCTTTAATTCTTCAATTATCTGATCAACCTTCTGCACCGTACCTTTTCCATAAACTTCCCCATTTACAGTAAAAACAGGAGCAAGTCCACAAGCACCTACACAACGAGTCTCTTCAATTGAAAATTTCCCATCACTTGAAGTTTCCCCAATGCCAATACCAAGTTTTTCAACTACCCTATCTAAAAGTTTCTCCGCTCCTTTAACATAACAAGCTGTTCCCATACAAACAGAAACATTATATTTACCTTTAGGTTCCAAAGAAAATCTAGCATAAAAAGTAATCACACCATATATTTCAGCCATTTCGATATTTAAAAATTCCGCTAATTTTTTTTGCACATCCAAAGGCACATAACCATAATGCTCTTGTATTTCATTAAGCATTTGAATCATATTATCTTTATCACTAGTATATTTTGAAAATAGTTCTTTTAAAAAAGTATCTAAACCATTACAACTACATTTATTACTCATATCTTCTCCTATTCTTATAATTAAATTATACCATTATAAAAAAAAAAAAGAAATCCCAAAAAGATTTCTAAAAGCCATCCGGCAGTAATGATTTAACCTTAATAAATTTATTAGTAATAGGATGCTTAAATTCTAGTTTATAGGCATGTAAATACATTCTTTTATCCTTTTTAGATCCATACTTAACATCTCCTCTAATAACACACCCAATATCTTTAAGATGAACACGAATTTGGTTTTTACGACCAGTTTTGATATTAATGTCTAACCAAGTAAATTCTTTACTCTCTTTAAGTTTCTTATACTCCGTAATAGAAAGTTTACCATCTTTACTAGATTTTACGTTAAAACCTTTATCTTCACTAAGATAACTTTTAATAATTCCACTAGCATCTGTTTTACCAATTACTACAGCCATATATTTACGAACTACATTAGACCAAGTATTTTGCATTTGAAATTTGACTTTTTGCACTTTTGCAAACATAACTAGCCCAGAAGTTTCCCTATCTAATCGATTGATAATAAATACTTTGTTATTCTTATTTTTTTGCTTAACATAATCACTAACTTGTCTATATAAAGTGTGATTACTAGAAGTAGTAGCAACAGTAAGTAAATTAGCCGGTTTATCTACTACTAATAAATAATCATCTTCATATACAACATCTAAATTAGTTTTACTAGGATTAACAGAAATATTTTCATTCCCTTTAAGTTCATAAGTATACTTAGATACTTTCTTATCATTAACTATTATTTTATTATTACTAAGTAACCTTTTAGCATCTTTCTTAGAATACCCAACACTAACTAAAAAATCACCTAATAAACAAACTTTATCCACAACATAACTCTTATTCATTTTATTTCCTCCATACAATATAACCATAAACCGAATTAACTAGATAGAAAAACCACATTACGGCAACGCTAATATTTGATGTATTTTCAAAGGACAGAACAGTCCACATCAAAAAGTTAATCGCATTACAAACAATCCATACCGGCCATTGTTCAATATGTTTTCTAGCTAACAACCATAAACCCAATACTCCCATATAAGTTGTCGTAATATCTAATACTAACAAAATATAATTAGAATTAATAAGTGCAACTATTATACCAAAAATTGATGGTAAAGTCATTAAAAGTGTTAATATAATTCTATTTTCAGAAGATAAAATATTAATATTATTATTGTCTGCTTTCTTTTTCCAATAATAAAGACCATACAACAATATAGGAAATCCGTATAATAAATTGTAAAAAGCACTGAAATAAATTTCATTTAGATATAAATTAACACCCAATAATAACACATTAATAATACCAAACAAATAAGCAATAACTTTTTTTTGACCGATTAAATAAACATAGTATATACCAGCAATAGATATAATAATATTAATAAAACTAGAACCCGTTATAGTGCTAGACAGTAAGATAATAACACTAGCCAAAATACACATCATTATTTCTATTTTCTTTCTCATGTAAACTCCTTAAAATATATAAACATTATAACATATAATTATGCTAAAATGTAATTAGGAGGTAACTATGACATTTTATATTTGTAAACACTGTGGTAACATTATCACAAAAATAAAAGACAGTTCAGTTCCAGTGATGTGTTGTAACGAGAACATGCAAGAAATAATTGCCAATACTACCGATGCTGCTGTTGAAAAACATATTCCTAAAGTAAGTAAAGAAGGAAACGTCATCACAGTATCAGTAGGAAGTACATTACATCCAATGACTGAAGAACATCTAATCGAGTGGATTTGCATTAAAACAACAAATTCATATCAATTAATCAATTTACAAGCAAATGATAACCCTACAGTAACAATTACTACTAATGAAGACATCAAAGAAGTATATGCATACTGTAATTTACATGGTTTATGGAAAAAATAAAAGGATACACTACTGTGTAACCTTTTTATATATCGTTTTATTCGTAGAAATATCTTCTCCAGAACTATTCTTCAATTTAGAAGAATAAAATTCTATTTCTTCTTTTTGAAAACCATTTAAATGTTCCGTTGGTTGTAAACTAACTAACAATTCAGTAAATTGCCCTACTGAAGCACTTTCAAAAACATCAGGATTAGTTTCTTTAAGTATAGATGCAGATTTTAACAACTCCATCATTTCACCATAATTATTATAATTAATAGAACCCATATCTCTTTTTTGTTGCATTAAAAATAATCCAACTCCAGCCATTCTACGTAAAGCAATATGCGATTCAGCATTATTAACTAAACTATTACCTTCCATAGCACTTTGATAAGTTATTTCAGCTATCTTATAAACGAAGTGATTTTTATCAATATTACATTTCGAAAAATCCTCACTACGCATATTCCATAATTCTGTTAAACTACCTTTATCTATTCTACTTCCTTCACTAGCATACTTTCCAGCAAACAAGAAAAGATTAACCATTTCAAAGGCGTTAGGATCAGTATTTCTATTTCCTTTAATCCAACCAGCAATGCCAGCTATTCTAACGTTTATATCAAATTCTGATATAAAGTCACTCATTTCATTATATTGTAATTTACTTGCCATATTATCTCCTTTATTCTGATTCTAAATTCAAAGTAACTTCTTTAACTTCATAATTATCATCACTATCATTAAGTATTAATTCTTCAATAAATAAAGTTGCCTTAAAGTCTTTAGAAGAACTCTCAATTGCCTTCCTCATTTTATCACATACATCTATTTCTAAAGTCTTAATAGGTGTCTTAAGGGATACATTATTAGTAGTTTTAACTCCTCTTGCCAGACTGATTATTTCTACTAATTTATCCCCACATTCACCTTCTTCATTAAAATTATAATTTAACGACTTAATAACTGTGTTATGAATTGAATTTTCTTTCTTAAATAATTCTTGGTAAATTTCTTCTGTAATAAACGGGAAGAAAATACTAAAATCTTGTAATAACTTATTTAAAATAATACAAACTGTCTTTTGTCCAGAATATCTAGGTATATCACCAAACTCTTCTGGGCGATACAATCTATGTTTAACTATTTCTATATAGTTATCACAGAAATTCCAAAAGAACTTTTCTAAATGATTAAGTCCCAAACCAATTTCATAATCATCTAAGTATTTGATAAATTGTTCTTCCATTACTTGAAATTTATTTAAAATCCATTTATCTACATACTCAAAATCATTAAATTCTGTATCGTCATAGTCTTGTAAATGCATTTCAATAAATTTAGATACATTCCATATTTTATTAACCAATTTTTTTCCACGCAGTAAAGTTTCATCATTAAAAGTAATATCAGTACCTAATCTACCAGAAGCTGCCCAATATCTAACAACATCAGCACTATAATTTTTAATAATATCTACCGGTTCGTGCTTACTGTTACCTTTAGACTTACTAATTTTTTCACCTTTATTAGCCATAACAAATCCCGATATCATTACATTATCCCAAGGTTTTTGACCAAAATGATAAAAACTCTTAACAATTGTATAAAAATCCCATGTTCTAATAATCTCAGAAGCATTTGTTCTTAAACTCATCGGCTTTAATATATGATCATAATTATCATTCTCACCATGCTTCATATTAATAAGTGGTGTAACTGATGAAGTCGCCCATGTATCCATGACATCCTTCTCAGCTATAAAATGATTCTTTCCACATTTAGGACATTTATCAACCGGTGGTTTATCAGTTAACGGATTAACAGGTAAATCATCTGTTTTAGCTAGTATAGTTTCCCCACAGTCTTCACAATACCAAACAGGAAAAGGAACACCAAAATATCTTTGTCTTGAAATACACCAATCCCATGCTACATTATTAACCCATTCTTCATAACGAGAACGCATATGACTAGGATACCAGTTTATCTCTCTACCTATTTTCAAGAAATCTTCCTTATGAGAAGTAGTATCAATAAACCATTGATTCATAACAGCATATTCTACAGCTCTACCACATCTCTCATGCGTTTGAACTTCATGCTCTAATTCCTCAACCTTAACAACATAACCACCTTCTTCTAAGTCAGCAACGATCTGTTTACGAGCATCTTTAATATACATACCACCATAAATAGGAACTTCATCTTTTATACGTCCATTTCCAGTAAAGATATGTCTTAGTTCAAGGTTGTACTTCTTCCACCATTCAATATCTGTTTGATCTCCAAATGTACAACACATAACAATACCAGTACCCTTTTCAGGATCAACCTTTTCATCTGCCATAATAGGAACTTCCATATTAACAACAGGAATACAAGCAGTTTTACCTATTAAATGTTTATTGTTATCATCATTAGGATTAATAAATACTGCAACTATAGCTGGCATTAATTCAGGTCTAGTAGTAGCTATTGTAAAAGTTTCTTCACTATCTTTAACACTAAAATTAACATAGTTAAATGTTGTTTTTATTGTTTTAGTTTCAAGCTCTGCTTGTGCAATCGAAGTTAAACATTCATTACACCATAATGCAGGACTCTCTTTATGGTAGCAATGTCCTTTATTAACTAAGTCTAAAAAAGATGCTTGTGATATTTTGATAGTAGATGGACTAACAGTTTTATATGCTAAACTCCAATCTGTACTAACACCAAGTTTACTAAATAAATCCATAAATTCATTTTCATATTTATTAGTTGTATTATAACAAAGTTTAGAAAACTCTTCTCTTCCAATTTCATGCGCTTTCTTTCCTTGTTCTTTCTCTACTAATCTCTCACTAGGCAATCCATTATCATCAAAGCCGAATGGATAGAAAACATTATATCCTTTAATTCTTTTATATCTAGCAGTCATTTCTGCTTGGGAATAAGAGAATATATGACCAATATGGATTTTACCATTAACTGTTGGTGGCGGTGTATCAACTGAATACACTTCTCTACCATCTTCCTTAAATTCATAAATATTATTTTCTTTCCAATAATTCAACCATTTTTCTTCTTTTTCTAATGCAACATACTTTTTATCTAACATATTACCATCCTTTCTATAATAAAAAAACGATAAAACATCCCAAAGGACGAATTATCGTGGTACCACCTTAATTTATACTCAACAGAAGATATCGATTCTACCCGCTTTAAACTCACTTTACAACCTTCATATAATAATATTATTAGTTTACACCAACCACTAATTCTCTATAAATATTAAATATATTACTCCTTAAAGGTCTTTGTTTAACAAACATATTATAACAAAATTGTTTGTAGAAATCAATAAAATTTAATTACTAACTTAAATAATTCATAATAAAAAATAATCAAGGGAATAATATAACAATCAAAGCTATAAGAGCTACTACTTATTAGTAATTAATAAAAAAGCAATAAACTATCTATTTTAATTCAAATAAACGTAAAAATAGGTTATAATTAAATAATGGAGGACTTATGGAATTTATAACTAATATCAACAAAAAAGAATATGATGATTTCTTAATAAAAGAGAGTCAATACAATCACTTTTTACAGTCTAGCATGTGGGCCGAAGTAAAAGAAACAGAGAGCTCTTTATCAGCAGAATATGTTGGTGTAAAAAAAGATAATAAATTAATAGCAACTGCTTTATTATTAAAGAAAAAGTTACCATTAAATTATTGTTATTATTACTCTCCTCGAGGTTTTATAATTGATTGGGACAACAAAAATTTAGTAGAATATTTTACAACCAACATTAAAAACTATGTTAAGAAAAACAAAGGCATATTTATAAAACTAGATCCTCAATTCCAAAAAGATGAAATAATAAAATATAATATCTTAAAAGAAAATAAATATAAGCATCTAGGCTTTAATCTTAATTTCGAAAGAAGCCAACCAAGATTTACTTTTAGAATAGATCTAAATAAAAGTCTAGATGACATATTTAACAATTTTGACTCTGACGTTAAAAGAAGAATAAAAAAAGCCGACAGATATCATATTGATTGCTACGAAGGTACAATAGAAGATATAAATAAATTTAATGAATTAATGATAATGACTGAAAAAAGAAAAGACTTTTTCTCACATGATTCAAATTATTACCGCAGTTTTCTAAAGGCCTTCAAAACTAACGCAAAACTATTTTTTGCTGAAATAGATATAGAAAAAAGTATAGCAAAAATTAATCAATCAATACACAATCTAAATGAAAATTGTAAATCAATTACAGGTACTAGTAAAAAAGAGAACAACGAAAAGAACAATATCGACAAAAAAATCAAAGACTTAACTTTAGATATTGAAAAATTAAAAGCACTACAAGAAAATCATTCAAACAATGCAATAATAAGTACTTATATTATTGCATACTATGATACAAAAGCGTGGGTTCTATACGGAGCTAATAATGGTGATTTCATGTTTACTTGTGGGAACTATAGTTTATATTATCATCACATTAAAACAGCAAAAAACATAGGAATAACAACATATGATTTATTTGGATGTACATCAAAAGACAGCACCAATATCAACTTAAAAGGATTATATGAATTCAAAAAGAAATTCGGTGGAAAATACACTGAATTTATAGGAGAATTTGATTTAGTAACCAATAAGTTAATGTATTTCATATTTACTAAACTAATACCTATATATCGCAAAATAACAAAAAAAAGATTACACAAAAAAAACTTGTCAGAATAGACAAGTTTTTAATTTAACTGTATTATTTAGTAACTTCTGAAACAACACCAGCACCAACAGTTCTTCCACCTTCACGGATAGAGAATTTAGTTCCTGGTTCAATTGCGATTGGGTGAATTAACTCAACATCAATTGAAATGTTATCTCCTGGCATTACCATTTCAGTACCAGCTGGTAACTCGATTACACCAGTTACGTCTGTAGTTCTGAAATAGAATTGAGGACGATAGTTAGCGAAGAATGGAGTATGTCTTCCACCTTCTTCTTTACTTAATACATAAACTTCAGCTTTGAATT
>CAYJHB010000046.1:4182-8294 GCA_964370105.1 uncultured Muribaculaceae bacterium | reverse complement strand
TAAAATGTTGACTATAACCAACAAAGGTGGTAATTATGAAATCAACACAAAATTTGTATTTGAAAACAATGTATATGTTAGATGTTCAACATGGTAATATTAGAGTTACTGATATTGCTGATAAATTAGGTTTTACAAAATCTAGTGTATCTAAAGCATTAGTTAGACTAAATAATAATGGCTTAATTAAATATGAAAGTTATGGGAATATTGAACTTAGTAGAGAAGCTAGAATGATTGCAGAAGAATTAATTATTAAAGAAGATTTACTAAACTTGTTTTTTGTGGGAATATTAAATATAAGTCCGGAACAAGCTAGTAGAGATGTTGATGTAATAAGTGAATATGTTTCAGAAGAAACTAAGAATAAACTTAGAGATTATATTATTAAATCACTTCATTTTGATAATGATATGTGTGGATGTAGTCCTTCTTGTGATGGATGTGAAACTAAAGTAATTAAAGAAAGAGTGGATGCTAATCCTGAATGGATAAGTATTCTTAAGGAAGATAAATAATGTTATTAGAACTTAAAGATATATGTTATGTAAGAGATGGAAAGAAAATATTAGATAAAATTAATCTTAAAATAGAACTTGGTAAATTTATTGTTATTACGGGACCAAATGGTAGTGGTAAATCAACTTTAGCTAAAATAATAGCAGGTGTTATTAAAGAAACTTCTGGTAGTATTTTATATAATGGTCATGATATTACTGAATTAGATATGACAGAAAGAGCTAATTTAGGTATAGCTTTTGCTTTTCAACATCCTGTTAAATTTAAAGGACTTACTGTTTATGATATTTTAAATATTGCGAATGGTAGTTATTTATATAAAGATGAGGCTTTTAAGAGATTAGAAGAAGTAGGTCTTAATCCAGAAGAGTATCTTTATAGAGAACTTGATAGTACTCTTTCAGGTGGAGAACTTAAAAGAATTGAAATTGCGACTATTGTACTTAGAGATGCTAAATTAACTTTATTTGACGAACCAGAAGCTGGTATTGATCTTTGGAGTTTTAATGAATTGATTGATTTATTTAAGAAAATAAGAAGTGAGATAGAGGGAACTACTATTATTATTTCACATCAAGATAAAATTATTAAAATTGCAGATGAAATTATATTACTTAAAAATGGTAAAGTGGATAGTGTTAGTACTTATGATAACTTAGTAAAGAGTGGTGATTTATAATGAGTAAGAAAGAACTTAGTGATATTGATAAAGAGTTATTAAATGAAGTTTCTAATATTGATGATTTGTTTGAGGGTACTTTTAATATTAGAAGAAATGGTAAGTTATTTGAAAAAAATGATAGTGAAGATATTAGAATAGTTGCAAAAACTGATGCTGAGGGTATTGATATAATTGTTAAAGAAGGAATAGTAGGTGAAGTAGTTAATATTCCTGTAATTATTACTGAGAGTGGACTAAATGACTTAGTATATAATGATTTTTATATTGGTGATAATGCTGATATTGTTATTAAGGCAGGTTGTGCTATTCATAATGATCATGGTCATCAAACTGAGCACTCTGGGATACATAGATTTCATTTAGGTATTAATTCTAAAGTTAAGTATATTGAAAAGCATTATGGATGTGGAGCTGGTGAAGGTAATAATATACTTAATCCAGTTACTGAAGTTTATTTAAAAGATGGTAGTAAATTAGAAATGGAAACTACTCAGATTAGTGGTGTTGATAAAGCGGTTCGTAAAACTCTTGGTAGTTTAGGAAAAAATTCTACTTTAGTTATTAGAGAAAATATTTTAACGGATAATGAGCAATATGCAGAAACGATATTTGATGTTACTTTAGATGAAGATGATGCAAGTTGTCATTTAATATCAAGAGCAGTTGCTAAAGATAATTCTACTCAAAAGTTTGTATCTAATTTGGTTGGTAATGCTAAGTCATATGCTCATAGTGAATGTGATGCTATTATTGATGGTAATGCAAAAGTTAGTGCTGATCCTAAAGTTAGTGCTAATCATCCAGAAACAACATTAATACATGAAGCAACAATTGGTAAGATAGCGGGTGAGCAATTAACTAAATTAAGAACACTTGGACTTACAGAAGAAGAAGCTACTAGTGTTATAATAAATGGATTTTTAAGATAGTAAAAAAAAGATTAGATGTTATTTCTAGTCTTTTTTTTATTATTTGTTATATTATGATTATAATGGGTGAATAATAAGTGTATAAAGGTGGTTAGGATGAAATCTAATTTTATAACATTTTCACTTATATTTTTATCTATTAGTTTTATTACTATTGGATATGCATCTTTAACTTCTCAATTATTAATAAGTGGGGAAATAGTTGTTAGTAGTTCTAAAGAGGTTAAGATTACTAATGTAGAAATTTCTTCTCAAATGGGGGATGGGGTAGAAATTTTTTTACCAACTTATTTAAAAAATGAAACTAGTATGTTTGTTAATTTGCCTAATCAAGATTCTTCTATTATTTATAATATAGAAATTACTAATGATACTTATAATTATTATCGATTAGAAGATGTTATTGAACTATCTAATTCTAATAGTGCTATTGAGTATGAATTTGTTGATGAGATGATTTTGTTTTTTGAACCTAATAGTATTAATACTATACAGATTAGATTTTATTATGATAGTAGTATTTCTAGTAATACAGAACTTGCACTTAACTTAAAATATAATTTTCTTAGTGTTTCTTATCAAAGATTAGATTATTTAATTAGTACAGGTACACAATATATTGATTCAGGTGTGATTAGTACAGGTGATTATTCTTTTGAAACTGACTTTTATATTAATAATTTTACACTTGATAATGGTGTATGGATATTTAGTGGTAGAAAAGAAACTGCTTATACTTTAGGTGTTTTTATAGAAAAAAATGTTTTTATCAACAGCTATGGTGGTAGTACAAATGCTTATAGACCGAGTTTATATTTAAAGAACTGGTATTCTCTTTATTTTTCTAGAACAGAATCTTTTGTAAATGGAGTTAGTTACCCTGTTAGTACACAGCTTTTAATACCAGAAGATAAGGCTACTAATATCTTGATAGGTGCAAATATTGTTAATTGGGATGGTAGTGTTGATTTACGTTATTTTAATGGTTATATGAAAGATTTTATAATTACAGATGTAGTTACTGGTAATATTATTAGATATTTTATTCCTGTTAGAATATTAGATAGTGGAGAATATGGGTATTGGGATTTAATTGATAATGTATTTTATCCTAATATTGGACTTGGTAATTTTTCAGGTTCTTAAAAAGACATCTTAAATGTCTTTTTTTTGTCTTATATCTTGATTTTCATAGCCACAGTGTGGACATTTTTGAAGATGAGTTACTAGTCTATCGTTATCTTCTTTTTGTCCAAGTGCATAGTTAATACTATATACTATTAATTGTTCACTAGTTTGATTACAATTACTACATATTATAATTTCTTTTCCTATTTTAGTCATATTTACCTTCCTTTTATTTAGTATACACTATATATATATTTAGTGGTAGTTGTTATTTGTTTTTTTTATAATTGATTGGAAGAAGTGGTTTGTTGAAATTTTATTTTGTGTTATAATAATTTAAAGACCAATAATATAAATGAAAAGGAAGTGAGTTTATGAATATTTTGGATATAGCAATAATGGCATTTGTTCTTATGGAAGTTTCTAATGTTATTATTTTATATTTTTTTCCATCTTTTAAATATGGTAATGGGGTAGCTGTTTTTAATAATTTAACACCTTATGTAACGGATAAGAATTTGAGTTTATTTGCTAGGTATATGATTAATTGGGTAGCTGGTACTAAATTAATATTTATTATGTTATTATTGGTGATACTATTGACTGGTGCTGAGGATATTAAAGTTTATTCTCTTATAGTTATGATTTTATCAATAGCGACATATTTTGTTGGACTTCATCCTATTATGAAAAAATTAGATGAAAACAATATGATTACTCCGAGAGGGTACTCTAAAACTTTATTTATTAATATTTTAATAATAATAATAGTTTTTTTAAGTGCTTTGATTTCATATTTTATATTTTAAATTAGTATATGAAAAGAACAGTTCTAGTTATTTGAACTGTTCTTT
>CAYJHB010000046.1:304-4082 GCA_964370105.1 uncultured Muribaculaceae bacterium | reverse complement strand
TTGTAGTGATTTAGTGCGATTTCTGCTATTTCTCTAGGGTGACCAGTAGTTACGACATGTATAGCTAGAAAGTTTTTAATATTAGGTTCTACGTAGCTACTTCCAATAAAATGACGTATTTTATCTTTTAATTCATTGTCTGCTTGGAATTCTGGAAAAATAATGATATTGTGTTTTAATTCATTATGATAAAAAATGAAACCGCCATTTTCTTCGATAAATGGTTTTGATTCACTTACTTGTTTTTTTGCATCACAACTTCTGTGATATTGCCCTGGTTGTATATCATCATCAACTAAGTCTTTTATGGTAGTAATTTGATTACAATGCTTACATGTAAATAAATAATCATTTAAATTAATGTGCATGAATTCGACAAGGGTAGTTGTATCATTTTTTATTTCTTCACTAGTTCTAATTTTATTATATTCGCTTTTTTCTCTGTTGTTGTTTCTCAAAGCACCTTTAGCACAATAACCTTCACGAGAAAGAAGAAGAGAATTTCCTATAGTGAATTCATCTAAAATATTTCCGTTTTCGTGGCAGTATTCTATTCTTTTTTCGACCATTTCAACTAACTTTGCTAAGTCATTAGATTTAGTTGCGGCTTCTATTTGTTCTTTTGTATTAAATGGTTTTAACATAATGATACTCCTTTTTTTTTATTATAATACAGTAAATTATATAATTTTGCAAATGATATATACAGTTTTTGATATAATTGATATACTAGTGTGAGAATAGGAGTTTTATATGAATAAAAATAGAATTAATTTGAATTTGTTATTTATATTTTCTGTTTTTATTTCAACTTTGTTTATTTCTATTGGATATTCAGCGTTGAATACTGAACTGACTATAAGTGGGGAAGCAAAGGTAGAAGTAGAATCAGATATCAAAATAACTAATGTTACAATAAAATCGGCAGAAAATGATGCTTTTTTAATTTATAATCCGACTTTTACTAATTCGTCAAGTGAGATGAGCGTATCTCTTCCTAATCAAAATTCTAAAATTACTTTGATTGTTGAAGTTACTAACACTACATTAGATTACTATCATTTAGATGATATTATTGAAGCAAGTAGTGATAATTCGGATATCAACTATGAGATTGTAGATAGAGAAGTGATATATTTTAATCCTGGTACTGTGACTGAGTTTGAAATTACTTTTTCTTATGAAACTTATAATGATATTAATCAAAATAAGAATTTAAATTTAAGTTATGTGTTTAAGAAAATAACATATCAAAATTTAGATTATTTAGTATTTTCCGGAAATGAATATATTGATACGGGTTTATCAAATACTGGAGATTATATATTTGAAACAGAATTTAATCAAACTGCATATACTGCTGGTGATGGTGGATGGATAATTTCAGGAAGAACAATCGCAGCTTATACCTTAGGTGTTTTTAATGGAAAATCCGGTGTTTTTAATGGGTATGGTGGAACTACATCAGCTAAGTCTCCACATATATCTTTAAATAATTGGTATACATTGTATTTTTCTAGAGTTAAACATACAATAGGTAGTTATAATTATTCTGTTAATGGTGGTAAATTAATACCAGAGGCATATGAGATTACCGTTAGAATAGGGGGAGCTACTGAAGCATATGCTGGTGGATATGATCCTAGAAATTTCACTGGATATATTGGTAATGTTAAAATAACTGATGTAGATACAGGTAATATAATTAAATATTATGTACCAGCAAAAATTATAGAAGGTGTTAATGCTGGTGAAGTAGGGTATTGGGACGTTATAAAAGATGAGTTCTGTGGTAATGATGGAACTGGTGCTTTCTTAGAACCATAGTATGTGTATACAATAAAACTGAACTTAACTGTTCAGTTTTTATGTTTTTATATCTGGTAATACTTCATTCCATAAATCAAAAGAGTTTTGATATTCAAAGTAATTAGTTATTTCATTAATTGGAACCCATTTATATTCTAGTACTTCTGTATCTTGTACTTTAATGTCGTTAGTGATAGGTTTTGCTAAAAAGAATATTACTTCTTTATCTATACCATTTTGCATTGTATATTTGTTGATGTATCTTTTAGAACTAATAATTTCAACATCTAGATTAGTTTCTTCTTTTGTTTCTCTAATTGCTGTTTGGATTTCTGTTTCATTATCTTCAATATGTCCTTTAGGGAATCCATAGTGACCTTTAGTCATTTTAATAACTAATACTTTGTTATCATTGATTATAATAGTACCACAACATTTTTCCATAGTTAAAGCTCCTTCTTTTTTTATTATAACATTATTTTTTTAGAATTGTAATATTTGTATGTTATAATATATTATAGATAATAACACTGGAGGTATTTTATAAAATGTATAATGATAGTATAAAAGTAGCAAATAAAATTATAACAACTGATGATTTAGCAAATATATTTCTAAAAATTTGGGAAAATTCTGAAGATTTGAAAAAAACTTATAAACAAGAAGAGATAACAAATAGTAATTTAGATAGAGATATGCAAAATTGGGATTTAAAAGATTTGAATTGTACTTTAAATTTTCAAGTTGATTTTTATGACGATACAAATATTAAATTTGATAATTTTCATAATTTTATGGCGGTTTTTAATAATAGATTAGAAGAGATTAAAAATATAGATGTTAGATACAATTGTTATTATTCAATAATGAAAAATGGAAATTGGGGTGAAATGATCCATCAAAGTATAAGTATAGATATATTTGAGTATAAGATGGATATTAACGTAAGTCTTAGTAGTTATGATAAGAAACTTTATGAAGTTTATGAGCTTGTAAAGAATATTGTGTTAAATGCTCCTGTTAAATTTGATTCAATTATAGAAAAAAAGAAAGTAATTACTAATAAAATTTCTTTTATTAGAGGTTTAGTTCCTGCGATTATTTTAGCATCTGGATTATTTTTTATTCCTTTTGTTAGTGAGTTGTATTTAAAAACATATGTATTGTATCCAATTGGATGTTTAGTATTTGGGTATATATTAGGTAATATGTTTTTTAGTGGTAAACTAGATTTATTATATAGTAAACTAATCCGAGATAAAAAATATGTTAGATATGATATTGATTCGAGAAAAGAGATTTACGAAGATAATATTGAGGAATATAAATTAAAGGCAGAAATATTAATTGGTAAAAACTTAAACAATTTGCAGTATAGAAAAGAAATAGTAGATATGCAAAATAAATATCAAAAATATTTACCTTATGAGTTGATGGTTATATTAGTTGTATCTTTAATTATTGTAGTAATAAGTTTTTTATCAAATAGGTAGAGAGGTAATTGAATATGGAAAATATAAATTATAACTTTAAATGGATAAAAGATCCTGATTGCATTGGAAAACGATTGTTTACATTTGATGGTAATAAAATATATAATTTATTTAGTGATTATCCTCATAATCTTACACATGATGAAAAGATTGTGTTTGATGAGTTAAATCCTTATTGGGTTAACTATTTCAGCGATAGACAAAAAGAGAAAACTGAAAAGTATATGAATGAATTTATTGATAAAAAATTAGAAAATAATGCAAATTTTGACTTAGATAAAGAATATGAAAAATATGTTAGTTTGTATGAAGAAAAATTTGGTAAAAAGGTCTTTATTTCTGAACCTAGCGGGACAAAAGAAAGTGTGATTGTTGCAATAAAAGAATGTTTATTTAAGAATGAGGATATATTAAGTGAACTATTATATTGTGATTTACATGGGAAACAGGGAGAAAACTATTTTTATTCTGAAAGA
>CAYJHB010000046.1:0-284 GCA_964370105.1 uncultured Muribaculaceae bacterium | reverse complement strand
CAAGGACAATTATATATATAAGATAATTTTGAGTGTAAGTAGTGAGGAAAAACATGAAAGATTTAAATAAATTTAAAGGTTGTATAATTGGTGGGCAGTAGGTGATGCGTTAGGATATCCTGTTGAATTTTGAGTTATAATCAAATATTAAGTAGGTTTGAAAGCTATTCCAAATTATTTTATAGAAAAATTAGAATTAGTAAAGTTAATGGCTGAATTAGTAACAGATATTTATATAATAGATAATTGTTTAAAAATAACAAAATTAAGATAATAAATAAAAT
>CAYJHB010000045.1:0-9109 GCA_964370105.1 uncultured Muribaculaceae bacterium | reverse complement strand
CCGAATGCTAAGTATTTAGCAAAGTTGTTTTTAGCATTAAGTGCTATTTTTATACCACGATATAATATTATTATAAATAAACTTGATACTATTATTATACCTAATACTCCAAACTCTTCACTGATAATTGAAAAAATGAAATCTGTTTGTGGTTCCGGCAAATAGAATTGTTTTTGTCTTGATGCTAGAAAGCCCATCCCTAATAAACCACCTGGGCCAATTGCATATAAACTTTGTATTATCTGAAACCCTGTTCCTAATGGGTCACTCCATGGATCAATAAATGATGTTATTCTATCCATCCGATATGGTGCAATAATGATTAATACGATTAAACCTATTACTCCTACTATACCTAGTCCTAAGAAAAACTTCATATTTACTCCTGCGATGTAAAGAAGTGCTATTATAGACATTACTATAATACTTGCTGTTCCTAGGTCTGGTTGTAACATTATAAGGGCAAAAACTAAAAGAAGTATTGCTAAGATTGGTAATACTCCTTTTTTATAATCTTTTAGAAATTTATTACTGTTGGTTAAGTACTTGGCTGTAAAAATGATCAGTGCTAGTTTAGCTGCTTCACTCGGTTGGATACCAAATGGCCCTATTCCAAACCAACTTTGACTTCCATTTCTAATTGAACCTATTCCTGGTATTAAGACTAAAACTAATAATATAATAGTTCCTATTAATAAAATATTAGCCTTATTATAATATACTTTATAATCTATTTTTGAAACAATAATCATCACTATTATACCAACTAATAAGTAGATACTTTGCATTCTTAAATAATAAAAAGCATCATCAAATTTGTACTGTGCCCAGATACTTGATGATGAATATATCATTAATAAACCAAATAATGATAAGACTATAACTGTTATAAATAAAACTTTATCAATTGATTTTAACATTTTATCACCTATTTAAGTGTATGTTAAAAGATATAATTAATTATGATTATTTGTATTATTAAAATTAATGGAATACCAATATTAAACTTGGTTTTATTTGTTTTGTGTCTAAAGACTTTCATTCCTAAAATTGAACCTAATGATCCACCTATTACTGCGATTACTAAGAGTGAGATTTCACTTATTCGCCATTTATTTTTAATTGCTTTTCTTTTATCAATACCAATTACTATAAAACTTATTATATTGATAATTATTAAGTAAGATATTAAAATTCCCATTTTTACTCCTTAAAAAAACTTCTATATAAGAAGTTTATAACCATACTCCAAATAGTATTCCAGCCATTGCTAGGATTAATCCTACTACCCAAAATAGTTTTACAATATCTGTTTCTACCCATCCTAGTTTTTCAAAGTGATGGTGAAGTGGTGACATTAAGAATAGTTTCTTTTTAAATACTTTTACCCAGAATACTTGCAAAATAACACTTAGTGTTTCAATTACAAAGACACCTGCGACAACGATTAATGTTAATTCTCTATGAGTTAGTATAGCAATTGCTGCCATTACTCCACCTAAAGCAAGTGAGCCAGTGTCCCCCATGAATATTCTCGCAGGGTGAGTATTATATACTAAGAAGCCAATTAGTGACCCTACTAAAATCATTGAAAAGATTCCTATGTCTTCAAAACCTGCCATTAAGGAGATTAATGAAAATGCAACTAAAGCTATGGCTGATAGACCACCTGATAAACCATCTAAGCCATCTGTTATATTAACAGCATTTGATGAACCTACTAGCATGAACAATATAAAGATTCCATATAGCCAGCCCATCTCAATATTTATACCTAGTGTTCCAACGACAAAAGCTGTTTCTCCTCCACTACGCATATAGATATAAAAGAAAGCTATTGCTATAATTACTTGGGCAAATAGTTTTTGATAGGTAGTCAATCCTTCGTTATTATTCTTTTTTATACTTAAGTAATCATCGATAAAGCCTATGATTCCATATCCTATAAATACCATTAGTACAATAAAAATATTATCTGTATAAGTAATACTTCCTACTAATAATAAATAAATCATTGCTAAAACTGGTGGTAATATAAAGATTAAACCTCCCATTGTAGGTGTTCCTTCTTTTTTACGATGAGATAGTCCAACAAATGAACTAATTCTTTGTCTAACTTTTATTTTTTTTAACAAAGGTACTAATATAAGACCTAAGACTGCTGAGATTAGAAATCCAATCATTACAGCAAAAACTGCTTTTGTTAATAGTAACATGTTTCCACTTCCATTTCTTATTAGATTATATCATAATTATTTATATATATGACTATTTTATCATGGATAGACATTAATTTACAACTAATTACTAAGCATTAATTTAATGGTTGTGCCTGCTTTTACTCTCGTATCACTCATTGGTGATTGTGACACTACTATATCACCTGTCCCTGAATATTCAACGGTAAAATTAGTCAATAACTTGGTTGCTTCTTCTTTAGTTAATCCTTCAACATTTGGAACAAAATAGTAAATATCATCATCCCAGTTATAATCTTTTTCTATTTGATTTTGTTGTTTTTCAATGTCTAGAGCTTCTATTATATCAACTAAGATGTTTCTAGCAATTGGAGTTGTTGTATAACTTGATAGCATGGCTGTATTTTTTGGATTATCGATAGCTAGATAAAGTATTGCTTCTGGATTATTGGAAGGGACTATTCCAACAAAGGACATTATATAGTTATTTACTAAGTATTTACCGTTTTCTACTTTTTGGGCTGTTCCTGTTTTTCCCCCTATTCTATATCCATCAATATAAGCTGCTTTCCCTCCACCTAAGGCTACTACTGTTTCTAGAGCATACTTCATAATATTTGATGTTTCCTCGCTGATTGTTTTTCTAATTAATTTTTCATCGAAGCTTTGTATTATTGAGTTAGTTTCCGGTTCTAAAATATTTTTAACAACAAAGGGTTCATATAAATTACCACCGTTTACGACTGAAGACATAGCTGTTACTTGTTGGATAGGTGTTACGCTTACTCCTTGGCCAAAAGCTGTTGTTGCTAGTTCCACTGGTCCCACTTGTTCAAGTGGAAAAATAATACCTTCTCCTTCTCCGTTTAGGTCTATTCCAGTCTTTTCTCCTATTCCAAATAAATCTAAGTATGAAAACAGTGTTTCTGTACCTAATCTATTACCTAACTCAACAAAACCAGGGTTACAAGAATTTTGTAGTACTTGCAAGAATGTTTGTTCACCATGCCCACCTGATTTCCAACAATTTATTCTTGCTCCTTCGACCATAACATGACCACTGTCATAGAACATATCTTTTTCTAAATCTACTACTCCTTCTTCAACTGCAGCTGCTGTAGTTAATATTTTAAATGTACTTCCTGGTTCATATGAGGCCCATATTGGTAAGTTTCTTGATAATACTTCCATTGTATAATTTTGATATTCATTAGGGTCATATGTGGGCCTAGAACTCATCGCAAGTATTTCTCCGTTATTAGGATCAATTACTACAGCTAGAGCCATATCTGGACTAAACATATCAACAATATTATCCATTTCTCTTTCTACTGCTTGTTGAATATTATAGTCAATTGTCAATTGTATATTCATTCCTTGTTGAGGTTGTTCATATATTTCTGATAGATTTAGTTGGTTTCCTTTCGCGTCTGAAAAATATTTAATTGATCCTTGTTCTCCTGTTAAGTATTCATCATATTGTAATTCTAATCCTGATAAGCCTTGATTATCAATACCAACATATCCTAGGACATGAGCTAAATCTTCCTGGTAAGGATAATATCTTTCTGATTCTTTTACTAAATAGATACCTGGGAGATTTAAACTTGATATTTTATCTGAGACTTCATAAGCTAATCTTCTACCTTCAGGATGAACTCTTTCAATTGAAGTTTCTTTATAAACATGCTCATCCATTTCTTCTTTAGTTATTCCTAAGATTTCACTTAATAAAGTACTAGTTTTTTCTTTATCTTCTATTTGATTAGGGATTAGCACTAAGGCAGTTGTAGTTAAATTATCTGCTAGGACTACTCCGTTTCGATCAAGTATTAACCCTCTTTCTGCTTCAATTGGTAGTTCTCTACTCCATAAGTCATCTGCTAGAAGGGATAATTTTTCATAATCAATTAATTGAATGTACATAACTCTACCTATAATTAAAATAAATAATAGTATAATTACTAATAGTACTATTTTAATTCTTGAATCTATTTCTTTTGTAAACATAGTCCACCTCTGTTAAGTTTATGTTTATAAAAAGAAAAAAGTATATAAAAAAAGAAAACGATTAGTTCTCTTTATTGTACAAAGCTTGATAAATATCAGACTTCTTTATTAAGTTTTTATGAGTATCACTTGCTACTATTTGACCTTGATCAACAACGTGTATTATATTAGCATTTTCAATTGTCGATAATCTATGTGCAACAATTATAATGGTGTGGTCTTTTACTAAATTATTAATAGCTTGTTTAATCTTTTCTTGATTAGCATTATCTAGTGCACTTGTAGCTTCATCAAATAAAATAATTTTACTTTTCTTAAGTAATGCTCTGGCAATGGCTAATCTTTGTTTTTGTCCACCTGATAAATTAACTCCGCCTTCACCTATTACAGTGTTATACCCATTAGGAAGATTAGTAATATACTCATCTATCTCTGCGGTTTGACAAGCTTCTTTAATTTGTTCTATTGTTAAATTGTCATCTATCATTTGAAGATTTTCTTTAATTGTTTTATTAAAGATAAAAGGATCTTGTCTAATAATTGAAATATTTTGTCTAAAGCTTGATTCTGTAAAGTCTTTTATATTAATATCATCAATTAATATTTCACCTTTATTAACATCAAAGTATCTTAATAAAAGATTAAATAAACTTGTTTTACCTTGTCCACTTTTACCTACAATGGCTGTTATTTGATTTGGGCTGATTTCTAGATATAAATCTTTAAAGACTGTCTTATCTTCATTGTTATACTTGAAAGTAATGTTTTTATATGTAATCATACCTTTGATATCTATTTTATCTAAGGTACCATATTTTTCATCTTCATATAACTTATTATCGGTTATTTCACTTATTCTTTCAATTGCGACTAACATTTTTTGATAAGATTTTGTTATATTCATTACATTTTGAATTGCATAATTGAATCTATAAATATAATAAGTTAGGGCAATGAAAAATCCAAATGATGTCATACCTAGAGATATTAGAATTATAGCTGTGATGAAGGCACTTGTTTCTAAGAGTGTAGAAAGAACATATGTTAGGGAATGATAGTTTTGTTCTACTGTAGTTTGCTTTCTTGTTCTCTCATAAATATTATTTATAATTGTTTTCATTCTTGTTGTTATTTTATCAGTAATACCTAGTGCTTTTACTTCTCTAATCCCTCTAATTGTTTCGCTAATTTCTGCGACAGCGTTATCATTTTCTTCCGCTATTTTCTTTTGTTCTTCTTTTAGTTTTGGCAAATACTTTCTAGCTACAAAATACATTATAATCATATATATGACAATTTCAATTGCTATTGGCCAAGCGTTAAAACAGATAAAAACAAAAACAATTAAACTACTAAATAATGATAGTAGTGTATTGATAAGTTGTCCTAGGGTATCAGATATTTTACCTGAATCAGTATTAATTCTATTTATTAACTCGCCACTACTTTTCTCTTCAAAAGCGATAGCTGGGAGTTTGCCAACTTTTTTAAAAACATGAAAACTTATTTTTTCCATTAAGTTATTCGTTAGAATATTCATTTTCAAACGTCCTAGTCTTTCAAAAAATATAGTATCAATAGTAGCGACTGTAATATATATTATTAAAGTTATAATAGCTGTTTTATAAGCTCCATTAGTAACATATTCACTGGCAATACCAACAAACATACCATAACCTACACTTAATAAAGAGCTAATAAAACTTAAGATAAAAGCACTAATAAAGAGTTTTTTTTCACTTTTAAGATATTTTTTAAAGAAATTAATTGTTTGTTTTGTTTTCATATACTTCCCCTTTGTCTCTACATTTTACTATTTTTCATAAAAAAAGACAAGATTAACTTGTCAGTCTTTAAAGTAAAATACAAATATCTTTTTTAATACTTCGTTCATAATGAAAGCACATGAAGCCATTATTATAATATATAAATATAAAATAGGATTTAGTGTTTCAATGTTGAAGATGTGTCTTATTGGTGTTAAAAAGACAATTAACTGTAATACTATTAATCCAATAATACTTTTATTCATATAACTATTACTAATTAATCTTTTATTTAGTAAAGTATTTTTTAAATCTCTACTTGAGAAAGCAAAAATCATTTCTAAAATTATTAAAGCAAGAAAAGCTAATGTAGTTGATACTTCAGCATTATAACAGTTAAGACTAAAGAAGAAAATCATTAGTATTATGGCTGATTTAATTATAGAAGCACTTATTATTTTACTAAGTAGAAATGGTGTGAAAAAGGATGAATCTTTCTTTCTTATTTCTCTTGTCATAATATTAGTTTCAGCTTTCTCAAAAGCTAGTGCAATAGCAGGTATTGAATCAGTTACTAGGTTAACATATAGTATTTGAATTGGTAATAATATTTCATATCCGGCAAGCATTCCAATAAAAATCACTAATACTTCGGCAATATTTGCTGATAATAAGTAGACTAAAACATTTCTTATATTATCGAAAATTCTTCGTCCTTCTTTAACTGCGGTTACAATAGTAGAAAAACTGTCATCTACCAGAATAATATCTGCTACTCCTTTAGATACTTCTGTACCTGTTATACCCATACCGATTCCAATATCAGCACTTTTAATACTAGGTGCATCATTTACTCCATCCCCTGTCATAGCAACAATCTTATTATTCTTTTTCCATGCTTTAACAATTGCTACTTTATTTAGAGGACTAACTCTAGCATACACTGAATATCTCTTTACTACTTCTATCATTTCTTGTTCAGTGTATTGATCTAGTTCTACTCCTTCAATAGCTTCTTCATCAGATTCTAAAATTCCTACTTCCTTACCTATTGCAATCGCAGTAGCTAGCGAGTCTCCTGTTATCATAATAGGTTTAATATTAGCACTTTTACATAGAGCAATTGAATGCTTAACTTCTTCTCTAGGTGGATCAATCATATATGTAAAACCAATAAAGATTAAGTCTTCTTCTAATTTATTATCAACTTGATAATTTTTAGGAAGTGGTTTGTAAGCATAAGCTAAAACACGAAAAGCTTTACTTGACTCTTTATTTTCTATTTGTTCTAATTCTTTTACTTGCTTAGTAGTAAGTTTTACTACTTTTCCGTTTTCTATTATTTTAGTACATCTTTTTATAAGAGAATCAAAACTACCTTTAGTAAATAATGTTAGTTTATCATTATAGTCATTAATAGTAGACATCATTTTTCTTTCTGAATCAAATGGCAATTCATCAATACGTGGATATTTATCTTTTTGTTTGTCAATATCAATTAGTTTTTCACAGTATGTATATAGAGCTATTTCAGTAGGATCACCTAAATACTTATTATTACTCTTTTCAACATCGTTATTCAAAGTCATAGCATCTAATAGAATATTGTTTTTATCTAACATCTCTTTTTCATAGCGCTTACCATCAAAATATAGTGCTCTTATTGTCATTTTATTTTTTGTAATTGTTCCGGTTTTATCAGAACAAATAACTTCTGTTGTTCCTAGAGTTTCGACTGAAGACATTTTGCGGACAATGGCTTTCTTCTTAGCTAAAGTACTCATTCCTAATGATAAGGTAATGGTGATGATAGCAGGCAGCCCTTCTGGTATGGCTGCGACTGCTAAGGCAATTGACAACATTAAAATATTTTGGAGAGACATTCCTTGTAATAGACCTATAATAAACATTGTAATAACAACAATTGCAATAATGATTGATATAACTTTACTGATTCCTTTAATTCTTTTTTGTAATGGTGTGTCTTCTTTAGTAGTATCATTTAAACTACTGGCAATAATACCAAATTCAGTATTCATTCCTGTAGCTGTAACTACTGCTAAGCATTTACCATAAACAATACTAGTACCTGAGTAAAGCATATTGAATCTTTCTGACAGTGGTACATTACCTTTTAATGAGTTTGTTACTTTCTCAACTGGTACTGACTCACCAGTAAGAGAGGATTCATCTACTTTTAAAGATGCTTGCCAAATAATTCTGGCATCAGCACTAATTATATTACCTGCTTCTAAAACTAATATATCGCCAACTACTAAGTTTTCAGTACTAATTAAAATAACTTCATTATCTCTTTTTACTTTTACTTTACTATCTTGCATCTTTTTCAAGTTTTCAATAGCCTTATCTGATTTTGCTTCTTGAACAAATCCTAAAATAGCATTCAATATTACAATAGCAATAATAATAATACTATCTGTAAAAGAATGTTTTTCTATTAAGGCTATAATAAAAGAAAATAAGGCTGCAAAAAGAAGAATGATAATTAGCATGTCATTAAACTGAGAAAAGAATTTTACTAAGGTCGACTGCTTCTTTGCTTCTTCTAATTTATTAGGCCCATAATCTTTAAGCCTTTTTAAAGCCTCTTGTTTCGTTAACCCTGTTTCACTAGAAGTTAATTCTTTAAGAACTTGATTTATTTCTTCATTATGATAACTCATTATACTGACTCCTTTACTTCCTCTAGAGCCTTAGCTAATTGATCAGGACAAGAAGTTCCTCTATTATTACAATTAATTCCTTTTAGTTTAGAAATAACTTCATCGATATTTGTACCTTCTACTAATTTACTAATTCCTTGTAGATTACCATGGCACCCTCCAAGAAAATTAACATTGTATATTCTATCATTTTTTATATCAAAAGATATTTCTTTAGAGCATACACCCTTTGTTTTATAAATATTCATTTAACCCTCCTATTATAATCATTATAACAAAAGAAAAAAAACATGTCTACACATGTTTTAAAGCTATTTTATTTTCCTCTTGAACGTGATTTTTCAGTGTTGTTATAATTTTGAATAATCGAAGTTCTCTCTGTAGTAGATATTGTTGTTGGATCAACAACATACTTACCTATTTCATTTGCACCAAGATAGTCTCCGTTTGA
>CAYJHB010000044.1:8040-9514 GCA_964370105.1 uncultured Muribaculaceae bacterium | reverse complement strand
CCATAATTTCCTCCACCTCTCCATTGTACTGATCTAATTGATCCTTGGCGAGCTCTACCTGTTCCTTTTTGTCTCCATGGTTTTCTTCCACCACCAGAAACTTCTGCACGTGTTTTAGTACTATGAGTACCTTGTCTTAACCCAGCTCTTGCTACGATAATTGCATCGTATAGAACTTTATCATTTGGTTCAATTCCAAATACTTCTTTATTTAATGTAAGATCTTTTACTGTTTCACCTTTAATATTTAAAAGAGTTATCTTTTTCATTTCTTTTCCTCCTTTCATCACATACGTTTAATCAAATTCAATTCTTATTACACTTCTTGTGATGAATCACTCGTTTGTTCAGTTTCAACATTTTCAACAACTTCTTCAGTAGTTTCAACCACTTCTTCTGTTGGTTCTTCTAATGTTTCTTCTTCAACTTCGTAAGAAATTAACTCGATTGGTGTATTGATCTTATCTTGATTTTTAATAGCAGTTTTTACCATAACTAATGCATTTTTAGGTCCAGGAACATTTCCTTTTACTAATAAGCAGTTGTTTTCCATATCTACTGCAATAATTTCTAAATTTTGAACTGTTGTTGCAACATTTCCCATATGTCCTGGTAACTTTTTACCTTTTAATACGTGCATCGGTAATAGTGTACCCATTGATCCAACACCTCTATGGTATTGTGATCCATGTGTCATTGGTCCTCTTGATTGATTGTGGCGTTTAATAACACCTTGGAATCCTTTACCTTTACTGATTCCACTTACGTCAACGATTTCCCCAGCTGCGAATAAGTCTGCACTTATTGTTTGACCTAGTTCATATTGACTAACGTCCACTCCTCTAATCTCTCTTAAGAAGCGCTTAGGTGTAGTGTTTGCTTTGTTTGTATGACCAGTTCTTGCTTTGTTACTTAATTTTTCTCTAATAGTATCAAAACCTAATTGAACTGCATCATAACCATCACTTGCAACTGTTTTAACTTGAGTAACAACGTTTGGTTCTACTTCAACTACAGTTACAGGTACAAGTTTTCCGTCTGTTGCGAAAACTTGAGTCATTCCTAGTTTTTTACCTAAGATTCCTTTCATGTTTGTTTCCTCCTAATTAATTATAATTTAATTTGAATATCAACACCGCTTGGTAAATCAAGATGTGTTAATGCATCAATAGTTTCCTTACTTGGATTCTTGATGTCGATTAATCTTTTATGTGTACGCATTTCAAATTGCTCACGAGAGTCTTTGTATTTATGTACAGCTCTTAAGATTGTAAATTTTTCGATTTCAGTTGGTAACGGTACTGGACCTGATATTACTCCACCTGAACGTTTAATTGTTTCAACAATCTTTGTAGCGGCATTATCTAGAACTCTATGATCATATGCTTTTAATTTGATACGAACTTTCTTTTCATTTGACATTTTGTATCCTCCCTTCGCCTATATCTAGTATAGACTTGCTCCGTGCGAATAA
>CAYJHB010000044.1:860-8030 GCA_964370105.1 uncultured Muribaculaceae bacterium | reverse complement strand
CTTCCTGGTGTATCAACAACCTCTCACATCTAAGCAGCCACACATGTCTAATTTTAACACACACATAGCCGTTTTGGCAACACTTTTTTTACGTTTTACCTTATAAAACCTAAAAAAGATTAAACTTCTTAATCTTTCTTCTCTAAATATTCCTTCATATCTGCGGTTATCAAACTCATCGTTCCATACTTATTTTGAATATCATCTACTAGTTTTTGAACCTTATCAGAGGTGTCATCTTTTTCTTCATCAAATAAACTTACTTGTTTTTGTTTGGTTTTTACTAAGTCAGATACTCTTACCCCAATATTTCTAATTTCCTCTTCTTGGAAAGAAGCTTTCAATAACTCTAATACCGATTTATATAATTCATCAAAGAGATTTGTTTGGTTATATAATTTTGTTTGATGGGAATAACTTTGAAACAAACTATTCTTATAAGTAATTGCTATTGTCTTTGCATATAATTCTTGTTTGCGAAGACTCCTTGAAATATCTTGCACTTGTAAATATAATATTTTTTTCAATTTTTCTATATCATCGCTATCTTTAATCAAGGTTTGTGAGACACTAATACATTTATTTTTAGTTTTAGTGGTCATAACTTCACCATAATCAATTCCATGGGAAGCGTTTTTTAAATAAGTAACTTGGTTTTTGAAATATCGATGTAATAAATTATCATCAGCATTGGCTAAATCTTTTATAGTCCTGATATTTAATTTTATTAACGTCGCTGCTGTAGCTTTACCTACCATGTATAAGTCTCCTATTGGTAGTGGCCATAACTTTGATTCCACTTCTTTTAAATATAGTGTATGCACTTTATCCGGTTTTTCAAAGTCTGATGCCATTTTTGCACACAGTTTATTTTCGCCAATACCTACATTAACAGTAAAACCATACATTCTTTTAATATCATCTTTCATTTTATGCGCCAGTTCTAAATAGTCTTTATATAAGAAATTAGTACCTGTTAAATCTAAGTAACATTCATCAACTGATACTTGTTCTATATTTGGAGTATATTGTTTTAAATACTGATAAAATTTTCTGGAACATTCTTTATACAATTTCATGTCAGGAGGATATATTTTTAAACTGGAACATTTTTTTCTAGCTGAATATAGAGTTTCAGCCGTAACTATTTTAAATCGTTTCGCTATCGGTGATTTAGCTAAGACAATACCATGTCTTTTACTTTCATCACCGCCTATAACAGAAGGGATAGTCCTGATATCTAATTTTCCCCCTTTATTTAACAAATCGACTGCTGTCCAAGATAAATAAGCGTTATTAACATCAATATGAAATATAATACGTTCTTTATTCATCGTTCACCTCATTATTATATTACCGAACTTTTGTTTTTATTTCAAGAAAAAAACTACTAAATTAGTAGTTAAATATCTTTTAGGCAAAACAATGCATATATAGGTATATGTTTTATACCTCTTTTAATTGTAAAGTTATCTTCAGTAATTCTCACAGCTTCTTTAACAGTATATTTTTTTATAAACATTGCTAGTGATTTTGCTTTGGTTGATGATGAAGTTATTATTTCTAAGGGTATGATTTGTCCCATTCTATTTTGAAGAACAAAACTTACTTCTGCTTTTCCTTCTGATTGATAATAATATAAAGACTGTGTATTTTCAACTAGGGTTTTAGCTACATAGTTTTCATACAATGTATATTTAAACTTTTCATCATTATGAAGAACTTTCTTGTTACCGTGCATCATGGTATATAACATACCTACATCATTAGCATATAATTTAAAACTGTCTTTTTCACGGCAACTTGATAAAGGATTTTTAATAGTAGTGACTTTATAACTACGATAAACTAATTGTAAGTCAACCAATTTTTCTATAGCTGTTTCAAACTCTTTGGCTCTTCTACCAAATCCTATTAATCCATATTGAAATTTTTTATTTTCTTTTTTTAATTGATAAGGTAAAATGTCTAAAACTTCAATTGCTCTTGTTATATCTATTAATGTATCGTTAAGTGCCAATTCTTTTTTATACGTATCAAGAACTTTTATTTTAATAGATTCTAAATTGTAACTATTAACTTCTTTTGTACTTGCTTCTATTACTTCTGGTAGTGATCCTGTCTCTAAATAATTATAGAAGTAATCCATTGCAAGCGTATGGAAAGGCATTGCTTTATTAGTTATATATGACTCTTTTATAAAGTCTGCTAATTGTCTTTTGTCAACGGCCCATAGATATTCTTCAAAGTCCATACCATACATTGCTTTATATTGTAATTCTTCACCTTTAAATTGTTGAAGATTTTCTCTTCTTGAAGTAATCATTATAATATGATATTCACTTCTTTCAATTGAGAATAGTTTAACTGTTTTTACTAAGTCTTTATCGTTAACATTGTCTAGGATAATTAAAGTTTCATTTTTCAGTATTGTTTCTTGTGAGATATTAGATAGTTTTGTAACAATTTTTTCAATATTTTTTTCTTTAAATGTTTCTAATAATTCTCTATTATTATCTGTGTTAAAATAGACAAAGTTAATATAAGCGCTTTTTGCAAAGGAAATAACAGAATGAGTTTTACCAACTTGTTTTGGACCATATACTAATAATGGTTTTCTCATTAAGTCTTTTTTCCATTTATGTAAATATTCATTGACCTTTCGTTCCATAAATTGTATTCACCTCACATATTTTTCAAGTCAAGTATATAATAGTTATTAGTCTTAGTCAATAAAAAAACCTAAGTTATCTTAAGTTTTTAACGAACTGCTTCACAATGATACTCTAATCGTAGCTTATCAGCTACCGTAACAATAAATTCTGAATTTGTTGGTTTGGCCTTATCAATATCAACACTATGTCCAAATATATCTTCCATTAGATCCCAACTACCTCTATTCCAACTGACTTCTATGGCATGTCTAATAGCTCTTTCGACTCTTGAAACTGTTGTATCAAATTTTTCGGCTATATCGGGATATAGTTCTTTAGTTATTCCACCTACTACTTCTGGTCTTTCATATATAACACTAATTCCTTCTCTTATATATTGATATCCTTTTATATGTGATGGCACACCTAACTCATGTAATATTTTAGTAATAGATATTTGTAGATTATTGTGTAGTAAATCTAGTGTTTTACTCTCATAGCTTGTTCCGTTAACGCATGATAGAATTCTCTTTTCTAAGTCAGTTAACTCAAATGGTTTTAAAATAAAATAATCTATTCCCATTTCTGATACTTTTCTAATCATGTCATGTGCATTATATGAAGTTAGAATAATTATTTTTTTATCTAAATGTAGATTCCTTACATTTTCCAGTACCGTTAAACCATCCATTTTGGGCATAATTAAATCTAGTAAAATCACATCATAGTCTTCTTTATGATTTTTTATAAGTTCTAAACCTTCGGCTCCATCATTTGCTATAAAGGCTGTTTCAATATTTTCATTATTACTAAAGTATTCCTTTATCATAGTTGTTAGTTCTTCATTATCATCGATCATTAGTAGTCTAATATTTTTATCCATTGTTTTCTCCTTCTATACCACTCTACTACTTTACTGATTTTTACTACATTGTCATTATAGATGATATATTAAAATAATACTAGAGTAAAAAAAGTCTACTTTTGTCGAACGAAAATTTTTGTCCTTAAAAAAAGACATTTATAAAAACGTCTTCTTCATTTCTTCAACTTTTAATCCAAGACCACCTATTAGAAATCCTACGATATTTGATATAGTCATGAATTCTTTGGCATTAGATTGATTAACACTTCCTCCGTATAAAAATTGATGTTCTGTATCTAATTTACTTTTTAATACTTGAATAGTATTTTCTATTTCTTCTTTAGTTGGTGTCATACCTGTTCCAATAGCCCATATTGGTTCATAGGCAATAATAATTTTTTCTTTATTAGTTAATTTTTTAGTTGCTTGTTGTACTTGGCTTAATAAAACTTCATCTGTTATTCCTTGTTGCTTTTCTTCTAATGTCTCACCAATACATAGTATAGGAATGATACCATTGTTTAATAGTTGAATAAGTTTTTTATTTAATAATTCACTACTTTCTAAATGATATTTTCTTCTTTCACTATGACCTACTATACAATACTTAGTACCTACACTTTTTATTTGTTCTACTGATACTTCTCCTGTATAAGCTCCGTTGTTATTAATAGAAACATCTTGAGCTCCAATATCATATTTACTATTACTATAGTAATCTAAATACAAATTACTAGGACAAACAATTACTTCATCATTAAAAGATATTGCTTCTAGTTCTTCTTTATATATTTTTATCTCTTCTTTATTCAAGTTCATCTTGTGATTCAATACTAGTTTCATTTTTTCTCCTTTTAAAAATACCTAAGAAACGATTTATTTCTTTGAAAGTTTTTCTCTTTTCTTCAATTGCTCTTTCATATACATCTAGAGCACCTTCTGCGTAATATTTTGAGCTACAACGTTCTGCTGCTACTCTTGCTTGATGACTATATTTTTTTCTTTCTTTTTCATCTGAGCTTATTTCTGTTATAGCTTGTTTCGCTTCTTTTTCATTATTAAAAATTATTCCACTTAATCCATCAACTATAACTGTCTTAAAGGCTTCATCATTAATACAAAACGGTACTAACTCTGCTGCCATTGCTTCTACAACAGTAAGTCCTTGTGTTTCTGATTTAGATGCTGTGATAAATCCTTTAGCTAGCTGGTAGTAATTCGGAATAATGTCATACGGCACTTTACCAGTAAAGATTACATTTCTTTCTGTTTTATGTTTTTTTGATATCTCTTCAAATTTTTCTCTATCTGGTCCATCTCCTACAATTATTAGTTTAATATTAGGATTTTTCTTGGATAAATCTTTAATTATATTTAGTAAAAATTCAACATTTTTTTCAACTGCTAATCGACCGACAAAAATAATTGGGAAATCTTCTTTAGTAATTCCTAATTCTTTCTTTAGTTCTTTAGTCTTTTCTTTATCAGTATTTTCTTTATAAAATCTTTCTACTTCTAAACCGGTAGGCAAAATGCTTATGTTCTTTTCGAAATGGTATTTTTCTTTAAATAGTTGGTAAGTTTTTTGTGTTGGTACGATTAGTTCTTGGGCTGTTTTATCACAATAGAACATTGTTAAATATTCAACAATTTTCTTGCTAGATTTATCAAAATAACCTTTAGTAATATAATGAGTGTAATCCTCATACATAGTATGATAGGTGTGAACTAATGGAATATCATGTTGTTTTGCTGCTAGTCTTGCAAATATTCCAACACTAAACTCTGTATGTGAATGAATTACATCTAGTTTCCATTTTCTTAGTAGATTAACTACTTTTAATGGATACACTTGCGCTAGGCGATAGTCATAAAAAGGTAATGGCACGCCTGGTACTCTAATAACTGTTCCATTTTCTTCAATGCTATACTTTATCATATTGTCATTTAAAGTTACCACATATACTTGATGACCTTTTTTTTCTAAGGCTCTTTTTAAGACCAAAACACTTGTTGCTACTCCATTTATTTGTGGTGGATATGTGTCTGTAAATAAACCTATTCTCATATTTGTTTATCTCCTTTATCAAAACTAAAAACTATTCCCCCTACAACCATAGGTAAATAATAAGTAATGAATCTCCATACTAATAACATCGCTGATAAAACTCCACCTGTTATAAAGAATTTAAAAAATTCAATAAAACCGTATTCTATACCACCACTACCTCCAGGTATTGGAACAAACGATCCAATAATCATAACATAAGCAGAGGCTACTAAAGCATCCATTGCATTAAATGATGTATAATCACTAAAAGCAAATAAAAGAAATAAAGGAATTATATATAAGCATAGGAGACTAAGTAAACTTACTCCTACCCCTCTAACAAACAAACTTCTATTTTCTTTTAATACTTTAGCTGTCTCATGAAATTCTTCAATGCGATTATCCCATTTTTCTTCAGTAATCGGTTTCTTTAAAAACTTATTGATTAAGTAAATAGTTTTCTTAATTAAAAAAGTTGTAGTTTTTTTATCATACATTATAAATAAAAACAAAATGGCAATAAATGTATTAATAATAAAGCCTATTAATATTAAGCTGTTCAAAAAGTCGTTACTTTGTAATATTCCAAAATAGTAATTACAAATGACAGCAAGTATACCTATTAATACTAAAGCTATTTGATAAAAAATAAAATTTTGAAAAATCATGTTAGTTCCTTTAGAGTAATTAACTCCATTTTTCTTTAGCATATATATTTCCATAGGTTGTCCACCTGTTGAAAAAGGAGTGATTCCGTTAAAGAATTGTGTTATTAAATTATGTTTAATACTTCTTAGAAAAGTATATTCTCCACCTTCTTCAGTTACAATCATATGTAAAACTAATGATTTAAAGACTATGTATCCTATATATGCGATAATTGCTACTACTAACCAGATATAATTCATACCAACAATCGCATCTACTATCTCATTAAAATCATCTTTCAAAACAAAGAACAAGACTACAATAGTTATGATTAGTAAAAAGATGGTATTTTTTTTAACTTTATTTATCATTTTATATACCAGATCTTCGTTCTTTATATTCTGGTTTGAAGTTTACAATGTCTTTTGTTGGGATTAAAAATCCTCTTCGTCCGTCAAAATTAGTAATTACTTCTGCAGTTGAATATCCATTACCATTAGCAATTTTTAGGTTTTGATTGATTGCTTCTATTACACCTGCCCATAAAGTATCGGATTTTTTTATTCCTCCCCTAAGTGTGTTATAGATTGAAACTGTCTCGTTTCCTGTTAAAGTTTCTTGTGTTTTGTTTAGATTATATCCTTCTATAGAACTAATTGCTAATACAGATAATCTTCCATCGGGAGTCGTACCAATTACTAAATTATGATTTTCGAACTTTTTGAATTCATTGTCTCCATGTAGATATTTTCTACTTTCGCTTTGACAATAAACAGCAGACATAGCTTCGCTTAGTCCTTTTTCATTTGCTTCTTCTTTTAATTTTAAACTAAACATTAGCATTTCATCTGAAAATTTTAGTTGATCAGGAACGTTTGGAAGCGTTTTTTCAAATTCTCTTAACCATTCTATGTGATCTGGTTGAGTCGGGTCAAAAGTAATAACTCCATAGT
>CAYJHB010000044.1:0-850 GCA_964370105.1 uncultured Muribaculaceae bacterium | reverse complement strand
GGCATTTATATCAACTTCTTTCTTTTATTATTTTAATTCCTGGCAGGTCTTTACCTTCAATGAATTCTAGAGTTGCTCCGCCTCCAGTTGAGGCATGCGTTATTTTATCTTGCATATTTGTTTGAGAAAGCGCTGCAACTACGTCACCACCTGCTAAAATACTAGTTGTATCTAAATTAGTAATATACTCCAATACTTTATCAGTTCCTTCAGCATATGTTTTAAATTCATATACTCCTAGCGGACCATTCCATACGATAGTAGAAGCATCATTTAATTTTTCAGAGAATAATACTACTGTTTGAGGTCCAATATCCAAGCCATATTCATCTGACGCTAATTCTTCCACTGGAATAATTCTATTTGGTGAAGAATCTGAAAATTCTGTACTTGCAACAGTATCAATAGGTAATATTATTTTATCTGGATACTTTTGCAACATTTCTTTACAAAAATCAATACTATCTTCATCTAGTAGTGATTTACCTATTTCGATTCCTTTGGCTTTTAAGAAAGTGAAGGACATTCCACCACCAATTAGAATAGCACTTGCTTTTTCAACTAGGTTATTTATTACACCTATTTTATCAGCTACTTTTGCTCCTCCTAATATTACAACAAATGGTTGTTTAGGTTCATTAAGTAGTTCTAAATTATCTAATTCTTTTTTTATTAAGAAGCCAACTCCACAAGGAAGGTTACTTGCTATTCCAACATTTGATGCATGGGCGCGATGTGCTGTACCAAATGCGTCATTAATAAAAATATCTCCAAGTGATGCCCAATATTTACCAAGTTCAGGGTCGTGTTTGGTTTATTTCTTTCCATATAAATATTAATAACGAGTATT
>CAYJHB010000043.1:0-9873 GCA_964370105.1 uncultured Muribaculaceae bacterium | reverse complement strand
AGTGAATGTTATATAATAACTTCTACTCCAATCAATACCTGTCGGAATATATAATTTATTATTTTCGTATTTCCAATTAGTAGGTAATTCACTTTTTAAAGTAACTTGTGTTTCGGGTTCAGTAATTATTTTAATAACTGCTTCTCCAGTTCCGTGGTAGTAACCAAATTGTGTTTGTGATTCTTTAAGAACACGACCACCATTTTCACTTTCTATAATCATGTCAGCAAGAGAATAACCTTGTTCTTGATTTGTACATCCAACACATAGACAATCCTGGAATAAATCGATTTTACTGGACAAAATTAATTCTAGTCTTGTAACAGCGTTAATCATGTTTTGAACTGAGCGGTTAGTATCTAATAAATCTTGAGTACTTTTAGTTGTACTGATGACAGCTTTAATCTTTTCAGCCTCAACTTCTAGTATTCTAGCTAAGCTAGTTTGTTCGTCTGCGACAGATGAAATTATTTCATTTATAACGTCACAACGAGTGGGATAATATACTTTTTCGTTCATTTTTTCTCCTTTCATACTACTATATGAAAATCTAATATTTATGATAATGATAGCTATCTTTAGTTTTTTTGCATATAATAGAATGTGATGAAAATGAATGGAAAAAATATGTGTTCTTATACCGATCGAAATGGAGAAAATAATACTTTAGCAAGTACTTTATATTCTCCTAAAAAGCAATTGTTTAGTGATGTATGTGAAAATACTACTGAAAGTGAATTGCAAGATATTTGTAATAATCCTTTGTTAACTGACTATTCTAATTATGCAGAATGTCCAAATGGTGGTTTCTTTGTTAGTAAAGAAGGGGATAATAGTAATCTTTATGTATTAGACTCTAATTTAAATGAAGTTGATCAAGTTCCGTTAAATGTACCTGATAGTAGTTATATTAAAGATATCCAAGGGATTGCATATGATCCTGATTTATCTAAATTATATGTAGCTCATAATGATAAAGTTTTTTCTACTAATAATCAAGGGGACTTCATTAAAGATGAAATCAATCCTACTAGTTTAGCTAGTATAAGTAATACTACTAGTTCAGTTGTTAGTAGTGGTAGCTGTAGAAAACCAATTGTTACTTCTAGTACTAGTAGCTCTATAAATAGTTTGGGATTAGTAGATAATAATTTATTAGTTACTTATAATCAAAATGGATCTAGTTTTATGAGTAAAATTACAACTAATGGCAATTTAGTTAATACTAGACATATAGATGATGGGATTGAACCAAATACAACATTTGAAACTAGTAAGGGGGTACATGTTTTGGCTAAGAAAAATAATAATTACAATTATTTATATACTTTTGATAAAAATAATTGTAAAAAAAACTGTTGTGAAATAGTATTGGATAGTGAGTGTCGCGTAGATATTGAGTGTGATGATGGTCCATGTAATTTAGATGGAAGCTTATGTGAAGTAGTTAGAAGTGTGGCTTTAATTGAAAATGCACTAGCTAAACTAATAGAATGTGAAAGTGAAAAAGTAAAAGCCACAATTGAAAAATCTAGGTGTAGTAAAGAACTTCTGGATATTAATAACTCAGTTAGTAAAACGATTGTTAACATATCAATGCTTGAACAAGTATTAAAAGAGAAGTTAGAAGTAGCACTTCAAATATATGAGAAGGATTGTCATCATCATTGTAAATAAAAAAGAATTAGTCTGTTGGATGACTAATTTTTTATTTTAATAGTTTTTTTACTGTTTTATATTCTAAGTAAGTAGTTATAGTAATACTTATTGTACTACTTATTATTAAGCTGTACATACCTATATTCATAAAAGTGAAAATAGTTAGAGTAGTTACTCTTATAATAACTCCTATTAGAGTTATTTGCATATTTTTTTTACTTTCTCCCATGGCATCTATACTACTAGATAGTGGTGCTTGAAAATATAAAAGGATAAATAATGGAGCCATTATTCTTAAGTAGTTTACTCCTTCTGTTGTATTATAAATTATCTTTAAGAAAACATCAGGTAATAAGATAAAAAGAAGTGTTGAGGGTATACCTACTAATAACGAGAAAAATATTCCTTGTCTTATTTTCTTTTTTGTATAATCTTTATTATTGTTACTATGAGATTTACTTACTACTGGTAATAGAGCTTGTGATATGGCTAAAGTAAAGAAAGATGGGAGTAGTAGAATTGGTATAACAAACCCTGATAGTATTCCATATTCAGTAATTATAAAGGTATTATCATACCCTAAATATATTAAAATGCTAGTTAAAATAATAGGTTCTAAGAAATAACCAAAAGATCCAATTAAACGACTGGTAGTGCTGGGTATACTAATTGATAACGCTTCTTTCCTATATTGTTTGTTGCCACGTATTTCTTCTTTATTTAATTTTAATTTCCTTGGTAGAAAGAAAAATAATACTATAATAGAAGTTAATTCGCTTATTATATTAGTTAGGATTACAAAAGTCACAGCAACTTCAATCCCTTTGTTTATAAATATAGGAACTCCTATAATAATTAATATTAATCTAATTATATCTTCAGTAACATTAGATACAACGTGAGGTAGCATTCTTTGTTTACCGAAAAAATAGCTTCTTAACATACCTGATAAACTGGTGAGCGGAAGTACTATAGATATTGCTAGTAAAGGGTAATAAGTTCTAGGTTCATTTAGTAAATTATTGGCAAGATATGGGCTCAATATTATAATGCTTATTATAATTAATATATTTATGATAAATGATACTGGTAGTAATGAAAATAAAAGAGTCTTATTATTTTTTTTATCTTCGGATACTAATTTTGAAATGGCAATTGGAAAACCAAATTGAGTTAAACCGATTAAAAGCATAAAAGTAGGTAGTATTAACATATAAATACCTATTCCTTCTACACCTAGAGTCCTACTCATTACTATTTTAATAATCATTCCTAATGCTTTAGTTAAAAAACCACCTATAATTAAAATTAATGTTGATACTACAAATTTTTCTTTCATGTTATCATCCTTATTTTTAAATATATGTTTTTTATTGACTTTATATAATAAGAAGCATAAAATATGAATTACGAGGTGAATTATGGAACAAGAAGAATTTATGTTGCCAGACGAATTACATAATGAAGTGGAAAATGTGCATGGTATTTTAGATTGGTTTGGGTTGGTTATTCCAAATGATTGTGATGAAATTTTTAATTTTTATCAAAAAGAGGCAAGTTTTAATTTTATAGTAGTAGAAAATGAAATTCCTCTTAGACAATCTATCGAAATTAAATATGGATTTAGAAAATTAGAATTAGAAATTAATTGTTGTTATGATAGTGTTCATGGAAATGAGTTTAGTTATTGTAATAAATGGATTGTTGAACATGAAAAAAATAGTAGTAAAATCATAGTTACTAACATATTTAATTGTATTGGAGCAAAGCTAGTTGATGTTAACGACAATGATAATGAAGGAACATTAAGGTTATCGTTAAATGAATATGAAGTACCTAATGATTTCAATCTTATGGAATTATCACAATTGTTTATAGGCGATCCAATTGAACAAAATGAAGTTAGTAGTGGTAATCAATATACTTATAGCTATAGCTAGGAGAAAATATGAAAAAAAACGAACAACATAATACAATGATAAATATAGAAAATAAATTACTTGGTATGTTACCTTTATTTGATATTAATTATGGTGATAAAATCAGTTCACAGTGGATTATTGATAAGAATCAATTATTTTTAAAATATGATGATGAAGATAAAATTATAAAGGATTTTGATAGAGAAATAATAAGTAATTTTAGTAAAGAAATACTAATGACTTATGCGGATGATATTCTTATAGTAGAAATTAAATCTTGTGAAGCTGAAGAAATTTTTAGGAAGCAAGAGACAACTTTCTATTATGATCATAATAAAAATAAGAAGTATACCTACTATCACAATAGGTTAACTAATGTTTTAGAAATAAGTGAGTTTTTAGATTGTGAATTATTTATTGAAAGTGGTAATAATAACATGGTAAGTAATTACGATCCTTATTTTACTTTTAAAACGGATTTATATAAAGTTGGAGAAACATTTGACTTGTATGACTTACCTGAAATAGGAATTAAAAATTTACAACAAATATTTATAAACAGTTATCCTCCTGTTTATAAGAAAGTTACTAAAAAGTATTATAATTAATTAAAAAAGTAGTGGTTTTACTATTTTTTTTTTGCAGAAAGTGATATCATAGTTATATGAAAAGAAGTGAAGTAGATAGAAATAAAGTTAGTCCTATGATGGGACAGTATTTAAATATTAAAGATAAATATGAAGATAGTATTATCTTTTTTCGTCTTGGTGATTTTTATGAAATGTTTTTTGAAGATGCTGTTATTTGTTCAAGAGAATTAGAACTTACTTTAACTGGTAAAGTAGCAGGTTTAGAAGAGAAAATTCCAATGTGTGGAGTTCCATATCATTCTTATAAGAGTTATTTAGAAAAACTTATAGATAAAGGTTATAAGGTTGCGATATGCGAACAATTAACTGATCCTAAGGAAAGTAAAGGGGTAGTAGAGCGAGATGTTGTTCAAGTTGTTACTAAAGGAACCAGACTTGATGATAATATTGATGCTAAGGATAATAATTACATAGCCAGTGTTTATGATTTTGAATATTGTTATAGTTTGTCTTTTGCGGATGTATCGACAGGGTATTTTTATACAATGTTAGTTGATCGAAATGATAGTGATTTATTAAAGCAACTTCTTAATAGAAATATTAAAGAGATAATTGTTAATGATAAGTTTGATCGTAAATTAATAGATATGCTTCGAAATACTTATCATTTCTTAGTAACTATTTTAGATGATATTTATAAAGAAAATGATTATGATTATTTGTATAGTGAAATAAGCGATGTTAGATTAGTGACAGGTGTTAAACACTTACTTTATTATTTATTAGATACAAAAAAAGGCAGTTTGACTCATTTACAAGTAGTTAGTGTTATTGTACCTTCTAAATATTTAGAGTTTGATATTCATACAAAAAATAATTTAGAGTTGGTGGAGACACTTAGATTAAGAGAAAAAACATATTCGCTTCTTTGGTTACTTGATAAGAATAAAACAGCCATGGGATCTAGATTTCTTAAGAATAGTATTGAAAATCCTTTAGTGGATAAAGACGAAATTAATAAAAGACTTGATATGGTTGAAAAACTTAGAACAGAGTTTATTTTAAAAGATGAGTTGAAATTACTACTTGATGAAGTTTATGATTTAGAAAGACTCAGTAGTAGAATTAGTTATGGTAATTTAAATGGAAGAGATTTATTACAACTTAAAAACTCTTTGAAAGTGCTACCTGATATTAGTTCTATTTTAAAACAAATTGAGTTTTCAAAGGATTTAGTTGATTTAAGTGAAATATATGAGTTATTAGAAAAATCAATTAATGAAGATGCACCTATTACAATCAAAGAGGGTAATTTAATTAAACCTGGATATAATAGCGAATTAGATGAATTAAAAGAAATAAGAAGCGGATCTAAAGATTTTATTTTAACTTTAGAAGCAGAAGAAAAAGAAAAAACAGGTATTAAAAACTTAAAAGTAGGGTTTAATAAAGTTTTTGGTTACTATATTGAAGTTAGTAAGGGTCAAGTTCATTTGATTAAAGATGACTTTGGATATGATAGAAAGCAAACGTTAGCTAATTGTGAGAGATTTATTACACCGTTATTAAAAGAAAAAGAAAATATTATATTAGGAGCAGAAGAGAAGATTGTTAATTTAGAATATAAATTATTTATGGATATCAGAGAAATAGTCCGTAGATATATTGATAAGATTCAGTACAATGCTAAGGTTATCGCGGAAGTAGACTTTTATCAAGGACTTGCTACTGTGGCAGAAGATAATAACTATGTGCGTCCTATTATGGTAGATGATTTTAATGTTAAGATTAGTGATTCTCGTCATCCTGTTGTAGAGAAGGTTCTTAAGGGTACTTATGTTCCTAATGATATTATTATGAATAATGAAACAGATATTCTTTTAATAACAGGACCCAATATGGCAGGTAAATCTACATATATGAGGCAATTTGCAATATTAGTGGTTATGATGCAAATAGGTAGTTTTGTTCCTTGTAAAAGTTGTTCTATGCCTTTGTTTGATAAAATTTTCACAAGAATTGGAGCAAGTGATGATTTAGTTAGTGGGGAAAGTACTTTTATGGTTGAAATGAAAGAAGCTTCACTGGCTTTAAAGAATGCTACTAAAAATAGTTTAATTTTATTTGATGAATTAGGTAGAGGTACTGCTACTTATGATGGTATGAGTTTAGCTCAAGCAATACTTGAATACATCCATAGTGAAGTTAAATGTAAGACAATGTTTTCTACTCATTATCATGAATTAACTGATTTATCAAAACAACTTAGTAATTTAAAGAATATTCATGTTTCAGCTGTTGAAGAGAAAGGAAATATAACTTTTTTACATAAAATAAAAAACGGACCAGTTGATAAAAGTTATGGTATTCATGTAGCCAGTCTTGCCAAATTACCTGATGTTGTTATCGAGAGAGCAGAAGAAATTTTATCTACACATGAGAAGAAAAAACCTAAAAAAGAAGAGTTTATTCAAACTAGTTTACTATTTCAAGAAGAGAGTAATGAATGTACAAAGATGCTAGATGAGTTAAAAGAAATAAATGTGTTAGAAATGACACCACTAGAGGCAATTAACAAATTGCATGAATTGGTTGAACAAGCAAAAGACTAGGTTAGTATTTACTTTTTCCATTTTTTTTGGTATGATATACGGGCTTTAGGGGGAGTTATGATTGATAGAGAAAATTTGGTTGCTTTAAGTGTTACTGCAACTAATGAATATGAAAGTTTAATACAAAATAAACAAGAAGATGAGTTTAATAAATATAGAAAAATAGCTAATAAATTATGTAGTGGAGAAGTTAGTTTTAAAGATTTTGCTAATAATAAGAATAAATATCCACATTCACTTCAAGAAATTGAGAAGATAATGATTAAGTTAGATGAGAAAAATATACTTAAGGATTTAAATAATAAACTGCTTGTTGATATTTTAAATAGTGATTTAAATGAATTAGATATAGTTAAGTTATTTACTTCAAAAACTAATTTTATTGCTAATGGACAAAATAAGTTTGCTGAATTAGCAATCAATAAAATACAAGTGTTCATTCATTTTCTTAGTGTGCAAAATATTAGTAAACCTGAAAAAGAGATGGGTATTAATACACTAAAGGAAATAGATAAAAACATCAAAAGTTATAAAAAAAGATATTTGAGTCTTGCTTATAAGAATTTTAATGAGAAAACAATTCTAGCTGATGGGTCTAATTATATTCTTAATGAAGGTGATATATTGGAAGCATGTGAAGAATTGATTAAAGATTATTCTCTCGTTTGTAATAAAACAGTTTGTGATAAGGCGGCTCAAAAAGCGTTAAATAGTCAATACAATATTAAATATAATGTTAAGAAGTAATTAATACTTCTTTTTATTTTCTTATTACTATACTTTTTTTAGTGTTTGTGATAAAATTACTAGTAGGTGATGTAAATGAAAAATAGAAGTGAATTAAGAGAAATTATTATTAAAGTGTTATATCAAATTTATATTTGGGAAGATACTAAAACAGAGTATGATATTACTTCTTTAATAAAAGAGCAATTAGAAATAGAAAATAAATTTGTCAATGATGTCGTTTTAGGAGTAGTTTCTAAACAACAAGATATTAATGAAGTTGCTGATAAATATTTAGTTGAATGGTCAATTGAACGTTTGAGTAAAGTTGATAAAGCTATTATTAGTATGGCTATTTATGAATTGTTATATACCGATACTCCTAGTATTGTTGTTATTAATGAGGCAATTGAAGTTTCGAAGAAGTATAGTGATGAAAAAGTCACTTCAATGATAAATGGTGTTTTAGATAATATTTATCATAGCGAGACTAGTGATGAACGATAAGTATATTACTATTAGTCAGTTAACTAAATATATTAAATATAAAATTGATCAAGATGAACATTTGATGAATGTTTATTTAAAGGGTGAGATATCTAATTTTAAGGCTCATACACGTGGTCATTTTTATTTTACCTTAAAAGATGAAACTTCTAGAATTAATGCGGTTATGTTTGCTACTAGTGCATCTAAACTTAAGTTTATGCCTGTTGAAGGAATGAAAGTTTTAGTTACTGGTAAGATTAGTGTTTATGAAGCTACTGGTGGATATCAAATCTATGTTAATGATATACTTGAAGATGGAGTAGGTAATTTATATATTGCTTTAGAACAACTTAAAGGTAAACTTGAGAGTGAAGGATTATTTTTAGAAAAATATAAGAAATCAATACCTAAGATTCCAAAAAGAGTGGGTATTATCACAGCATCTACTGGGGCGGCAATTAGGGATATATTAACAACTATTAAGCGTCGTTATCCATTAGTAGAAACAGTTTTATTTCCGTCCTTAGTGCAAGGTGAATTTGCTAAAGATGATATTGTTAGACAAATTAAACGTGCCAATGAGTGTGAACTAGATGTTTTGATTGTTGGTCGAGGTGGTGGAAGCATTGAAGACTTATGGGCTTTTAACGAGGAGGTCGTAGCAAGAGCAATATTTGCTAGTGATATTCCTATTATAAGTGCAGTAGGTCATGAGGTTGATTTTACGATTAGTGATTATGTAGCCGATCTTAGAGCCCCAACTCCTACTTCGGCAGCAGAGCTAGCAGTTCCTTCAAAGGAGGAACTATTAGAGATGATTAGTTTACTTAAAAGAAGAAGTGCTATTAAATTAACTAATCTTTTTGATAATCATAAGAAACACTTACTTAGATTAAGTGATAGTTATGTGCTTAGTAATCCAAGTAGTATTTATTTAAATAAGCTGCAAACTTTTGATGGAGTGTATGATAGGTTTTCGTTATCTGTTAGAAATTACATGAAAAACTATAAAGACAAAGTTAATAACTTGGTGCATAGTTATGTGCTTAGTAATCCAAAGAATATTATTGAAAGTAAGAAAGTTAATTATGATAATTTGTTTAATCGATTAGGTATTAGTATTAATAATAATATTGTATATAACAATAATAAATATAGTTTATTAATAAATAAACTTGATATATTAAATCCTCTTAATACTTTGAAAAGAGGTTATACTGTTACAAGGGTTTTTGGTAAAGCTGTTACTAGTATAAATGAGATTAAAGTTTCTGATAATATCGAAATAGAATTTAGAGATGGTAAAATAATTAGTGAAGTTAGAAAGAAGGTAAAAAATGGCGACTAAAGAAGTTAGTTTTGAAGAAAGTTTAAATAATTTAGAAACAATTGTTAAAGAGCTTGAAAGTGGAGATGTTTTATTAGATGATGCGATTAGTAAATTTAATGAGGCTATGAAACTTGCTAAAATATGTAATGATAAGTTAAAAAAAGCAGAAGATAGTGTCAATTTAATTATGAAAGATGATGGTACTACCGAAAAAATTGAAATTGAAGAGTAATCTTCTTTTTTTTTATTAAAGAAGAAGAGTGAGAACGTTACTAGTAATTTAATTCGAAGCGAAGTAACTAATAATCTAAGTGTAAATTCTTTTGAAGATGATGTGAATAGCAAGAAAATATGATTGTAAACAACTGAATTTTACATTGTTGACAAATAGTATATATAACGTTAAAATTAATATAGTAGAGTGTGGAATAATACTTGAAATTAGGATAAGTGAGGCAAATATGACAAAACAAGATATAATAGATAATAGGAAGACAATAATATTTATATCACTAATTACAACACTAGTGATAAGTGGAATGCTT
>CAYJHB010000042.1:7674-10321 GCA_964370105.1 uncultured Muribaculaceae bacterium | reverse complement strand
TGTATTATATCATCTATTCATTTATTATTAAAGCATGATATAATATTAATATTAAAGAGGGATTTACTATGATTGATTTTAAAAATGCTATTAAAGAATTTAAAACTTATATTAGTGAATATGATATTAACAATATAAGTACTCAAAGTAAAATTACTCACACATATCATGTCATGAATGACTCTGAAAAGTTAGCTAATGCGCTTAAATTAAGTAATGATGACGTTGAACTTGCAAAACTAATTGGATTATTACATGATATTGGTAGATTTGATGAAATTAAATTACTAGGTCAAATGGACGCAAGTAAATTTAACCATGCTGAACATGGTATTGAAATTTTATTTAATAATAACTTTATCAGAAAATTTATTCCAACAAATGAGTTTGACGAAATTATAAAATTTGCTATTTTAAATCATAATAAATTCGAAATAGAAGAAACAAATGATGATAGAAAATTATTATTTGCAAAAATTATTCGAGATGCTGACAAATTAGATAATTTTAGAGTAAAAAGTACTAATGATAAATTATCTATGAGTCCAAAACTTATAGATAGTATTTTAGAACAAGATGTAATTTCAAAAGATGTTTTAAAAACATTTTATAGTAAATCTACTATATTAACCTCTGATAGAAAAACTGCACTAGATATTTGGATATCATATTTAGCATTTATTTTTGATTTCAATTATAAATACCCAGTAGAAATAATAAAAGGAAAAGGTTATATTGATACTATAATTGATAGAATTGATTATAAAAATATAGATACAAAATATGAAATAGAAAAAATGCGATTATTTATTCATAATTATATTGAAGAATTCATAGAAAATAAGGAATAGGGAGGTTACTATTATTTAATCCATAATAAAAAAAAGTTGATAGATTACTTTCTAGCAACTTTTTTTATTAACTTTTTAATAAATGATTTTTCTTCCTTTACGATATCATTCAACTTGTCATCTAATTTTTTTCTTCTTTCATAAGGATTATCTCCGACTTTGACAAATGTTCCATCATCCAGCATTACTCTATCACCTTTTTCTTTAGTAATAAATATTGAATGGGATCCAGAGCCTATCATAACTTTTTTTTCTCCATTTTTTTCTTTATTTATATAAATTTGTTCCATTAATTTATTTTGTTCTAAACATGGTAATTCTACAAATTCATCATATGTAATTCCAAATAGCTCTAACAATCTATCATTTGCGATGTTCATTGTTGTATTTTGATTATTTTTAACACTTTCCTCTTGTTTTAAGATGTTTATAGTTTCATTACATGATGACAATATTTTACCTACATTTGCGCGAGAAAGATTACTTATGACTATTTCATTTTCAATATTTATTTTAACTATTATATAATCTATTATCTCTTGAAAATTAATAATATCTTCAGTGTTTTTATTTTCTGATATTAAAAAAGTTGATCTGCCTATTTTTTTTACGTATATTTTGTTTCTTTTAGACTTAATATATTCACCATCATATGCATGAACTTTATTTTTAATGTCTATATAAAATGTATGTCTATTCATATAAATTCTCCTTAATAAAATTAGTATATCACAAATACTTGATTTAATAATTATAATATTAGTAATTTTAAATTAAATTTTTCCAGTATAAAATAAAGTTGATAGATTAATTTCTATCAACTTATTTCTTATTTTTACATTATAAGTAACATTACTATGTTTAATATAATTATTGTGGCTAATACCGGCAAGCTTGGAAGAATTTCAAAGATTGCTAATATGGCTAATACTATTATTATAACTTTAATGATATTATTAATTAATTTCATAAAGACCTCTCATTTCATATATATTCTTTAAAATTTTAGCATATATTTTCTATTTATACAATTATCTGTATATAAAGTATTTGGGCTGTGTTTTTAATACATTATATTATAATAGATATTATATTGATAAACTAGGTAATGTGATATATAATGCTAGGTATGAGATGTATCTATATTAGTAAGGGGGGATTAAGATGCATAGTTTTAATAAAGAAATTTTAGAAGATTCTTTAAGTAATCCATATGTAACTAGTGAGTTAATAAATACGAATTATGAATTAATATCTATTAAGCAATTAATTGATATTGAACGACCTAGAAATAAGAATATTGGTGAATTTAAAAAGGCATTTGATAATTTTTGTTATACTTATTCTTTTAATATTTTAGCTAACTTATCAAATGAAGATAGTGAAGTGCCAAATATTATTTTAAGTAATTCTAAATATTCTTTAAATGAAGGAATTCTTGTAAATGATGTTCTTGATTATAATACTTTTAAAGTGAATGTTCAAAATTTTAATGAAAACCAATTATCAGTGTTGAAAAATTATATTAGAACTTATAGTGATCTTTTAAAACAAACTTCATCTGTTTTGTGTGAAGATGGAGCTCATGTTAATTATGTGTATATGATACCAAATCATAATCATAAATTAAATATATATGTTGGTAGTAATCTTGTGAATATTACACCTTTTATAAAATATTTAGAGAGTTATTTTGAACTTAATTACTTTTTTCATAGAGATAGGGAAAAGATAGTTCCTACTTTAAAAGACAATAATATTAGTTATTCATTAGAGCGGTTTTATACTTATGATAT
>CAYJHB010000042.1:7330-7664 GCA_964370105.1 uncultured Muribaculaceae bacterium | reverse complement strand
AGTTTAATTATATATTTACTTAGTTATGGTATAATAATAGAGGAAATATGAGGGATAAGATGATAGAAAATTTTACGCAGTTTGTTAATAATTATGATTTATCTGATAAAAATATTAAATTAAAATATGATCATTCTTTAGAAGTGATGGGACTTAGTGAAAAGTATGCTAGGTTATTAGGTTTTAGTTCTTATGATATTGAACTTGCTAAAGTAATTGGATTGTTACATGATTATGGACGTTTTGAACAATGGAAAAATTATGGTACTTTTAATGATTTAAAATCTATAGATCATGCTGATTATAGTTGTGATATTTTATTTCGTGATGGTTT
>CAYJHB010000042.1:0-7320 GCA_964370105.1 uncultured Muribaculaceae bacterium | reverse complement strand
AAGATTATCCACTTATTGAATTTGCTATTAAGAATCATAATAAGTATGAGATTGAGCCTTGTGATAATGAAAGATTTCTTTTATTTGCTAAGTTAATTAGAGATGTTGATAAAATAGATATAATGAGAGTTCATGTTGATTATGATATTGATATAGATAGGCTTGATGACTATGAAATTAGTGCTGATGTTATGGATTCTATTGATAATGAGAGATTGGTGAAATTAAATAAGAATAATTATGTTGATGCGATAGTTGCAAGATTTGCATTTGTCTTTGATATTAATAATAAAATTTGCTTAAAAGAAATGAAAAGTATATATGATTCTTATTATAAAAAAATAGATAATAAAAAATTTGAAAGGGTTTATTTAAAAGTCCTTGATTTTATTGATAAAAATTGACTTTTTATCTTTTTTTTGTTATAATAGGCGGGTATTTATGGGGGATTTATGAGTAAGATAGTTTCGCAATTAAAAAATAATATTAGAATGATCGTTATTAGTAAAGAGTATAGAGAAAGTAATTTTAATGAAGAATTAAAAATAATGAAGGAATATAGTTATTTATCTCGTTTTGAAAATCCAGATGATGAGATGACACGTAAATTAAATTTGTTGGCTATGAGATTTTTAAATAAAGCACATTTAGATGATTTAAGTAGTCCATTGGAACTTGATATGATAAAACGAGTTAAAAACTATGGATTAGAAATATCAGGTTTGACTGACGAAAAGTATTCCATTAAAGATTTTTATTCTAACGTTATTAACTTGTTCCATGAAATCAGATGGAGCGAAGGGCATTTATTTGGTTTAAAACCATTAGATTTAGGTGGGGCGACTTTTAGTTCTTTAGTGAAAAAAGTTGAATTGTTTGCTAAGTGTAATGGTGAACTAAGTAATTTAAATAGAGTTAAAGAACGTGCTGTGAAAACTATAATTTTATCTGATAGTAAATTAGAGCTTTTAAAAAATATATATGAAACTGGTAATTTGACTCCATTAGATAAAAAGTCTGTTAATGATATAAATGTGTTGACTAATCAAATTAAATTATTACCTTATACGGCATCTATTAATTACATAACAAGTAATCAATTTATTGGTAAGGAAGAAGCGGTGTTAGTATGTAAAGATATGTTAGATAACGTTTCAAAATATTCTGAAGAAAGAAAAGTAATAAGAGTAAATAGAAGTAGATTATGTCTTTCTTTTAGTGCTTATTTTAGAAATTTTGACAATTTTAACAAAGAGTTTATTTTAGTGAAAGACAAAGAACCGTTTTCTAGCTTTAAAGATATGGTTAAATTAGCTAAGAGAATGGATTATTTAAAAGAGTGTTCTCAAAAATTGGATAGTAGAATAAATGAGCTTGATACTTCGTTACTTGGAGAAAGTGTTACGTTTTCTGAACATTTAGAAAAATGTTTACTTGAATTTGATACTGTTAGAGAAGAGAAGGTATCATTAATAAGTAAGACGTTTGAAAGTGTGTCAAAAAAAATTGATAATGGAATAACTTTAAGTAATGGTAAATTTAGAAAATATGATGCTATTGACTATGCTCTTTTTGCAGTATCTATTAATGGTTTTTTTTGTGAAGAGTCTATGATTAGACATTTTTCTAATCGTGCCAGTTGCCAATCTTTAATTAATATGGCATCTTTTGTTAGTGAAAGTAGAGATTTAATGCAACCAATGAGAATAAGTGAAATACTTAGTTGTAAAGTTAATGATTTTGAAATGTATAAGCATCCAGAAGTAATAGATTATTTAACTAATTTATGGGTTGAGCATAAGGTTCCTTTATTTGCTGATGTAGTTAATGCTGCTATTAATAGATTTGAAGAAGGTACTTTGTTTATTGATAATGATAAAGGAACTCCTTTAGTAAAAATTAATTCTAAGAAGAAAGAAACAGAGTGAAAATCTGCTTTTTTTTGATATAATAAATATGAGGTGTTTTATGAATAAAACTGTTTTAATAACTGGGGCTAGTAGGGGATTAGGTAGGGCAATAGCATTAGAATATGCTAGTAATAATTATAATGTTGTTATAAACTATTGTAATGATGAGGCTAGTGCTTTAAAAGTAGATAATGAAATTAGAAAATTATATGATGTTGATACTTTAGTTGTTAGAGCGGATATTTCTAATGAAGATGATATTGATAATTTAGTTAAATCTAGTATTGATAAATTTGGTTCTATAGACATATTAGTTAATAATGCTGCTATTGCGATAGATACTTGTTTTGAAGATAAAACTAAAGATAATTTTATGAGAACATTGGAAGTTAATTTAGTTGGTACTTTTTTAGTTAGTAAAAGAGTGGGATTAGAAATGCTTAAGAATAAAAGAGGTTCTATTATTAATATTTCTTCTACTAATGGTATTGATACAGAGTATGTTGAAAGTATTGATTATGATGCATCTAAGGCAGGGGTTATTTCATTAACTAAGAACTTGGCTAAGTATTTTAGTCCTTATATTAATGTTAATTGTGTAGCGCCTGGGTGGATTAATACAGATATGAATAAAGAGTTAGATTCTGAATTTATAGAAGAAGAAAGTAAGAATATATTACTTAATCGTTTTGCTGAAGTGGAAGAGATTAGTGGAGTTGTTTATTTTCTTAGTACTGATAAAGCTAGATATATAAATGGTAGTGTTATTAGAGTAGATGGGGGTATTAAATAATGTTTTTAGAAGAAGAGAAGTTAATTAAGGATGAATTATTAGAAGTTGACAGAATTGAATCTATTAATAGTAAGAAGGTATTAGATGCTTTCCATGAGTGCAAAATAACTGATTCATTATTTAATACGACTACTGGTTATGGTTATAATGACTTAGGTAGAGATGTTATCGAAGAAGTTTATGCGAAAGTATTTAAGGCTGAAGATGCATTAGTGAGGAATCAGTTTATTTCTGGTACTCATGCTTTAACTGTTACTTTATTTGGGTTATTAAGACCTAATGATACATTACTTAGTATTACAGGTAAACCATATGATACAATGGATAAAGTTATTGGAATAGAGGAGAATGCTAGTAGTTTAAAATCTTTTGGTATTAATTATGAACAAATAGATTTAATTGATAATGAATTTGATTATGATAGTATTAAGAGTTATTTAGAAACTAAGACTTGTAAAGTAATTGAAATTCAAAGATCTAAAGGGTATTCAACTAGAAAGAGTTTAACTTTAGAGAAAGTAGCAGAAGTTATTAAATTTATTCGTTCTATTAATAAGAATGTTATTATAATGATTGATAACTGTTATTGTGAATTCGTTAGTGATAGAGAACCTATTGAAGTTGGTGCTGATATATGTGTGGGTTCTTTAATTAAAAACTTAGGTGGAGGTATTGCTACTAATGGTGCTTATGTTGTTGGAAAACGTGACTTAATAGAATTAGTGGCAGAGCGTTTAACTGTTCCTTCACAAGGGAAAGAAGTAGGACCTAGTTTAGGAGCTAATAAGATGTTTCTACAAGGTTTATATATGGCTCCTAGTGTAGTAGCTAGTAGTTTGAAAATTGCAATACTTACTAGTAAAGTGTTAGAAGATATGGGATATTTAGTAGAACCTAAATACAATGATAAAAGAGCAGATATAGTACAAAATATTATTTTTAAGGATGAAGATAAACTTATTAAATATTGCCAAGGTATTCAAATGGCTTCAGCAATAGATGCACATTTTTTACCAGAACCTTCTGATATGCCAGGGTATAGTGATAAAATTATAATGGCATCAGGTTCGTTCGTTCAAGGTTCTTCAATTGAGATTAGTTGTGATGGACCTCTTCGATATCCTTACATAGCTTATCAACAAGGATCAATTACCTATAGTTATGGTAAAATAGCTTTAGAAAGAGCAATCAATAATATAAAAGATTAGGTGATTTCAATCATCTTTTTTATTGTTTGTATATAATATAGTATAGTATTAGCTTTATTTGGTATTTGATAACTATTTGACTTGATATTTGTTATTATGTATAATAATTGTGCTTATTAATAAGTGTTAGGAGATATAATGTTTAATAAAACAACTATACTGGCTATTATTGGTGTTTTACTGATTAGTTCAGGAATTACTGGTTTTGTAGTATATGCAACTGAGGAAGAAAAAAATAAATTAGTAGTTGAAGTTGAAAGAAATTTTGATGTAGATAGGGAGTCACTTGTAATAGAAGAAGTTATTGTGGAAGAAATAGTTTGGGATGGATTAACCAGACAACAATTAATAGATAAAATTAATTTATCGCTTAATTCCACTATTAGTGGTAAGGGATCTGTTATTGTTGATCAATGTCTTAGTTTAGGAGTTGATCCTTACTTAGCAACAGCCATTATATTGCATGAAACAGGTTGTAAATGGAACTGTAGTACTTTAGTTACTGCTTGTAATAATGTTGGTGGTCAAAAAGGTGGTCCTACTTGTGGGAGTGGTTCTTATAAGTATTATGAAACACTTGATGAAGGTATTAATGGAGTTATTGCTAATATATATAACAACTATTATGTATATGGATTAACAACTCCAGAGACAATTGGACCTAAATATGCCGCTAGTACAGTGTGGGCTGAGAAGATATGGAATTATATATGGGAAGTACAAAACAAGTAGAAATACTTGTTTTTTTGTCATATCTATTTAATTGTTTTTTTTCATATACTTTGTTAGGAGGATAATAATGAAAGGTCTAAGTAACGAGGAAGTTATTGCTAGTAGAGAAAAGTATGGTGCTAATGATTTAGTTAAAGTAAAAAAAGAAACAATATTACAAAAATTTATTATCTCTTTATCAGATCCTATTATTAAAATATTACTTATTGCTTTAGGTATTAAAACAGTGGTATTATTTTCTTCATTTGATTGGTATGAAACAATAGGTATATTACTTGCAATATTTATCGCATCATTCATTTCGACAATATCTGAGTTTGGTAGCGAAAAAGCATTTGAAAAATTGCAAGAAGAAATCTCTAAGATTAAATGTAAAGTAATAAGAAGTGGTAATTTAGTGGAAATTAATATCGAAGAAATTGTTAAAAATGATATTATTTTATTAGAAGCTGGTGACAAAATAAGTGCTGATGGATATGTGATTGAGGGGAATATTTCAGTAGATGAATCTAGTTTAAATGGAGAGAGTAAAGAGAAAAATAAAGTTAAAGTAACTGGAATTAATCCTGAAGAGAAAAGTTCTTTATATAGAGGTAGTGTTGTTGTATCAGGAACTTGTTATATGAAGGTAGATAAAGTTGGGAAAAATACTTTTTATGGAAGGTTAGCAAAAGAATTACAGGATAAACAACCTGATAGTCCTCTTAAATTAAGACTTAGACATTTGGCTAGAGTTATTAGTAGATTAGGTTATATATGTGCTTTTTTAATAGCTGTTTCTTATTTATTTAATGTGATAGTAATAGATAATAATTTTAATATTAATTTGATAGTTAGTGATATAACTAATTTTGAGGTTATGTTTTCGCATGTTGTTTATGCCTTAACATTGAGTGTAACTATTATAATTGTGGCAGTTCCTGAAGGCTTGCCAATGATGATTACGTTAGTACTTTCTTCTAATATGAAGAGAATGATTAAAGATAATGTGTTAGTAAGAAAGTTAATGGGAATAGAAACAGCAGGTAATATTAATATTTTATTTACTGATAAAACTGGTACTTTGACTAAGGGCAATTTAGAAGTTATAAGTGTTGTTAATGGGGATTTAAGAAAGTATTATAAGTGTGAAGATTTAAATAGAAGTAGTGAGTATGAAGAACTTATAAAAATAGGAATGCTTTGTAATAACGAAAGTAGTTATAATACTGATGAGGAAAGATCAATAGGAGGTAATACAACATCTAGAGCTTTAATGAATTTTTTTAAGAGTAATTATAATGGGAAAGTTAAAATATTGAACAGAGTTTTATTTGATAGTAGAAATAAGTATTCATCTATTACTGTTGAAGTAGATGGTAAACTAATTGATTTTTATAAAGGTGCTAGAGAAAAATTGTTTCATAGATGTACTAATTATTATAATATGGATGGTGATATTAAGCCTTTTTATCATAAGAAAGAGGTAGAGGAAGTTATAAACTCTGCGACTAATAAAGGTATTAGAGTAATTGTGATGACAACTAGATATAATAATCAATATAATTTTTTAGGGTTAGTTTTAATAAAAGATGAGTTAAGAAGTGATGCTAAAGAAGGAGTGAGTTTAGTTAAAAAAGCTCATGTTCAAACAGTTATGATTACAGGAGATGACTTAAATACTGCTATTGATATAGCTAGAGAAGTTGGTATTTATAAAGATAATGATTTAGCTATTACATCAGTAGAGTTAAATCAAATGAGTGATGAAGAAGTGGTTAGTTGTTTGAGAGAATTGCGAGTAGTGGCAAGGAGTTTGCCGCAAGATAAATCTAGATTAGTGAAACTTGCACAATCACAAAATTTAGTAGTTGGTATGACAGGAGATGGAGTAAATGATGCTCCTGCTTTAAAGAAAGCTGATGTTGGTTTTGCAATGGGATCTGGTAGTGAAATAAGCAAAGAAGCTAGTTCTATTGTTATACTTGATAATAACTTTTTATCTATTGCAAAAGCTATTTTATTCGGAAGAACTATTTTTAAAAGTATTAGAAAGTTTATTATATTTCAATTGACCGTCAATTTATGTGCTGTTAGTGTTACCTTAATTGGTCCTTTTATTGGTATAGATGTTCCGGTGACGGTTATACAAATGTTATGGATTAATATGGTTATGGATACTCTTGCTGGAATTGCTTTTTCTTTTGAAGTTCCACTTGAAGAGTATATGGATGAAGTTCCTAAGAAGAAAGATGAGATGATTATCAATAAATATATGTTAGGGGAAATATTATTTACTGGTATTATGTCAGCAGTTTTATGTATTTTGTTTTTAAAACTTGATTTTTTTCATAGCTTGTTTAGGGTAGATGGGAAAGATTTCTATTTTTTAACGGCTTTCTTTGGAGTGTTTATATTTATGGGGATATTTAATTGTTTTAATGCTAGAACTCATCGGTTGAATTTACTAGCGCATTTATCTAAAAATAAAATCTTTGTTTTTACGATTATTTTTATTATATTAGTACAAGTATTACTTATATATTATGGTGGAGAATTATTTAGGACAATTGGTCTTAATTATAAAGAATTTAGTTATATGATTATGTTTTCGTTATTAGTTATACCAATAGATTTAATTAGGAAAATTTATTTGAGAAAAAAAGGTGAGATAGGAGGAGTATAATCTTGCTTTTTT
>CAYJHB010000041.1:0-10387 GCA_964370105.1 uncultured Muribaculaceae bacterium | reverse complement strand
AGGAAGTTATGATCATGAAAGCTTTTAGAATATTAGATAATTGTATTAAAGATGCTTTTAAAAGTGTATTTAGAAACTTTAGTTTATCATTAGCTGCTATTTCTTGTATTGTCATTACATTAATTATAGTTAGTTTTTCTATTGTAATGTCAAAAAATGTCGAAAATTTTGCTAATGTAGTTGAGGAAGATGTAGAAATACACAATTATATAAGCAATGACATTGAAAATATAGAATCAGTAAAAGAACAAATAGAGGCAATTGATAATATTGCTAGTATAACATTGTCAGATAAAGAAGAACAAAAACAAAAAGCAATGGAAGATGATGAAACATTTGCCGAAATTATGCAAGAATGGTCACCAGAAGAAAATCCGTTACGAAATGTATATATTGTGAAAGTAAATGATGTAACAATATTAAGTGATACTGCAAAGAAATTAGAATCAATTGAAGGTATTGATATTGTTGCCTATGGTGATGATGCCGTAGAAACAATGCTATCGACATTTTCATCACTAGAAAAAGGATCGTATATATTAGTAATTGCCTTAGTGCTAGTAACTATATTCTTGATAGTGAATACAATTAAGTTAACGATTTTTTCACGAAAAAGAGAAATATCAATTATGCGTTTAGTAGGAGCAAGTAACTTAACCATAAAAATCCCGTTTGTTATTGAAGGAATATTATTAGGAATAATTGGATCGATTATACCTATTGCTATTATTGTCTTTGGTTACCCGTACTTATATGAAATGACAGGTGGAATTTTATATTCGTCATTGATTCGATTAGTTGAGCCAAATCCATTTATTTATACAACATCGTTAATAATACTAATAATTGGAATGACCGTTGGGATGCTAGGAAGTTCAAGTGCCGTTAGAAGATATTTAAAGGTGTAGTATGAAGAAAATATTTAATATAACATTAATTTTAGTATTTACTATAGGTATTGTTATTCCAACAAATGTCAAAGCAGCAGGGGAAACCCTTCAAGATTACATTAACTTGATGGAACAATACGAAAGAGAATATAACGAAGCACAAAGTCAAGTTAATTTAACACAAGAACAAATAAATCAAATAAATGCTGAAATAGTATCAATAAATAATCAAATAAGCCAAATTCAAAACGAAATAACTAAATTACATGCTGAAATAACAGAGGCAAACTTAGAAATAAAAGAAAAATCACTAGAATCAGAAGAGTTGTTTAAATATTTTCAAGTTGCTAATAGTGAAGATGTACATGTAGAATATATTTTCGGAGCAGATGATATTAATGATATGATTTACAGAATGCATATTGTTGAACAATTAACAGAGTACAACGATACCATTATTAAAGAGTTAGAATCTCTAATCGAAGCAAATAATCAAAGAGAAATAGAACTAGATTCTAAATCTGGTGAATTAAATGAACAAAATATTGCATTAGCATCAAAAAGATCAGAATTAGAAGGTGAAAAATTACTAGCTTCTGAAGGAGCAGTAAGTTCCAAAAAACAACTAGAAAATCAACAAGGAATAGTTGATGCATATGAAGCAATGGGGTGTAAGCCAGCAGATGTAATAGGTGTAGATTGTGCAACTGGATCAAGAGCAGTTGGATGGTATTATCCCACAAGTACTGGTAGATTAACATCAGCTTTGGGATATAGATGGGGAACGTTTCACCAAGGAACAGATATCGGAAGTAATTATGGAACAGGAGAAAAAATCTATCCAGTCGCAAATGGAATCATTTCTTCGATTTACTATGATAATGCTGGAGCCTTGTGTGTAATAATCTATCACCAAGATGCCGCAGGTAAATGGTATTCATCACTATATGCCCATTTGAGTAGTTGGTCTCCACATATATATGTCGGAAAAGAAGTAACACATTTAGACTATATAGGATATATGGGAAATACAGGTTATTCATTTGGTGTTCACTTACATCTAGAAATAATAGATTGTAGAATATTTGACCCAACAGATAAAAATTGCTCAAAATGGAATTCATATGCCAGTTATATAAAAGCAAAATATGACAACTATGGTTACGATGGAGCAAAAGACAAACTATCGCTACCATCAGTTTGGTATTCAAGATAAGAGTTTTATAACTCTTTTTTTGTTTATATGATATAATACAAGTAGGGTGATAAAATGAAAAAAACAATGTTAATGATACTAGATGGTTTTGGAATAAATAAAGAATTAAGAGGTAATGCTATTAAACAAGCAAAAACCCCTAATCTTGATAAACTATTTGTTGATTATGCCAATGCTACTATAAAAACAAGTGGAATGGATGTAGGACTTCCGGATAAACAAATGGGTAATAGTGAAGTTGGCCATATAAATATTGGAGCTGGGAGAATTGTCTACCAAGAATCAGCTATGATAAGCAATAAAATAGAAACAAAAGAGTTTTACAAAAACGAAGAGTTACTAAAATTAATTACTTATTGTAAAGAAAATGATAAAACAATACACATTATGGGACTTATGTCAGATGGTGGTGTCCACTCATTGTTAACTCATTTATATGGATTAATTAATTTGTGTGAACAACAATCGTTTACTAAAGTTTGTATCCACGCATTTTTAGATGGTAGAGATACAGCTAGAGATTCAGGTATTAAATATATTGCTGAAGTAGAAGAATTTATAACAAAAAAAGGAATAGGAAAAATAGCGAGTATTTGTGGAAGATATTACGCAATGGATCGTGATAATCGGTATGAAAGAGTAGAAAAAGCTTACAACATGTTAACAACTCCAAATCAAATATTATCGTCAGCACAGGAAGAATTATTTAAATCATATAACAAAGAAGTATATGATGAATTTGTGGAACCAGTAATGTTTAAAGATAATAGTTATATAAAAGATGGAGATGGTATAATTTTCTTCAACTTTAGACATGATCGTGCTAGAGAAATAACAAGAGCCTTTGTAGATGATGAATTTATTGGATTTAAAAGACAGAAAATAAATACGTACTATGTATGTATGACTAATTATGACACAACAATACCAAATGTAAAAATAGCATTCCCTCCAGAAACTAAAATAGTAAACGGTTATGGAGAATATATAAGCAAGCTAGGTTTATCACAACTAAGGATTGCTGAAACAGAAAAATATGCCCATGTAACTTTCTTTTTTAATGGAGGAGAGGAAAAGCAATATGATAAAGAAGATCGTATATTAATACCATCTCCTAAAGTATCAACTTATGACTTGAAACCAGATATGAGTGCATACGAAGTTACTGAAAAAATATTAGAATCAATGGGAAAATATGACACAACAATAGTAAATTATGCTAATTGTGACATGGTAGGACACACAGGAGTGATGAATGCTGCTATTAAAGCTGTAGAAGTAATAGATGAATGTGTAGGTAAAGTAGTAGAAAAAGCAATAGAACAAGAAATAGATATACTATTAACAGCTGATCATGGTAATGTTGAACAAATGTTATATCCAGACAGCGAAGAGCCGTTCACTGCACACACAACTAATGAAGTACCAATAATATTGATAACTAAGGATCAAGATATTCAAATAAAAAGTGGTGTCTTAGCTGATTTAGCCCCTACATTACTAGATATAATGGATATAGAAAAACCTATCGAAATGACAGGTAATTCATTATTAGTAAAAAAATAGTCAATTGACTATTTTTTTGTTTTCATATATAAATTATAAAAGAAAGGGTTAATAACAAGTTCAAATTGACCAATATACTCAACGGCTAAAGCATTATACCCTAACTTCATTTCATTAAGACCAGAAAACGGATTATTATTAGTAAAGTCTCCAGTAATAGCATTTAAGTTAAAGTATTTATAAGCAAGCTTAGAAAACTTTTCAATAATATGCCATTTTAATAAATAATTAGGATTCAAATGCTTGTAATTATCATCATACCCTTCAATTAATAAATAAACAGCATTATCAAACTTAATTGTAATCATACCAGCAATCATAATACCATTAGGATAATCCTTTAATAATTTTGTTGCAAGTACTAAACTATACTTATAACTATTCAAAACCTTATCTGATTCCATTTTTCGATTCAAATGTTTTTCAGTTGACTCACCAGAATTAACGGCATTATGCATTCTCTCTGCCAGTAAGTAGTTTTCTTGCAAAGCTTCATCATAAAGTTTTTTGGTATTTATGACAAATTTTTCTGAATCTAAAACAGCATAATAAACTTCGGCATTATCTTTGAAAGTAGTTATTAAAGAATTGTAATAATCAAAAGATCTAGAATGCTTATTTTTGATAAAATCATATAGCTTAGTAATTGAAGCTTCATCATCATTAATGATAGAAATACCACTTTTAATAGCTTTCTGTATTTTATTTTTAGTAGTTTTGTCCAAAGTTTGGTAAATATCATTATTATCTTCTAATATAGTAATAGCTTCCCATCTGGATTTGTCATTTTCAAATAACAAATTATAACCACTATGTGTAAAACCGTTTTTATGTAGATTTTCTATAACAATTTGACCTTCTTTATTAGGTTTAACAACAACCCCCTTGTTATCTCTAATATTAAGAGGAATATAAGGATCAATCTTTACATACATAAAACCTTGCTTCCCTAACAATTTTTTTAATTTTTCAATAAAAACTATAGTTTGCTCGACATCAGTGAAGTCAAACAAAGGACCACGAGGCATATATGCATATTTTTGTCCCATAAACACTTCTTCATAAATAACTAAAGAAGCCCCGATAAAGTTAGCATCATCATCCATTATTCCAATATATTGTACTTTCTTTCCATCCTTAATAATAAGATTACCATAATCAGATGTCTGATAATAACTACGATAACGATGATTTTTAGCAAAAGCATCAAACTTTTGCTCATCTAAAGTAATAATACGCATATAGGCCTCCCTTTTTATAAGAAGAGTATAACATTTTTTTGTAAATATATCAATTTTTTTGAAAAATAAATTGCGTTTTGTTGTATAATAAATAAGGAGGTTATATATGAAAATAAAAAATATAATAGGACGTGAAATATTAGATTCTAGAGGTAATCCAACAGTTGAAGTAGATGTTATCTTAGAAAACAATGTTTTAGGAAGAGCATCTGTTCCGTCAGGAGCGTCAACTGGTGAAAGAGAAGCAAATGAATTAAGAGATAAAGATACAAGATACTTAGGTAGAGGTGTATTAAAAGCTGTTAGTAATATAAATGGACCGCTAAAAGAAGCAATTGTAGGAATGGAAGTTGAAAATCAAAAAGAAATCGACTACAAAATGATTGAGTTAGATGGAACAAAGACAAAAAGTAATATGGGAGCAAATGCTATTTTAGGAGTATCTATGGCTTGTTTAAAAGCTGCAGCTATCAATAAACAACAAGACTTATATGAATACATTGGAGAGGGGAAAGAACAACCTGTACCAATGATGAATATCATTAATGGTGGAGCACATGCAGATAATAAATTAGATTTTCAAGAATACATGATAATACCACAAGCAAACACAATTAAAGATAGAGTAAGAATTGGGGCTGAAATATTCCATAATTTAAAAGAAGTATTAAAAGCAAAAGGATTAGTGACTTCTGTAGGTGATGAAGGTGGTTTTGCTCCGGACTTACAAAGTAATCAAGAAGGTTTTGATTTAATTATGGAAGCTATTACCAAAGCAGGTTATATACCAGGAACAGACGTATTATTAGGAATCGATGTAGCTGCTAGTGAATTTTATGAAAACGGAGTATATAATTTACAAGGAGAAAATAGAATTTTATCAACCGATGAGTTAATTGAATATTATATAGATTTAGTAAATAAATATCCAATTATCTCTATTGAAGACCCAGTAGATGAAAATGACTTTGAAGGTTTTGCTAAACTAACTGAAAAAATAGGTGACAAAGTTCAATTAGTAGGAGATGATCTATTTGTAACAAATAAAGAATATTTACAAAAAGGTATCGACATGAAAGCAGGAAATGCTATTTTACTAAAAGTTAATCAAATAGGAACAATCACTGAAACTTTAGAAACTATTGAATTAGCAAAAACAAATAATTACAACACAATAATTTCTCATCGAAGTGGTGAAACAGAAGATAATACTATTGCCGATTTAGCAGTTGGATTATCATTAGGACAAATAAAAACAGGATCTTTATCTAGAACAGATAGAGTATGTAAATACAATCAATTGATAAGAATTGAAGAAAAGTTGCAAAAATAATCAAAGTATGTTAAATTATTAGTACTTATCAAGGAGGTCATATGGAAACATTTTTACTTATAGTATCAGTTATTTTAATAATTGTAGTATTGTTACAAAGCGGAAAAGCTGAAGCTGCATCACAAGTAATCAGTGGTGGAAACTCAGATTTATTTAATAATCGTAAAGAAAGAGGAGCAGAAGTAGTAATTACAAGATTAACATTTGTAACAGGATTTCTATTCTTCGCATTATGTTTAGTAATGTCATTTATGTAAACAATTGTTAAAAGACTATTAATTTAGTCTTTTTTTGTTTATAATAAAAGAATAGAAGGTGAGAAAAATGCAAGAAAAAGTAATGGAAGTATTACAAAATACCGATAAAGCTCTAACTATACAAGAAATAGCTGATCAGTTAGGCTTTACTACAGCCAGTGACTTACAAGCCCTAAGCAATTTATTAAGACAAATGTCTAATGATAGTATTGTTTATCATTCAAACAAAGATAAGTTTATGCTCTTAGAACAAAGTCATTTAAAGAAAGGTATCTTAAGAACAAATCGTAAAGGATTTGGTTTTGTTGATGTGGAAAATCAAGAAGAAGATGTCTATATAAACAAAGATAATCTAAATGGAGCTATTCACAATGATAAAGTTTTAGTCGAAATGATTAGTAAAAAGAATTTATCTAAAACAGAAGGAAGAATTCTAAAGGTTGTTGAAAGAACAAGTGACGAATTTATTGGAGAAATTATCTATAAAAAGGATACATGTTGTGTTGAATTAGATGATGACAAAGTTAATCTTGAAATAGAAATACCTAAAAAGAAAACAGGTAATCTTGTTGAAGGGCATAAAGTTAAAGTTAAATTGACAAATAAGATTGCTAATAACCGTTATTATGGAGATGTCATTAAAATAATTGGCCATAAACATGATCCTGGAGTAGATATCTTATCAATTGTTTATAAATATAATATAAGTGATACTTTCAGTGAAAAAACGCAGGAAGAAGTATCGAAAATACCTAGTGAAGTATTACAAGAAGAAAAAGCAAATAGAAGAGATTTGACAAATGAAGTTATTTTTACAATCGATGGAGATGATACAAGAGATATTGATGATGCAATTGCTATTAAAAGATTAGATAATGGAAATTATTTATTAGGTGTTCACATCGCTGATGTATCTTATTATGTTAAAGAAGGAACATCTTTAGATGAAGATGCTATGGAAAGAGGAACAAGTGTATATCTAGTAGATAGAGTAATACCGATGTTACCACACGAATTATCTAATGGAATATGTTCATTAAATCCAAATGTTGAAAGACTTGCAATGAGTTGTGACATGGAAATAGATGAAGATGGAAAAATAGTTGATTATGATATCTATGAAAGTGTTATAAAATCAAATATTCAAATGACTTATAAAAAAGTTAATAAGTTCTTAGAAGAAAATATAGTAGAAGAAGGTTATGAACCATTCATAGAAAAATTAACACTTATGAAAGAACTATCAGATATCTTGCGTAAAATGAAAGATAGAAGAGGATACTTAGACTTTGATGTTGATGAAGCTAAAATTTTAGTTGATGAAAACTGTAAACCAACAGATGTAGTACTAAGAAATAGAGGAACTGGAGAAAGAATTATTGAAGACTTTATGATTGCAGCCAATGAAGCAGTAGCAACACACATCTTCTATATGAATTTACCATTTATCTATCGTATTCACGAATTCCCTAAAGAAGAAAAAATATCAAATTATTTAACATTTTTAGGAAATCTAGGTATAACCACAACAGGTAATATGAAAAGCACTAATCCAAAAGCAATTCAAAATTTATTAGAAAGTTTAAAAGATAGAGAAGAATTTAAAATATTATCAAGTTTATTATTAAGGAACATGCAAAAAGCTATTTATAGTGAAGAAAATAAAGGACATTATGGATTAGCAAGTAAATGTTATACTCACTTTACTTCGCCAATTAGAAGATATCCAGATACAACAGTCCATAGATTACTAAGAACCTATTTATTTAAAGGTAAAACTGATTCAGGAACAACTAGTTATTGGGAACAAAAATTATTGTTTGTCGCAGATCATTCATCAATTAAAGAAAGAGCTTCAATAGATTGTGAACGAGAAGTAGAAGATATGAAAATGGCCGAGTACATGGAAGAACACATTGGAGAAGAGTTCAATGGTATGATTTCTAGTGTAACAAGTTTTGGAATGTTTATTGAACTAGATAATCTAATAGAAGGACTAGTACCTATAAAAGATATGAAAGATTTCTTCCATTTTGATGAACTAACACTATCACTAATAGGAGAAAGATCAAAAGTTAAATACAGTATAGGTGAAAAAGTAAGAATAAAAGTAGTAAAAGCTTCAAAAGATGATAAAACAATCGATTTTGAAATTATTAAAAAATTAGATTAAGGAGGATATATGGAAATATTTAATCGTAAAGCAAGACATGAATACTTTATAGAAGATGAATACGAATCAGGTATTGTTTTAAAAGGAACAGAAATTAAATCTATTCGTAAAGGAAATTGTAATATTAAAGATAGTTATGCAATTGTAAGAAATGATGAAGTATTTCTATTGAACACTCATATATCTGTTTATGAAGAAGGAAATATCTTTAATCACGAAGAAACAAGAACAAGAAAGTTATTACTAAATAAAAAAGAAATAAAAAAGATTAAAGTGAAACTAGAACAAGAAGGATTAACCTTAATTCCTCTTAAACTATACTTTACTAGAAATAAAGCAAAAATTCTTTTAGGAGTATGCCGTGGTAAAAAAAATTATGATAAAAGGCAAACTATCAAAGAAAGAGATATAAAAAGAGATATGGATAAAGCAATGAAATATAAGTAATTGCTTTTTTTTTGGATTTGTGTTATAATATGGCAACTTTAAGGAGAACTATTAATGTCAAACAGAAATGTCATAATTAATGAAAATTATTTACAAAATAATCCGGAAATTAAAATGCTAAGCGCAGGTCGTGGATCGTTTTCACATGTATATCTTATTAGTAATAATCAACTACAAAAAATAGTAAAGCAAAAAACTATAGCTTTACCATATGAAAAAGTAATATTAAAAATGCCTATGTCAACAGATTATTATAATCGAAAAGAGTATGTATATGAACCAATTGGAATAGATAATAAACTTGCTAGTAATATTGAAATATATGCTGCTTGTAAGAGTAAAAACTATTTATTTCCTGAAACAATTGCATGTAGAGAAGGCAATAATCAACCAATTGGATCATTTTCAGAATATTCACCATTTAAAGTATTATCAAAAAAACAGTATCTTGGAACGTTTACTGATTTAATTAAGAGAATTAAACAATTGCAAAAAGCAACTGAAAAAATAACTAATTCTAAAATATTAATAGATGATGTAAATACAGAAAATATAATTGATAATGGAAGAATATTTCAAGTTATTGACTGCGATGCATACGATTACTCACCGGATAAGGGAATAGAATTCATAGAGGACAATAACTCGCAAAAAATAAATTACTTTCTAACAGAAATAATAGATGAAGCTTTAAATATCAAAATGAACGCAGATGAAAAAAACGATTGTTTATATGTTCCAAAGCAAAAACTATACCAAGGATTAATATCACATGAAGAGTTCGTTTTATTAAGTAGAGAGATAATTGAAACTAAATTTAATAAAAAAACACCTAGTTTAGCTGCTGTTAAAAAATATATGAAACAGTCAAAAAATAGACAAAAATAGTAACTTGTGTTATAATTTTATTATGGGGCTGACTTGGTTTCGACAGGAATAATAGAGCATAGATGGCAAGTCGTTTGATTAGTCGTAAGCTAATCACATAATAATAACTGGAAACAGAAGTTTTCAACCAGCTTTTGCTTAATAGAAGCGATAAAAGCTACTTTGCCTAATCTTTCTTACGTGATTAAAGCAAGGTTAAATAAAGTAAGATATACCTATTCTTTCGCCTAAAAGAGTAGTCGAATATTAAAGGCTAGAATATTCATTTGGTCGTCAATTACTTTTTAAATATTCGAACTTAATTAGTTGACTAAACTTGTAGAGGTTTATGTATCGTTAATTTTGGACGGGAGTTCGATTCTCCCCAGCTCCACCA
>CAYJHB010000040.1:0-10406 GCA_964370105.1 uncultured Muribaculaceae bacterium | reverse complement strand
TTTGTAAACCAAAGAACAAAATCAGCTTGATTTCTCTTATCATCATCCATAATAACATCATCTCTAACCCCAACCATTAATTCTTCTTCTGTTTGATTAGTTAAAGCATAATAGTTATCTAATTTACTAATATCAAAATAAATATTACCACCAGCTCTATAAGCATAATCTTTTCCCATTAAATCCACTATTAATTTAATGTAATCTTCGATATGTTCAGTTGCAGGAGCAATAATATCTGGCATTTCGTTATTTAAAGCTTTAAAATCACTAAAAAAAGCATCAGTATACATTTTGGCAATTTCTAAAACAGTTGTGTGAGCTTTCTTAGCACTACTAACCATTTTATCATCACCTGTATCTCCATCACTACTTAAATGCCCAACATCTGTGATGTTCATAACTCTAGTAACTTCATAGCCACTATAAGTAAAAGACTTCTCTAAAATATCTTGCATAATATAATTTCGTAAGTTTCCTATATGAGCATAATGATAAACCGTCGGACCACAACTATACATTTTTACTTTCCCTTGTTCATTGGAAACAAAATCATCAATCTTTCTTGTTAAAGTATTATATATTTTCATAAGTCCTCCTTTATAACAATAACATTAAAATGCCGTTAAAATATGTAATACGTATATTATATCATATGTTATTTATAATGTATAATTTATAAAAATATAGACACATTAAAAAGGAAAGGAGTTTATATGCAAGAAGATTTAAAGTTAGTAGAATCTATTTATGATGCTTGTTCAATGGCTATCTATAGTATTAACAAATTAAGTGAAAAGCTTGAAGACAAGAAAAATAAGATACTCCAAACATTAAAAAACATAAAGAAAGGATATCAAAGATATCAAAATGATGCCAAAGAAGTATTAAACGTTGCAAACATACAACCAAAATCAATTAATACATTTCTAAAATTAAGTACATCTTTCAATTTATCTATTGAAATATTACATGATAATAGTGATCCAGCTATTTGTGATATTTTAATTAAAGGAATTTCTATGGGAGTCAAAGAAATGGAAAAAGAATTGAATTCAAATTGTAATTTAAATAAAAAAACTGTTATATTTACAAAACAGTTTATTGATTTTCAAAAGGATAATATTAATAGTTTAAAGATTCATTTATGATAAGCTATTAATCATTATCTTTTTTTTACCATTTAAAAACTCATTAATAATAAAGACATCCACTTTATCCGCAATAATTTTATCAATTTTTCTAGCACCAAATTTCTTATAGTTTGATTCTTTACATATCTCATCAATTAAATTATCAGTAAATTCTAAATTTAGACCAGAATCACTAAACTTTATCTCTAAATCTGATAACTTTTTCTTAACAATGCTTTTTACTATTTTACTAGTTAATTTATTAAATAACAAAATTTCATCAATCCGATTTATTAATTCCAAACTAAAATAATCTTTAATAAATGATTCTATATCTTGCTTTACATCAAAATGAAAGCCTACTTCCTCATTATGGCATCCTAAGTTAGAAGTCATAAAGATAAAAGTGTGATCAAACCTCACTTCTTGTCCTTTTGAATCTTTAATTTTACCTTCATCAAATATTTGTAAAAACAAATTCATTATATCTGGATGTGCTTTTTCTACCTCGTCAAGTAAAATAACACTGTGGGGCTTATTCCTAATTTCTTCTAAAACATTTCGATAATCATTATATCCAACATATCCAGGCGGAGAACCAATTATCTTACTAACTGAATGACTTTCTTTATATTCACTCATATCCAGCCTAATAAAATTATCTTCTCCATACAAAGATTTTGCAAATTCTTTAACCAATAAAGTCTTACCAATACCAGTAGGTCCAACTAATAAAAAGGATTTTGGCTTTATATCGTCTTTAAAACCCAACTTAATTCGCTTAGTAACATCACATACTTTTTTTATCACCTCACTTTGTCCTAACACTATATTATTTAAGTTCAACTCAATCTTACAAAGTTCCTTACCTAAAGTCTTATTTAATTCATAAATAGGAATTTTTGTCTTTAAATGAATGACTTCACTAATCATTTCTTTTGTCACTTCTTTCGTTACACTTATAGAAATATCATTTAAATCAAGTAAATTTAACTTTGTCTCAACTCTTTGTTGCTCATTTTTTAACTTAGAAGCCAACTTAAAATTTTGTTCGATAACAGCCTGATTCTTCTTTTTAATAATTTCTCTTACTTCTACCGTCAATTGTTCTACTTTCTTTTCAGTATTAGTCTTAAGCAATGAACTTTTCGCACATACTTCATCCAAGATGTCTATCGTTTTATCTGGTTGCTTTCTATCATATATATATTTATCAGCACTTTCCACCAAAAAATCTAAAACTTCAGGTTTTATTACAACACCATGATAACTTTCATATATCGGTGTTAATCTATCTATTATCTCCTTAACCTTTTCTAAATTAGGTTCTTCTACAAAAACTGTTTGAAACCGTCTAGATAATGCTTTATCCTGTTCAATAAATTGCTTATATTCTTTTGTTGTAGTTGCTCCTATAAGTTTAATTTTCCCCCTCGCTAACATAGGTTTCAATATATTAGAAGCATCAATAGCACCTTCCGCCCCACCTGCGCCAACCAAAGTATGAATTTCATCTATAAATAATATAATATTACTATTCTCTTCAACTTCTCTCAATATTTTACCAATTCTTTCTTCAAATTCTCCTCTATATTTAGTTCCTGCTACTAGAGAAGCCATTGATAAAGATATAATTTGCTTATCGATTAAAGATTTAGGCATATCACCAAGAACAATTCTATTACATAACTCTTCAACTATTGCACTCTTGCCTACTCCAGCATCACCTATTAATAAAGGATTATTTTTTGTTCTTCTTGATAAAATTTCTACAACTCTATTTATTTCAGTATCTCTTCCAATAACAGGATCTATTTCACCAAGTTTGGCTTTTTTAGTAAAGTCTACACCAAACTCATCGATCAACAACTTCCTATTCTTCTTGCCCTTTTTAGGTATAAATCCACTGGAAAACTCTTTGTATAAATCATCCAAATTAATATTCATACCCAACATAATTCTAATAGCAATACCTTCACCCTCTTCTAATAAAGCTAAAAATAAACTTTCTACAGTCACTTCTTTCTCATTTCTTTCTTTCGAATCTGAAGTTGAAGTTTCTATAATTCGTTTTAATAAAGGAGTGTATAAAAACCATTTGTTTTCTTCAGATCCCATACCTATTATTTTAATGATTTCATCTCTAAAAGAATCATAACACAAAGAGACTTTGTTAAGCTTCTTTGTAATTGACAATTCCACTTTTGATAAAATAGCTAATAACAAATGCTCACTACCTACATAAGGATGCTTTAATTCTATCATCTCTTTTTTTGCTAAAATCAATACTTTCTGTGCTTCTTCACTAAATTTTGAAAACATATTATCACTCTCCTAAACTAATTTTAAGTTATCTTTGTTTTCAAAAGCAATTAAATACAATCCAAAAAAAACGACAAAAAAAAGAGGAAAACCTCTCTTAGATTAAAAATATTATTGTAAATACTACTACTAATACTAATAATAATTCTACAAATAAACGCCATACATATTTCCACCAATCAAAGTAAGAAACCTTAGTATATGCTAACGTTACAACTAGTACAACACTAGTAGGAGCAATTAACATAACTAATCCATACATAGATTGGAATATAATTTGTACTAACGGTAATGCACTAACATCTACCAAAGACATTAAAAATGGCACTGTACTTTGTGAAACGTATAACATTTCTACATTAAATAATGATGCTAATAATGCAACAACTGTAGTAGTCGCAACATTAAATCCATCTGTTAATGTTAATACAAAATTAGCAATTACTAACTGGAATGGATGATAAGTCGTAATAACTAAACATACATAAATTAATATTGTAAATAAAATAGGTACAAACGCCTTCTTCATTCCTGCTTTAGCAGCCATACACATGTCATTGAATTTAACTTTATATACTAAAGCAATGACTAATGCTGCAAGTAATAATAAATAAGCTACTTGCATATATGTCCAGTATCCAAATGGCACTAATGAATTACCTAATATTTTAGCGAATATTGCATAATCACCAATAGTAAATTCTTGAATAGCTACAACCATATCAGTAAATATTGTAATTTCAAATACACTTTCCCAAGGGAAGAATCCAAGTAGTGTAATCAATAAAACTGCATCTATAATAATAATTAACGGTAATATAGATTTCTTCTTTTTATCTTTCTTATCTACTTTAACTTCTTCTGGAACTAAGAAATCAGCTTCTTCTTTATCAACTTTCTTGATTTTCTTAGCATAGTTAGTTGTATTATAAGCTACAAGTGCAACTGCAATAACTAATAGTATTACTTTAGTTAAAAATTCAGTCCAAATATCAATTGTTTCACCTGTACTAGATAATACTTGGTTTAACATATCAACAGTAGTAACTCCAAATGTTGTACCAATTAAACCAGCAATAACACCACCAACAGTTGTACTAATAGCAACTATCTTATTGTATCCCATTAATATAATTAATGAAATAATCAACGGAAAGAACGCTAATAAACTAATTGATAGACCAAATACTGATGTAATTACTGCTAAAATTGAAATAACACTTATAATGAAAATAGTTTCTTTCTTCTTAAATGCTTTTACAATCGTATCAAGTAATGTACGATAAACTGGTGTTTTGTATAATACTCCATAAAATATTCCTACTGCTAGCAAAAATAATAAAATATTACCAAAATATTGGAACACAACTCCTGAATATGATAATAAATCAAGAATTCCTAGTTCAACTTTACCTTGTTCCATATAAGAACCACTATATGCTGCTACTGGTAAAATCCAAGTAAGTAGTAATAGAACTCCTATAGTTATCAAGCTAACTTTAAACAAATTATTTTTTTTCATCTTTACCTCCCATCATAATTATACACTAATTACCAATAATACACTAGTTTTTTATAAAAAAAACTTGCCTATTCAGCAAGTTAAATTATTTCTTCTTGATTTCCCATTGGTCTCATTAAAGGAAATAAAACATTATCTTTAATATTAGGTGTTTCAGTTAAAATCTGAATAACACGATCAACTCCCATACCCCAACCTGATATAGGTGGCATTCCATATTCCATTGCTTCAATATAATCATGATCCATTACCATAGCTTCACTATCTCCCATTGCATTAAATCTAGCTTGCTCTTCAAGTCTTTTCTCTTGTTCAACAGGATCAACTAACTCTGAATAACCATTAACTATCTCTGCTCCATTTATTACCAATTGGAAGCGATCAGTTTTTGATTTATCATTATCATTAGCCCTAGCAAGAGGAGATAATTCAATTGGGTGATCAACTAAGAAAACAGGTTCAATCATAAATGGTCTAGCTACCTTCTTATATAATAAATCGACAAGTTTACCAAATCCTAATACATTAATATCTTCTTCACTATCTAAATCAATATTATTAGCAGCAACAACTTCAAGTAATAATTCCTTAGTATTATAAACGTCTATATCAATACTAACATACTTTAAAATAAGATCTCTAAATGAGACAGAGTCCCATTTCTTAGAAAAATCAATTTCTTTATCCCCTATTTTAACAATCATAGTACCATATACATTTTGAATAACTGTCTTCAACATATTCTCTATTAAGTTCATATTATCTTTATAATTATAATAAGCACAATATGCTTCTAACATCGTAAAATCTTGCAAATGAGTAGCATCCATACCCTCATTTCTAAAACATCTAGCAAATTCGAATACTCTGTTAAAACCACCAACAACAGCTCTCTTTAAATATGTTTCAGGAGCAATTCTAAGATAAACATCAATATCTAATGCATTATGATGTGAAGTGAACGGTTTAGCTAGTGCTCCACTAGCCTTGTTACTCAAAACAGGAGTTTCAATTTCAATATACTTATCATCTTCTAAATACCTTCTAATTTGCTTAATAAATTCATACTTAAGTAAAAATCTATCTCTTGTTTCTTGATTCATAATTAAATCAACATAACGATGTCTATAACAAGCTTCTACATCAGTTAAACCATGAAACTTTTCAGGAAGAGGTTTTAATGCCTTACCTAAAAATTCAAATGATTCAGCACGTAGCGTTTTTTCACCTGTATGAGTAGTGAAAATTTCTCCTTCAGCTCCAATAAAATCCCCAATATCAAACGAATCCTTGAAGAAATTATACTTATCTTCTCCGACTAAATCCATTTTTATTGATAATTGTAAAGATCCTTTAATATCTCTAATAGTAAGAAAACTCATCTTACCCATTTTACGCATTAAAACAATACGTCCTGCTACTCTAATTCCATTAGTTTCATCAGCTAAATCCTTAGCATCGACTAAATCATGAGTAATCTCAAATCTCTCAGGATATGGATTACATACATTTTCAATCTCATTTATTTTATTTCTTCTAACAATTTCTTGTTCTGTTAATTCTCGCATACAACTAACTCCTCCTTATTTAATAATATAACCTTTGTTTTACTTGCAAAATCATGCAAACCACGACCATCTTTTCTAAAACAAATCATTCCCAATGTAGTAATAATAACAACTACCTGAATAAAGTAAATAGTACTCATCACATAAAAGAAAGGACTTGATGATAGAAACAATAATGTCGATAATACTAACATACTAGCAAGTACTTCGTATAAAATCACTGATCTAATAATCAAATCATTTATCTGAACATCACTACCATCATTTCTTACCACTTTAATTTTTAATAACATTTTGCCAAAGGTTTGTCCCTTTTTATAAAATTGAAAACCAACAAAATAAGCTACAACAATAACTATTCTAAACAAATCAGTTAAGAAATTCTCTCGAGCTAAGTCGTAATTAACAACTGTACTTCTTTCTACAAAAATTTCCGCTTCTATTTCTTGATTTAAATATGACTCTGTAAGAACCGTTTGCTCTTCTACTAAATTATGATAATTATCACTAACCGGTACTATAGCAGCAATAATAGCTAATATAGTTGATACAATTATAATATCAATAGCATAAGCAAACACTCTTTGGAAAAAATACGCTTTCATTCTATTCCCCTTTTTCTATAAAAATAATATATTTCTTTAACATATCAATTATAGCATTAATATCCTTAGTTTGATAGACTTTATTTTTAATTTCTGATGCATTAGGTAATCCCTTTAAATACCATGCCAGATGATTTCTAATTTCTAAAACAGCTACTTTCTCATCTTTTATCTCTTTTAAATAAAGTAAATGTTTAAGTGTCATACTGGCCTTTTCTAAAGCAGATATATTATCATCATATTTACCTATCTCTAAATAATCAACACATTGCTTTATTAACCATGGATTACCAAGTGTAGCTCGACCAATCATAACAGCATCACACCCAGTCTCATCAATCATCTTTTTAGCAAGCTCAGGACTTTTAACATCTCCATTACCAATAACTGGAATCGAAACAGCTTCCTTAACTGCTTTTATTATACCCCAATCAGCTTTACCACTATAACCTTGAGCTCTAGTTCTAGCATGAACGCAAATAGCTTTAGCACCCGCTTCTTCACATATTTTAGCAACCAAAGTAGCATTAATACTATCACTATCCCAACCACTTCTTATTTTAACTGTAACAGGCGTAGAAACAGCATTAACCACTCCACTTACAATTTCTCTAATTTTAGCAGGATTTTTCAATAAAGCAGATCCAGCCTGTGCTCTTTGCGCAACTTTAGGAACTGGACATCCCATATTGATATCAATAATATCCGGTTTCATAGTCTCTTCAACATACTTTGCAGCTTCGACAAAAGATTCTACATCACTACCGAATATCTGTTGAACTAAAGGTCTTTCTATATCTTCCATATACAACATATCTATTGTTTTCTTATTTTGATAAACAATTGCTTTATCACTAACCATTTCAGCATAAATTAATCCACAACCCATTTCTTTAATTATTTTACGAAATGAATTATTACCAACACCTGCCATAGGAGCCAAAACTATTTTATTTCTTATACATACGTTATCTATATACCACATTCTATTCTTCCTAAACTTATTATTTTATTTTTCGCTTTATTTGTTTTTGCGATTCTTTTGTAAAGTTAGTACAGTTATTTACTATAAAACTTTTCGAATCATAATCAAACATTTTATTATGTTGCATCATTTCATTAAAAAAACAATCTTTTGAAATATATGGATAAAATTCATCATGTCTCCATTGTTCAATCATTATTTTAAAAATGCTACAAGCATCATATATAAAATTCTTCACAGATTCTTCGTTTTCTTCAACAAATTTTTGTACAACTTCAAAATTGTATATTCCAAACTTAATTTCTTCAGGTGACATTCCACTATCGAGCATTTTTGATATTTTACTAATACTTACTCTATTTAAAATATTACTTTCCCTTACTGCAACTACATGTGACATATCTAAAATAAAATTATAATCATACTCAAAAAAATCTTTATCGTCACTAGCTGAACCTGCAATGACTTTAGGACATTTAAAAAAACTATCCATAGAACAAAAAGAACATAGATGCTTTTCATTAATAGTATTTTCCACTTCTTCTTCTGTCGCACCAAACACATAATACTCCGCTGGCAAACCCTTTTTATCTTTATTTAGAACTAAGTTACTCCCTGAAAAATTCTTAACATACAAAAAATTTACTACTGCTTTCTTACTTTCTTTATCTCCCACTACTACACCTCCATTTATTCCTTATCTTATACCATAAAAAAAAAAGAAAAGCAATTACTTTTCTAATTCTTTCAATAATTCCGACTTAGATAATTTTGAAAAATTCTTGATATTTTTATCTTTTGCCAACTCTCTTAGCTTAGTAACAGACATCGATTCAAGATTCATATCCTCATCCTCTTCCATCATCTTACCATTTTCCACTAAATAATCAATTTGTTCTTTTGTAAGAGTTTCATACTCTAGTAAAGTATTAGAAATCAAATCAAGTAAATCTTTATTCTCTTTGATAATATTAGTAGCATTCTTATAACACCCATCAATTATTTTACGTACTTCTAAATCAATTTCATGAGCAACTTCATTAGAAAAATGGCGTGTCTTAGTGTAATCTCTACCTAAGAATACACTTCCATCTTGATGTTCTAATTGAACAGGTCCTAAATCACTCATACCATACTCAGTAACCATAGCACGTGCAATTTTAGTAGCTTTGCTAAAGTCATTATGTGCACCAGTTGTTACTTCTTTGAATTCAATTTCTTCAGCTACACGTCCACCAAGTAAACCTGTAATTTCTTCTATTAAATCTGTCTTAGTAGCATTAATTTTTTCTTCACTAGGAACCATCATATTATAACCACCTGCATTACCACGTGGAATAATAGTAACTTTTTGAACATCATGCGCATGTGATAACTTAAGACCTAACACAGTATGTCCAGCTTCATGATAAGCAACTAACTTACGATCGTTTTCACTATACTTACGAGAAGTCTTAGCAGGACCCATTAATACTCTATCAGTAGCTTCATCTATTTCACTCATAGAAATAGCATCTTTATTTCTCCTAACAGCAAGCAATGCTGCTTCGTTTAATAAATTTTCAAGATCTGCCCCAGAAAAACCAGGAGTACGTCTTGCTAAATTTTCTAATGTAATGCTAGATTTTAATTTTTTATTACGAGCATGAACAGCAAGTATTTCCTCACGCCCCTTAATATCAGGCAAATTAACAGTAACTTGTCTATCAAATCTACCCGGTCTTAATAACGCAGGATCTAATACATCTGGTCTATTAGTAGCAGCAATAATAATAATACCTTCATTAGCACCAAAACCATCCATTTCAGTAAGTAATTGATTTAATGTCTGCTCACGTTCATCATGACCTCCACCAATACCACTTCCTCTTTGACGACCAACTGCATCTATTTCATCAATAAATATTAAACACGGTGCATTTCTCTTAGCTTCTTTAAACATATCTCTAACTCTACTAGCACCTACACCAACAAATAGTTCTACAAAGTCAGAACCACTTATATAGTAAAAAGGAACATTAGCTTCACCAGAAACAGAACGAGCAAGTAAAGTTTTACCAGTTCCAGGTGGACCAACTAATAATACACCCTTTGGAATTCTTGCACCTAATCTTTGAAATTTCTTAGGACTTTTCAAGAAATCAATAAGTTCTTTAACTTCCTCTTTTTCCTCTTTAAGACCAGCAACATCAGCAAAAGTAACTTTATTCTTTTCACCACTTAATTTAGCTTTACTCTTACCAAAATCCATTGATTTATTAGCTCCACCTA
>CAYJHB010000039.1:9322-10430 GCA_964370105.1 uncultured Muribaculaceae bacterium | reverse complement strand
AGCCCCATTAATTACTAAGTCACCAGAATCATATCTATCTAATCCTCCAATGATATTTAGTAAGGTAGTTTTACCACTTCCAGATGGTCCTAGGATAGCAACAAATTCACTTTTACGAAAATTCAGTGAAACACTTTTTAGGGCATGTTGCTCAAAATCACCTGTTTTATAACTTTTACTTATTTTTTTTATTTCTAACATTTAATTTTTCCTTTCACTTTATTATAACATATTTAATTATATTAATACCTATTAATTAAATGATACTTGATGATATTTCTATGATATAATTTAGGTGGTGATTGAAATGCAAAGATATTTTTCAAATAAAAGAGAAAATAATTTTTTATATTTAAGTAATGATGATTTTTATCATATTTATAAAGTTATGAGAATGAAGCAAGATGATTTGATTGAGGTTGTCTTTAACTATACATTGTTTATTGCAAAAATACGAGGTGATGTAAAAGTTGAAATCATTGAGGAACTTAAAGAAAGTGAAGTTGTAACTAACGTTGTCTTAGCTATTCCTTTATTAAAAGAACAAAAGATGGATTTTATTTTACAGAAAGCTACTGAGTTGGGTGTAAGTGAAATTATTCCTTTTGAAGCTATTAGGTCCGTTGTTAAAACGACTGGTAAAGAAGAAAAAAAAATTGATAGATGGCAAAAGATTTGTAAAGAAGCTAGTGAACAATCTAAGCGTTTATCTATTCCTGTTGTGCATAATGTAACTTCTTTGAAGGCCATAGTTGCTTTTGAGGGTGATAAATATATTTGTAGTACTGTGGAAAAAAATTTTTCTATTCAAAAAATATTCCCTATTGATAAAAATGAAAAGGTTGTTTTTATTATTGGTCCTGAGGGTGGTTTTGATGATACAGAGGAAAAGTTTTTAATTGAGAATGGTTTTATTCCTATTACTCTAGGTGATAATATTTTACGTGCTGAGACTGTGCCTTTGTATTTAATGAGTATTGTTAATTATAATTGTAATTAAAAAAATCTACTTTTGAGTAGATTTTTTATTTTATTTATTCTCTGGATTTTCTAAATATACTTTAGAAATTGTTAATTTATACAATGTATCATCCGATATTATGACAAA
>CAYJHB010000039.1:0-9312 GCA_964370105.1 uncultured Muribaculaceae bacterium | reverse complement strand
ATATATAATAGGTTTTTTTGTAATATCATGAGCATCTATTAATTCTTCAATACTCATTACTCTGATTTTATTAATATAATTGCTTTCATCTAAGTCTGGTTGTTTACTAGTAATTATAATACGATCATATTCTCTTAAATATTTATTAACAGTTTTTGTGTAAATATCTTTTTTCTTAGTTACTTTAAAAAGAATATAAATACTTAAAATTAGAAATATTAAAGCTACTAGTGCAGATACTACTGATAAAATAAAGAATGGTAAATCTGTTATTCCATTATCAATTTGAGAACTAAGTGTTGATGAGTTATTTAAACCTTCTCCGTTATTGCTTATTTCAATTGTTTTCTCATTTAATGGTATAACAATCGACATATTGTATTCATTATCTAACGGTTCTGTTACATTTTCATCTGTACCTTCGACATTTACATTCATAGTTACTGTTAATTGACTAGTAGTTATTAGACTGTAGTCTTTTTTAAATGCTGAAACATAATCATCGTATGTTTTATAATCTATCACAGCTTGTGGGGTGATTTTAAAACTATTGTCGACGATAGATTCAAGTTTTTTTTCTTGTAATATATCATCACGTTCATAAATTAATTTATCTTGTTGATCAAAAATTTCTAGATGAGCTAGTATTTCGTAATCATATTTGTAATTAAGATTTTCTGTTGAATGAATTTCATAATTATAGTCAATTACGATATTAGATATTAAGTTAGCAATTACATTCATATCATTTTCTATATATTCCACATCATAATAATCATTTTCATTTAAATATACTTTATATGAGACATTTCCTATTTCATTATAATTAATCGTATTAGTTGTTTGTCTAAAAGTGAATGATGTTACAAATAAGAAGTAACTTATTACTGAAAATATGATAGTAGGGAAAATTAAGAATATAGCATACATTCTTTTTCTTAATCGTATATTTTTATTTTTCACATCAAATGTTTTGTTATTTCCATTATATTTTCTTTTGTTTTGCATCAATTTCCTCCTTATATATTTTCATTTAACCAGATTGTTGGATAACCGATATACTTGATTTTGAAAAGAACTTTCCCAACAATCATATCTTTGGTTACAAACCAACTGTCTTGAGTAAAGTTATTGTCTCCTTTAGTTATAAATTTAGTGTCTTCTTCTTCTCTATTTATTTCTATAATACGATGTACAACAATTTTATTGGTATGTTCAAAAACCAAGATATCCCCCACTTCTAATTCTTCTATTTCTTGTTCATTAGTTTTAGAGATAACTACAACATCACCAACATCTAATTCTGGTTCCATTGACCCTGAACCAATACTAATGGAATATATTTTGAATATTCCACTTGTAAGTGCCACCATTGATAACATCAAAATAATTAGAATTATTGTTATAATTCGATTAAGTATACTTACTTTTTCATTTTTTATTGTTTTGACAAATGGTTCTTCTTTAACACTTTTCTTTAATAAATAGTTTCTTGTAAAATATAAAACTATTAATGGAAAAATAAATAGTAAGATAGCACTTAAGTAATCTCCTAAGTTTGGAATAATTGGTACTAGGAAAATGCTAGCTTCCATAATTAATCTATATAATATATTAGGAAGATATCCATATGAACTACTTAAATATGTTAGTAATATATTATTAGCTATACTAGGTAAGATGATAAGTGACGAAAGAGTAATTAAGTCTTTTCCATTACTTAAATCAAATGTTCCCGTTTTTAATGTTATATCTAATAATGTAAATATAATTGTAACTCCCAGTAATAAAAATTTATTAGTTGGACCTATTTTTTTAGTTAAACCATATCTTAATACTTCTGATACTATTATAAGAAGTACTACTGGTAGTATATTTGTTAATATGGTTAATGGTTCTAAACTATATACATTTTTAGTGAAACCTAGAAATATTCCTATGATATATACTATCAATTGATATGATACTGTATAAATGACAATATTCATCGACATTTCTTTTCGATATCGATTTTTATCTCGTTCAAAACCTATCGTTAATTTTATAGTTAAAAATATAGCAATTAAAAAACTAATAATGATAAAAGTATTACTTTCTTTAATAAAGATTGTATTTACAGTTAGAATAAATACCATTATTATTTCGATTAGCAACAATATAATAGTGCTTCTTTTCATATTATCACCTTCTATTTTTTAATTTATATAGACAAAAGAAGTACATACTTGTACTTTTATTTGTCTATTTCACTATGCTTGATCGTATATTAATGTTGTTGTTCCAACTGTAATTGTAACTACATCTGTAGGTAAGTTTGCTTCGGTTGTTGCTGCGCTATAAGTAAGTGTTAACTTTAATCTAGCACTTCCTGTTGTGTTTGCTAATAAATCTCCCTCTTGAATTGCTGAACCATCTGCATATGTAATAGTGTGTGATATATTTGGGCATAAGTTAGCAGCATCTGTCGTTGCATTAGCTCCTGTTCCTACACATGTAATTGTTCCTAGTGTAAATGAAGCTACTTCAGCATCGAAGGTTCCTGTATTTTGTACATCGAACTCATATGAAACTGAATCTCCTGGTACTTTTAACACTACTTCGTATCCTTGAATAGCTGTAGTTCCATTTAATTGTGGTGCTGCTGTTTCTTCAGCTTCTCCAACTGTTGATACTGTTCCTAGGTTAGCAAATTGAATATTCCATCTTGAAGATGTTACTTGTCCTTCCCCTCCAATTGTTAATGTACGGCTAAAAGCAGCGAATCCTAATGATAATCCTCCTACCGCTACGAAAATGGCGATCATTACTAATGTTCTGATTTGTCTTTCTGTTTTCATTTTTTTCCTCTTTCTTTTAATTTTGAATATAAATTATATTCAACCCTAAGCCAGTTATATTAACTGTCTCATTTGGTTTACTATCTGTAGTATAGGTATATCGTAGTCTCATTCTCCTAGTTTCTCCTGATGATAGACTATCTCCAATTTGTACAGTACTTCCGTCAGTGTAACTTAATTGTTGTACAAAGTTTGAACACACAAGATTTTCATCTGCTGTTTTATCAGCATCAGTACCTGTTCCTGTACATGTAGGTGTTAGTAATTGAACAATATCTATTTCAGCATTAAATGTTCCGTTATTTACTACATCAAATTCATATTCAACGGTTGCATTTAATCCATTATAAGTAATATTGAAACCTGTTATACTAGCCACATTTCCTGTTATAGTAGGTGATTGATTTTCAGTTGCATTAAATAAATCTGTTTGTGCTAAGTTACTAAATCCTATGTTCCAAGAACTTGCTGTTACATAAGTTGTACCACCGAAGTTTAAAGTTACAGTCATGCTTGCGTATGCTACTGTTACACCCCATACAATTAATGCTAAACACAATAGTATTGATAATGCTATTTTTTTTGTTTTCACTACTCACCTACATATTAGTCTACCCAATACTTTCCTCTACTATTCTATATAAGTATATCAAATGTTAATTTTATTGTAAACTTTTTTTTTAATACGATATTATAAAAAAAAGAACACACTTATTCTCTTTATTATTTTGTATACTCTTCTAAGTTATAATTATCTATTTCTATGAATTTAGATATTCTTGGGTGAATAGCTTTAGTTGGACATCTGTAGATACAACGCATACATAACATACAATTTAATCCAAATTTAGGCTTTTGTTTCATTTTTATATTTTTTTTAGGACAATCTTTAACACATGTACCACATTTTATACAATTTTTATTAGCATATAATTCTAAACCAAATAACTTAACAAAAAAACTTTCTATATAATGTACTGGTGTAAGCATTCTTGCTGAAAGCGGAACTTTTAATATATCCTTTTTATTATTATGGATATTATTGGCAATAATATTTATATCTCTTAGTGATTCATCTATTATTTTTTTACCATAATTTAAATCAAACTTTTTAACAATTGTTAATGGCATAGCAAGTATTTTATATGTCATCAATTCTATGTTTTCTTTTTTTGCTTTTTTCAAAAGATGAGTTGCTGCTGCTTTATTAATCGAACTAACATTACAACCAACTGCTATAATACTTAGTTTGTTGATATTTTTTATTTTTTCTTTTAAAAATAGTGGTACTTTGAAAGCATGAACTGAACTCATTATGATTAAATGATCCGTGTAAATATTTTCTCTCACATCTATTACATCACATTTAAGTTTTTCTTTTAAATGATTCGCTAAATATAGTGTATTACCAGTCGGACTAAAACACATTATTTGATACTTTGACTTTTTTATTTCTCTTATCATTTTACTAATTCAATATTCATATCTAAAATACCACCAATATCATAGACATTAGTATAACCTTTCTTCAATAATATTTCTGTTGCTTCTTTACTTCTAACTCCACTTCGGCAATATATAAATACCTGTGTTGTTTTATCTGATATCTCTTTTTCTATCATATTAATAGTATCTAACGGTATATTGATACTATTTTTAACATATCCTTCTTGATACTCTTCTTTTGTTCTAACATCTATTATGAGACCATTATCTATTATTTTATACATTTCTTCTATTGTTATCTTTTGATAATTATTTTCTGGATTATTTTCTTCTTTCTTATTAAGTAGAAAGGGAATTATTAAAGTAAGAATCAATACTAAAATTATTATCACTGTTTTTTTCATGATTATACTCCTTATCTAGTTATCCATCTTTCCCAATATGCTCCTGGTATGTTACCAAAATATTGATCTATTACTTGATCTAGATATTTTGCTTTTTCATTTGTGGCATATCCTTCATTCATGTAATCATATTTTCTTGTTCTAAACATTAAATCTGCAAATAGTTCTGCTCTGTCTTCCATATCACTAGTTTTGGCATAAACTGAAACAAAAGCTATTTGTTCTTTATTTGTTGCTTTATCATAACTTGTATAAGTTGATCCTCCTCCACCATAAGTGAATCCTACTGGATTGTATTTTTCCCAGTTAGTAAATGCATTGGCTTGTCCATTCTTATGATATATATATCTTTCCATCAAATGAAAAGTTTCATGATAAACAATTCTCTCCGTTAGAGTTAGATCTGAATCAATTATCATTCTTTGACTTCCATAGGGCGAAAAAACTGCTAATCCTGATTGTCCTCCTGGCAATTGTTTTAAAATATGAATACTATATCCGTTGTCTAAACGCATAGTATCTAAAATACTTTGTGGAATGTTTTGAAGTGCACTTTTGATAGCTATTAATGTTTTATTTACTGCTTCACCATCTACTTCAGTTGTTTTGGTTGCACTTATACCATTTTCAGTATAAAATGCTTTACTATCATATAGAACCGAAACACGATATAAGTCAATTATTTCTTGTGCTAGTGCAGTATTCTTAGTTTGATAAGTTTCTACAATTGGAGGCTCTATTTCTTGGGGGATCTCTTCTATTTCTTCTTTTTGTTGTTCTTCTTGTGGTTTATCTGGAGTATTATTTGTATTTTCTTGTTCTTTATCAATTGTATTTGAATGCTCTTTGTCTTGATTCTCTTCTTTAATTTCTTCTTCTTCTGTTTTATCTTCTTCTGTTGTAATTTCTGACTCTGGTTCAGTCTCAGTTTGATTTGTATTTTCTTTATCATTGTTGTACTTTTCTTCTTCTACTATTTCTTTATCCGTTTTAGATATTGAATAATTAAAGGCAATAAGTACACCAGTTATTGATAGAACGATTATTGTTAATATGATTATTATTAATATTTTTTTCTTATTAAATAATTCTTTCATTTTTACTCCAGTTTATAATTTATTAGTTTTGATAATTAGTTAATTCTATCACTTTATCCAATACATCTTGATATTTAGATAGCGCAGTCTCATGTTCATTAACTAAAAATTCATCAAATTTAATCTCTTTATTAGTAACTGTTAGTTTGTTTTTTTCTAAAGCTATAACTTCTCCTTTAATACTTCCTTCTTCTTTTATGAATAAGTCCTTTGCCTCTAGTGCATTTACTTTTACTAATTCACTAACTTCTTCTTTATCATAATTAAAGTCATATTTTTGATCATATTTATAAACATAAATATTAGAGAATGCTCTGTCTTTGAAAACACTATTATCTTTTAGTTTTCTATCCATTACGAAGTTTACTACACTACAAAACTCTGCTTTTTCATAATCAATGTTAGATCCTAATTCTTCATAAATTTCTCTACCAAATGCTTCTTTAATTGTTTCTCCGGCTGAGACATGACCTGAAGCTGTTGTATATAGAGTTCCTCTGTCTGCTCTTCTTTGAAAGAAAATATTTCCTTCTTTGTCATATAGCCAACAATGTACTGTTTTATGCCATAATCCTTTTTCGTGTACTACCTTTCTATCTTCTGTTCCTAAATAATTTCCTTGTTCATCATATATATCTAGTAATTCCATATGTACTCCTTGATTTAATTATAGCATGAAAAATTAGTTTCCTGTTATTTTATTTTTTTGACTTTTATACCATATACATAGAAACATATACATGCTATAATTTTATTAAGGAGGTGTTGTGTATGAAGATAATTCTTTTAATAAACACCTTCTTTTTTTGCTTTTATCGATATTAACTAACTTGAAGAAGTTAGTTTTATATTGAAATAATATTAGTAATTCGGAGGTGTTTATGGCTTATATTATTGCGATTGATGGACCTGCTGGTTCAGGTAAAGGAACTGCTGCTAAGATGATAGCACAAAAATTAAATTATATTTATATTGATACGGGGGCTATGTATAGAGCAGTTGCACTTAAATGTCTTAGAAGTGGTATTGATGAAACTAATGAGACTAGGCTATTAGATTTATTAGTGAAAATCGATATTAGATTTAAGAGCTCTAATGGTATATTTGAAGTCTTCTTAGATGATGAAGATGTTACAAAAGAAATTAGAACTATGGAAGTTGATGAATTAGTTCCTAGGATTGCTGCTAACTCTCATGTAAGAGATAGAGTTACAGTAATTCAAAGACACATCAATAAAGATACTGATATAGTTATTGAGGGTAGAGATATTTGTACTAAAATTTTTCCTAATGCTCAAGTTAAAATATTTTTAGATGCTTCTTTAGAAATAAGAGCACAAAGAAGATATGATCAGAATATTAAAATGGGTATTGAATGTAATTATGATGAGATATTTGAAAATATTAAGGAAAGAAGTAGACTTGATCAGACAAGAGAGCATTCTCCTTTAATAATGGCAGATGATGCTACCTATATAGACTCAAGTGATAAAACTATTGATGAAGTAGTTAATATAATTACTAAATTGATTGAAGCAAAAATTAACCAACAAAACGAATATGAATTTTAAGAATAGAAAATCTAGGGAAACCTAGATTTGTTTTCACTCTTTTTCCGTTGCATTGTAAATTATAGCAACTTCATTTGTAATATACATTTACTAATACATTATTAATTTTCAAATGATACAAAAAAAACTAACTATTTCTAGTTAGCTTATAATTTCAAAAAAATAGCACGTATTATAAACGAGTTATGAAGTATTATTGAGTCATTGTTTCTTTTAGAATTATCTCCGCTTTCTTTACAAAATAATTATCTCCTTCTATTGGTAAATTGTATTTTTTTAATGTTTCTATCATTTCACTAGCAGGAATATCAACTGATTCATATTCTATAAATATATATTTATCATTTACTTTCTGAATTGCTAATTCTAAATTTCCATCACTATATACTGTTATATGGTCATATATTTCAATAATCTTTTGATATTCTATTGCCTCCATAAAATTTATTGCTTTATTAATATCTTCAATCGGGCATTTAACTTTTCCTTGTTTAATAATATTTTCATTGTCATCATATTCTTTATATTTATACAACAATTCTTTCGTTGAATTATCTACATTTCTAACCAGAATACATTTTTTTAAAAGCTCTAATGGTTTATACTCTTGAATATTTATATTTTTATTTATCATATAATAATCATGTAATATATAATCATCAATTTGTTTAAACCCTTTTTCTTCTAATATTTTTACTAAAATGTCATATTCACATTTAATTTGTGCAGTTATTTCCACTTCTTCTATCATATATTCTGCCTTCTTTCTACTTAATTAGTATACACTAAAAAACTAACTATTTCTAGTTAGTTTGATTTACTTAAATGGCACCCCCGTAGAGGCCGTTTGGAAAATATACCTAAGTAATTTCTAAATTAATTATATCATAGCTCTTATGTGAAATGTATAATTTTTTTAAAATTGGAAATTTTCTATATTTTATTTATTTTCTTTATAAAATTCTCTCCAATATGTGTTAGTACTTAGTAAACGATTTTTAATTCTTTGAAACTCATGATTTTCTATTGGCAAACCTAACTTCATTCTGTCTTCTACAGTATAAGCACTGATATCAAAAATAACTCCGTCTAAATTTAATTTTTGACTTGAAATATTAACATCAATTTTTTCTCTAGCACAAATATTATATGATCCTAAAGTTGTGAAATATTCTTTAAACGGAAAGATAGCATCATCATATCCACATAATAATGAATTATATAACCCCCAGGATGCATAGTCATATAAATTATGCATTATATTTCGTTGTGATTCAAGTAATAACTTTATCTTATAAAATGCATAATACTCTGCATCTTTTTCTTGAGGAGCAGTGCTTGAATATTTCACTAAATGTTCATAATTTATTTCATCTAATAATTCTAACAAATCAACTTTTTCATCTTCTGATATATCTTCATTATTTACTTTATCTACTTCTATTTTATACATACTTAATCTTAATTTAATAATTTTTTTTAAAATTGAATTATCTCCACTATGCAAAAATTGATAAGCATGTCTCTTTTCATGATACAAAGTTAATAATAGTTCAATAAATAGCATATATTTTTTTTCATAATCAGATAAATATTCATAAACAAAATGATTTTGTGAACACTCTATTATACTGTTTATATTCACTTGCAATTGTAAAGTATTATAATCAAAATTAGCCAATATCAGATCATCTTTGTCTTTATTAATTATTATTTCACTTAATTTTATACTTCCAAAAACCTCCAAAATAATAGATTTTAAATTTTCATCTGATAGATTATTCATCAAAAATAAACAATTAACTAAATTCATAAAACCACCTGAAAATATTATACACTAAAAAACTAACTATTTCTAGTTAGTTAAATTATATAAACGAAATGTTTCGCCTTAAATCATAAATGGCACGTATTATAAACAGGTTATGAACTTATTTTATTATATTGACCTAGAAGA
>CAYJHB010000038.1:7790-10440 GCA_964370105.1 uncultured Muribaculaceae bacterium | reverse complement strand
GAATCAAGTCCTAAATATTTAGCATAAGCAATAATATAATCTTTTAATATATAAACATCTTTGAAAGCACGAATATTTCCTAATTCAATATTTTCCAAATGCATCTCTTCCATATTTAAATCCGAACATGCTTCTTCAATACTAACACCATGGTTAACACGACACTCTTTTAAATACTCTCCTAAATCTTTCAAATCAACACCTCTATTATTAATAAATAATTCTAAATAAGCCATGTTCTGTTCCTATTACTAGGCGACAAACATCTATCTACTAAATTACTTTAGTCCTCAAATCCGTTCAAATTCCTTCATTGAAGCTCCCCTACCAATTTTGGGTTTCTCACTCGCGGGGTTTACCATCGTTTCACTTTTAAATTTCTCTAAAATATCGTCACTGTGGCACTTTATGAATACTCTTGACATATCCTAAAACTTAGTCAATTTCTTCGCCGTTAGATTTCTCTACCATAGGTTATTTTTTCCCTATGCACGAACACTAAAAACATCTCAGTTTTTGTGAGCATGGACTTTCCTCTATATTCTAAAAATACAGCGTTTGCCTTAAAATTATTCATCATTTCCGTAAACTATTTTCTCAAGTTGAGCAAGACGCATTAATACATCTATATTAGTAGTTTCACTCTTATCATCTTCTCTAGCAATTTCCATATTAACTTTTACATTTCTAATTTCTTGCTTCAATCGTAAAATTTCTTCTAATAATTGCTCTTTTTCTTTTTCCAATGATTTAATAATTTGAAAAAATTGTTCATAATCACCAATAATTAAATCTAAAAATTGATCAACTTCTTTTAACCTATACCCTCTAGTATCTATTTTAAATTCTTTTTCTAAAATATCCTGCGGTGCTAGATTAATTTTATTCTCATACATTAGTAAATCACCAATCCCTTATACTCTTTATTTTCTCAAAAAAACCCTTATTTGTCAATCCCAGTTTTATTTGCAAGTGGTTTCTTTGTATAGTTTATAACTGTAGCTAAAGACTCTTTTAAATCTTTTTCTTCATGTGGAATATAAGAATCATAATTATTAATAGTTTCTATCGCATAAAAAGATATTCCTTTACTTCCTAAACTATTTTCAGTATAAGTTCCACTAATATGCTTAGCACGTTTCTCCCTACCTGCAGTAATTGTTGAAAATATATAGATAAGCGATGTAAGCACTTCAAAATCTAACATATCACTTTTTATCATACATTTTCTCATTTTTTTATAACATTCTAACTCCAATTTAGTTTCCAAAAGCGCTAAATTATTAAAGTCTTTATTTACTTTATCATCGATTCCGATAATTTCGTATAATTTACCTAAAACAGCTAAGTAACGATGCCCAAATAAATCATTTCGACAATCTCCTATAGAAGTTTCAATATCATCAAACATTTTAGTAATAAAAGAACTTAATTCTTCATCATCCTTTACTTGTCTTAAAGCATCCAATATTTCCATTTTTTTATCTCCCTGATCACTTATAGGCAAAGTATAACATAAAATTTCAACCTATACAATACAACTACCATTTCTTATTCCTAATCTTATCTATTTTTTGTTCTATCATAATAGTCTTCGTATTATAAATCATCTTATTAAGTACTAAAATCACATCTAACACATTCATATTATCACCTCTCCTACAATATAAACTATATTTAGATAAATTTCATCACTTTCGACAAACAAAGACAATAAATTACCCCTAGAAAAAAATACTAGCCTATGATATAATTTTAGATAGGTGATTTAATGAAATACCCAACAGGTACAAAAAGTAAAAATCACAGTAAGATTATCGACTACAAAAACCGTGGAATGAGCTTAGAAACCGATTTAAATCTTACCAATGATTATTATAAAAGAATTAAAAAAGCATATATATATAAAAAGCCTACACCCGTTAAAATAACAAAAGTAGACTATCCATCTAGAAATAAAGCCACTATCAAAGAAGCTTTCTTTGAAATGCCATCTACTACTGATTATAACGGTATATATCAAGGACATTATATTGATTTTGAAGCTAAAGAAACTATCAACAAAACATCTTTTCCACTAAGTAACATTCATACTCATCAAATAGAACATCTAAATAACGTTTATGATGAACAGGGAATATGTTTTATAATTGTACGCTTCAAAGCACTAAATAAAACTTTTATATTATCAGGGAAAAAATTAATTGACTTTATCAATGAAAATAAAAGAGTATCTATTCCACTTTCTTATTTCGAAGAAAATGGACATTTAATAAAAGATAAATATGAACCACGAATAGATTATTTAGAGTTCATTGATCTTATGGAGGTAAACAATGGCTACAAAAAAGAAAAGTAGTACAAATAAAACAAAGGTGGTAAAAACAACTAAAAAAGTACCAACTAAAAAGAAAAGTATTCAAGCAAAAAGAAGAGAAACATTACTGGCAGGTATTATTGTTTTATTAATAACTCTATTTGCCATTTTATTTGGTATACCAGTAACTTTAATATTAATTGCGGGAATAGGATTAATTATCTTATTTTCTAAATTATTAAAAAAGACTAAATCTAATAAAACACAAAGAACTATTTTAAATGGTATTATTATAACTATTTTATCTATAGGAATCATTGGTTCTATAGCTGC